>NZ_JBEYWQ010000004.1:0-500304 GCF_040644495.1 Microbispora sp. NPDC046973 | reverse complement strand
GACAACGCAGCGAGGCGCCGCCTGGGCCACGCGCAGCAGGGCCATGATTTGTCAGACACGACCTAAGGTCGTGTGGGGCCGCCTCCTCGGAGGCGGCCCCACGTGTTCCTACCGGTCAGCTGTAGGAGACCGACTGCACGCTGCAGTTCGTCATCCACGGACCGGGATAGACCGGGGCCGTCGTGCACGCCCAGGTGGCGGTCACGGTGGTGGTTCCCGCAGGAATGCTGACGCCGGCCGTGGAGCCGGTGAGGTCGTACGAATGGCCCTCGCTGCACCTGGCGGAGACGCTGACGGACGTCGTCCCACTGGGCAGCGTCTGCGCGAACTGCCAGGAATGCGTGGCCGGGACCGCGACCATGCTGGAGTAGGGCACCGCCCCTCCTCCGCCGTACGGTGAGGCGCCGACGGACGGGGAGATGGGGTACCAGTCCCTGGTGTCCCCGAAACTGTTGTAGTTGAGGCAGTCCACCGTGGCCTGCAGCGTGACGGTGCCGGCCATGGCAGGGCTGGGGGCGAGCGCCAGGCTCAGCACGCCGGTCGTGACGAGCGCCGCACCGAGCGCGAGCACCCTCCGGGCTGGATTCACAGCGAACATTGATGTCCCTTCTCCCGCATCTGAAATCAGCCACAGCGAATGCACCACCTCCCCCAGGAACGGTCAATCATCTGCTTTTTCGGCAGGCCGGAACACCGAGCCGGCTGAAAGTGCCCTCCACCGAGGGCCCGAAACGCGCCGCCGGCCGATCGCGCGGCCGAAATCCGATATGCAGCAGCGATCGCGGAGTTCCTACGAGTGATTCGGCGAAATGTTTCGAATATCCTGCTTGCCGTTATTTCCGGCGGAGCCCTGCCGGTGAAAATTTCAGCGCGTCATCCGCCCGCGAAGCCGTCCAGTGCCGCCCCGATCTCGCGGCGCGTGGCGTCGCTGCCGGTGTGGCCCGCGTCGCCCACCACGACCAGGCGCGCGTCCGGCCAGGCCTGGGCGAGCTGCCAGGCGGTCTCCAGCGGTCCCCCGAGGTCGAGGCGGCCGTGGACGAGCACGCCGGGGATGCCGGCCAGCTTGTGCGCGTCGCGCAGCAGGACACCCTCCTCCAGCCAGGCGGCGTTCGAGAAGTAGTGCGTGCAGATTCTGACGAAGGCATGCAGGGCGTCGGAAGGCCGGTCGCTGTAGGCGTCCGGTTTGCCGTTGACCTCGTGCGCGATCACCGCGTCCTCCCACGCCACCCAGTCGCGAACCGCCTTGGCCCGCACGCCGGGGTCGGGGTCGGACATCAGCCGCGCGTAGGCGGCGACCAGGTCGCCGTCACGCCGGTCCTCGGGAACCCCGGAGCGGAAGCGCTGCCATTGCTCGGGAAGGAACCGGCGGACTCCCCGGTAGAGCCAGTCGATCTCGGAGCGGCGGGTCATGGTGACGCCGGCGATGACGATCTCCGACACCCGCTCGGGGTGGGCCTCGGCGTAGGCGAGGATGAGCGTCGATCCCCAGGACCCGCCGTGGAGCAGCCACCGCTCGACTCCGAGGTGCTCACGCAGCCGCTCCATGTCCGCGATCAGGTGGTGGGTGGTGTTGGTCGTCAGATCGGCGGCCGGGTCGCTCGCGTGGGGCAGGCTCCGGCCGCAGTTGCGCTGGTCGAACAGGATGATGCGGTAGCGCGCGGGGTCGAAGGCCCGGCGCCGGCCGGGGGTGCAGCCCGAGCCGGGGCCGCCGTGGACGACGAGCGCGGGCTTGCCCTCGGGGTTCCCGCAGACCTCCCAATAGACGAGATGGCCGTCGCCGGTGTCCATGTGCCCGCGCTCGTACGGCTCGATGGCGGGATACACGCCGAAGAAACTACAGTGGCCGGTGTGGGCGGGAAAAGCCGTTTTCCACGCCGGCGGTCAAGCGTCCCAGACAGGAAACGGTGGCTGGGAGGACAGGCCAACCTAGCGCTTTTCCCGAGAAGGCGTTCGGAAAAATGTCAGTCCTCGTCGCTATTGTCGGGGTATGGCCAACGTCATTCGGCACTCGCTGACCGCCGAGGAACTCGCCGCCCTCGCCCTGTCGCTCGCTCATCTCGGCGCCGGCCCGCAGTCGGTAACCGCCCGGCGCGGTCTGCGCCACGCTTTCGAGCACCTCGATCTGGACGACGACGTCATCGCCACGACTCTGACCACCCTGACCACCCCGCTGCCCACCGACGTCGCCCGGCGGGCGCGGGCGGTGGCCAACGCGATCACCGCGCGCCTGGTGATCCGCATCCAGTATCACGACGCCGCGGGCCGGATGACGGTCCGCGACGTCGAGCCGGTGACCTGCCTGGTCCACGGCGAGTTCTGGTACCTGGTGGGCTGGTGCCGCATGCGCCGGTCGATCAGGGCCTTCCGCTTCGACCGCATCCTGGCGGTCGAGCCGACCGACCTGCCGGCCCGCGCCCACCTGCCGCAGCGCTACCTGCCGTTCCAGCGGCGATCGCGCACCAGACGGCCCTCCGCGGCCTGACCCCGCCGGCCCGCGGGCGTGGCGCCCACGCCCGCGGGCCGCACCGGCAGGACCCGCGCCGGGCGGCAGGAAACAGCACGGCTCACCCAAAACAGCACGCTCACCCAAAACAGCACAGTCAGCCAAACCAGCACGGCCCAGCCGGAAACAGCAGGGCCCAGCCGGAAACAGCAGGGCTCAGGCGCCGCAGCAGCCACCGCCGCAGCAACCGCCACCCGCGCCGCCCGCCGGGCGGGGGGCGGAGGAGGCCCCGGACGCCCTGCCCGTGACGGCCACGGTGGACAGCAGCTTCACGGTGTCGTCGTGGCCGGAGGGGCACACCGCCCGATCGCCGGCCTCCGCCATGGGACGGTTGAGCTCGAACGTCGACCCGCACGCGCGG
Organism: Microbispora sp. NPDC046973; assembly: GCF_040644495.1. NCBI lineage: Bacteria > Bacillati > Actinomycetota > Actinomycetes > Streptosporangiales > Streptosporangiaceae > Microbispora > Microbispora sp. NPDC046973. Next base: position 497,440 of record NZ_JBEYWQ010000004.1, on the reverse strand, counting down.
CAACGGTAGTCATAGCGAGGCATGCGTCCAGATTAAGGCTCGGCGCGCGACCGCGAGCGCTCTGGGGGGACCTCAGGCGAAGTGGATGGTGGCGTAGTCGGCGATGGGCCGGTAGCCGAGCCGCTGGTAGATGGAGTTCGACGTGAGGTTGCCGAGATCGGTGAACAGCAGCACCTCGGTGGCGCCGTCGTCGAGCGCCTTCCTGCTGGCCGCGTGGGTGACGGCGCTGCCGTACCCGCGTCCGCGCAGGCCGGGCGGGGTGTAGACGGGCCCGATCCGCGACATGCCGGCGATCGGCGCGGAGACCCCGGCGATGGACACGGGCCGGTCGTCGTCCTCCCACAGGACGAGTTCCTCGCGGTTGACACGCGCGGCGACGACCGGAGTGGGATCTGCCGTCCGCTCGGCGTGTGCCTCGTGCTGGAACTCCCGGAAGAAGCGCACGGCCGTCGGCAGGTCGTCGGGGCCGGCGACGCGGGGCTTCCCCGGCGCGGAGGGAGCCCGCAGTGCGCCGAGCCGGTAGAGCCGCTCGGCCCGGCGGCGTGTCTCCGGCCGCCACCAGGCGCGTGCGAACGCCTCGGCGACGGCCACCGGACCGCCGGCCGCGGGCACGTCGTGGTCCATCTCGATCAGGTCGCGCGCCAGCAGGGGAAGCGCCGTGAGCGGGACGTCGCCCAGCGCGAGCGGATAGGGCGGCGTCTGACAGGCCGCCCCCGCCACCGTGTCGCCCTCCTCCAGCCAGGCGAGCAGGGGGTCGATCGTGAACTGCCCGCTGCGGATCCCGCGCAGCACGGTCAGCATGACCGAGTTGCGGACGGGATCGCGCAGCAGCCAGGGCTCGGCCGCCGCGGCGTACTCCTCCACGTCGGCCGTGATCGTCCACCTCATGACGTCACCCGTCAGGCCGCCGTCTCCGACAGGTAGGGCGCCCACTGCGGATCGCCGTCGAGTTGCGCGCCGATGAGCCGCCAGTGCGCGCCGTGCGGCACCACGGGGGCCACGCGCAGCGCCCACCCGATCTCCTCCAGCAGCCTGTCGGCCTTCCTGTGGTTGCACGGCATGCACGAGGCGACGCAGTTCTCCCAGGTGTGGGGGCCTCCCCGGGACCGCGGGATGACGTGATCGATGGTCTCGGCCCGCTGGCCGCAGTAGGCGCAGCGGAAGTTGTCCCGGCGCATCAGCGCCGCCCGGGTGAGCGGGATGCGCGTCCGGTAGGGGATGCGGACGTAACGCCGGAGCCGGATCACCGAGGGGACGTCGAGCGTGCGGGTGGCCGAGCGCAGGACCGCGCCCCGGCCGTCACGGTGGACGACGTCCGCCTTCTCTCGCAGCACCAGGATGACGGCCCGGTGCAGGGAGAGCGTGGTCAGCGGTTCGTATGTGGCGTTGAGTAGCAGGACTTGGCGCATCAGCCGGCCTCCACAGCGGTCTCGGCTGTGCGCCTGGGTTGTGGCCCCGTCGGTTGGGACCCGGGTGCTTCCGTCACAGGGACCTCCGCCGGACGGCCCAGCGGATCGTCACCACGGCACCGCCCTTCACCAAAGTGTGGCCTTTTCGGCGGCCCCTTCGCCACCCCATAAAAAGGGTCCGTGAGGTGAACGACTGGAACGCCTGCTGCTTGTATGCCCAGCTGTTCACCCCTTTATTCCCGTCTTGGCCGGGTACGGACGATGTACCGTCGCAGTCGTCCGGCTGATTTAAAGTGCCAGCATGAGCCGAGTGCCGTACCCACCAGCCCGCCGTGACGACATCGTCGACGATCTCCACGGAACGCCCGTCCCCGACCCGTACCGGTGGCTGGAGGATCCGGACGATCCGGCGACGAAGGAGTGGCTGGACGCGCAGGAAACCCTGTTCCGGTCCGCCGAACTGGAAGGTCGCGACCACTTCCGCACACGCATCGCCGAACTGCTGCGCTCCGGGTCGGTGGGGACGCCGTCCTGGCGCGGCGAGCGCCGCTTCTTCACCCGCCGGGCTCCCGACCAGGAGCACCCGGTCCTGTACGTCGCGGACGGAGACGGCGAGCGCGTGCTGCTCGACCCCACCGCCCTCGACCCCTCGGGCCTGACCACGCTCGACTCCTATCAGCCGGACAAGGAGGGCAACCGGCTGGCCTACCAGATCTCGGTCGGCGGTGACGAGGAGTCGCGCCTGTACGTCGTCGACGTGGCGACCGGAGAGGTCGTCGAGGGCCCGATCGACCGCTGCCGCTACTCCCCCGTGGCCTGGCTGCCCGGCGGCGAGGCGTTCTACTACGTCCGCAGGCTGGCGCCCTCGCTGGTCCCGGCCGGCGAAGAGCAGTTCCACCGGCGCGTCTACCTGCACCGCGTCGGCACCTCCCCCGACGACGACGTGCTGATCTTCGGCGAGGGCCTGGAGAAGACCAACTACTACGGAGTCTCGGTCTCCCTCGACGGCAGGTGGCTGTCGGTCTCCGCCTCGCGGGGCACCGCCCCGCGCAACGACCTGTGGGTGGCCGACCTGGTCGCCTCGTCGCCGCAGGCGCCGGAACTGGTCACCGTGCAGCAGGACGTCGACGCCCAGACCGGGCTCCACTTCGGCCGCGACGGCCGGCTCTACGTCTTCACCGACCTCGACGCCCCGCGCGGGCGGGTCTGCGTCACCTCTCCCGAGACGCCCGGCCCCGAGCACTGGCGCGACCTGATCCCCGAGGACCGCGAGGCGGTGCTGTCCGACTTCGCGATCCTCGACGGCATGGCCGAGCCTGTTCTGCTCGTCGGCTGGACCCGGCACGCGATCGGCGAGATCTCCGTCCACGCCTTGGAGAGCGGTGAGCGGATCGGCGAGGTCCCGCTGCCGGGGCTCGGCTCGATCGGAGGGATCTTCGAACGTCCGGAGGGCGGCCACGAGGCCTGGTTCAGCTACACCGACGGCATCACCCCGACCGCGGTGTACCACTACGACGCGCTCACCCGCGAGACCTCCCTCTGGGAGGCGCCTCCCGGCGCGGTGGAGGTGCCCGAGGCGACGACCGAGCAGGTGGTCTACCGGTCCAAGGACGGCACCGAGGTGCGCATGCTGATCACCTCGCGCCCCGGCTCCGGGCCCCGTCCCACCATCCTGTACGGCTACGGCGGCTTCGGTGTCCCGATGAACCCGGGGTTCTCCGCCACGACGCTGGCGTGGGTCGAGGCGGGCGGCGTCTACGCGGTCGCCCAGCTTCGGGGCGGCGGCGAGGAGGGCGAGCAGTGGCACCGCGACGGCATGCTCGGCAAGAAGCAGAACGTCTTCGACGACCTGCACGCCGCGGCCGAGCACCTCATCGCCACCGGCGTCACCAGCCCGGACCGGCTCGCCATCTCCGGCGGCTCCAACGGCGGCCTGCTCGTCGGCGCGGCGCTCACTCAGCGCCCCGACCTGTACGCCGCCGTCGTCTGCCTGGCCCCGCTGCTGGACATGGTGAGGTATGAAAAGTTCGGTCTCGGGGCGACCTGGAACGTCGAGTACGGCTCGGCCGACGTGCCGGAGGAGTTCGCCTGGCTGTGGAGCTACTCGCCGTACCACCGCGTGCGTGAGGGGGTGTCCTACCCGGCCACGCTCTTCGCCGTGTTCGCCTCCGACACCCGCGTCCACCCGCTGCACGCGTGGAAGATGGCGGCGGCCCTGCAGCACGCCCAGGCGGGCGACCGGCCGATCCTGCTGCGCAACGAGACCGAGGTGGGGCACGGCGCCAGGGCCGTGAGCCGGTCGGTCGAACTCTCGGCCGACCAGCTCGCGTTCCTGGCCCGGCACACCGGCCTGAAGGTCGGCTGAGGCGCAGAGCAGAGGTCAGCGCGGGAAGATGACGGTCTTGTGGCCGTCCAGCAGCACGCGGTGTTCGGCGTGCCAGCGGACGGCCCGGGCCAGCGCCTGGCATTCGAGGTCACGGCCGATCGCGGCGAGGTCCTCGGGCGAGTGGGTGTGGTTTACCCGCGCGACCTCCTGCTCGATGATCGGCCCCTCGTCGAGGTCGGGCGTCACGTAGTGCGCGGTGGCGCCGATCAGCTTCACGCCCCGGGAGTACGCCTGGTGGTACGGCTTGGCGCCCTTGAACGACGGCAGGAACGAGTGGTGGATGTTGATCATTCGCCCGGCGAGCTTGGCGCACATCTCCTGTGAGAGCACCTGCATGTAGCGGGCGAGCACGACCAGGTCGGCCTGATAGTGGTCGACCAGCGTGAGGATCTCCGCCTCCTGCCGCGGCTTGGTGTCCGCCGTGACCGGCAGGTGGTGGTAGTCCACGCCGTACGACTGGGTGAGGGGCCGCAGGTCGGGGTGGTTGGACGCGACGCCCACGATCTCGATGGGCAGCAGGCCCGAGCGCACCCGGTAGAGCAGGTCGTTGAGGCAGTGGTCGAACCGGCTGACGAGCACCAGCGCCCGCGTCCGCACCGCGAGGTCGAAGAGCTGGAACTCCATGGCGAACTCCGACGCGAGCGAGGCGAACGCGGCCTGCAGCTCGTCGAAGGCGCGCCCGCTGGAGAACTGCACGCGCATGAAGAACCGCTCCTCGACCGGGTCGCCGAACTGCTGGCTCTCGATGATGTTGCAGCCCTTCCCGGCCAGCAGCCCGGAGACGGCCGCGACCACTCCGGGCCGGTCCGGGCAGGACAGGGTCAGCACATATTCAGCGCTCATGCTCAGATCCTCGACAGGTGACGGTGTCGGCTTCAAGGGTAGGGCCAGCGCATCAGAGGGTGCGGGCAGATGGAACGGGGACGGCGGGACGACCGGCCGGCCGCCCGCCGTGAGCGCTCCCCCGCGTCATCCCTCCTTCTCGTGCCGCTCCAGCGCCGCGCGTACGTCGGGGTCGCCGGGGGCCAGCGCCAGCGCCCGGCGCAGGTCGAGCAGCGCCTCACGGCCCCGGCCGAGCGCGTCGAGCGCGGTGGCCCGGTTGAAGTACAAAGCCGCGTCCTCGCCCAGCTCGATCGCCCGGGTCAGGTCGTCGACGGCGCCCCGCGCGTCGCCGGTCTCGAACCGCAGGGTCGCGCGGTTCGCCCAGGCCGAGGCCAGGCGGGCGTCCGCGGCCAGCGCCGCGTCGAAGGCCAGGGCGGCCTCCGCGTAGCGGCCCGCCTCGGTCTCCAGCTGCCCGAGCACGCCGTGCAGGTGCGCGTTGCCGGGGTCGAGGGCGAGCCCCGCCTCGACGTCGCGCCTGGCGGCCTCGTGCTCGCCGATCATCTCCAGCACGCCGGCCCGGTTGACGTACGCGTCGAGATAGCCGGGGTCGAGGTCGAGCACGTGGTCGAGGTCGGCCTTGGCGCCGTCCAGGTCCCCGGCGGCCAGGCGCAGCTCCGCCCGGTTGTAGTACGCCTCGGGCAGCGGCGGGCTCACCCGCATCGCGGTCTCGTAGTCGGCCAGCGCCTCGTCCGTACGTCCCATCTCGAACAGCAGGTTGCCCCGGTCGAGATAGTGGTCGGGGAAGCCCGGGTCGATCGCCACGGCACGGTCGAAGTCGGCCAGCGCCTCCTTTTTGCGGCCCATGCGCGCGAGAAGCTGCGCCCGGTTGGCGAACAGCACCATCCGGTGCACGGGGTGGGCGTCCGGCGGAAGGTCGCGCTCGGCCAGGTCGATGGCCGACTGCACCAGGCCGAGCGCCTCGTCGGCCCGCCCCTCCCGCAGCTCGATCAGCGCGCGGCCGTTCTGGTCGAACCCGAGTTTGAAGGCGCGGGTCCGCCGGTCGGGCAGCAGCGTGGAGATCGCTATCGCCTCGTTGATCCAGGCCCTGGCCCTGGCCAGGTCGCGCCGCGCAGGATCGCGGTCGCGCGCGTCGAGCATCGCCGTGCCGTATGCGGCGGCGGCGTGCACGGCCGGATCGACGCTGACCCTCCGGGCCTGGTCGTACAGCTCCTGTGCCTGCGCCCGCCGGCCCAGCCCCGCCAGGGCGGTCGCCGTGCGGTGGGTGAAGCGCCACCACAGGTCGGACCCCGGCTCCACCAGCCGCAGGCCGCGCACGCCCAGCTCCACGACCGCGTGCAGGAAGCCTTCGGTGACGCAGTGGTCCACCGCCGCCCACAGGGACCGCGCCGCCGCGTCGCGGTCGCCGCCGTGCTCCAGGTGATACGGCACCGCGCCCAGCGCGTGCTCCGCGGCCGCGGCGCCGCTGCTCAGCTCGGCGGCGCGCCGGTCGTGCCGGCGCGCCCGTTCCTCCGGCGGCAGCGACAGGTACGCCCGGTAGGCCCGGGGATCGTCGGAGGTGCAGTCCGAGGCGACGTAGTCGTCGGGCGGACCGCCCTGGGCCCGGGCCTCCACCAGCCGCACGCCCTCCCATTGGGGTTCCGCGGAACCCAGGGCCAGCGTCAGGGCCGGCACCCGGCGCGCCAGGACGATCAGCAGTTCGCGGTCGGCCGGATCCGCCTCGTGCAGGTTGTCCACCAGCAGCGTCCGCGGCTCTTCGAGGCAGTCGCGGACGAACTCGGCGATCCCGTTGGCGATTCGCAGCGTCCGGCGTGGCGCGGGCACGAGGATCCGCTCGTCCTCCGTCAGACGGCCCTCGATGGTCTGCCGCCGCGCGGGCACCAGAGGGCGCAGACTGGGAGCGACGGCGCGGATCTCGATGTCGTGTTCCGCCACCAGGCCCGGGGAACGCTCCAAGGCGACCGGGACGAGGGCGCGCAGGATCGCGCCACCGATCGTGTACGGACCGCGCAACCGGCGGTGCCCGTTGACGACGGGCGCCACGGGAGACGGCACCTCCGAGGCAAGAGCGTGGAGGGCCGCCACGCGGTCCCGGGAGAGGTCTCCCCGGACCCAGATGTGGCTCGGGTGGTCCCTCACCCCTTGTGGATGACGCTCGAGGTGCCGCTGAGCTTGGTCGTCCCCGGCTTACGGATAATGATCTTCTTCATCATGCCTCTTTCCCCACTCTTGCGGACAAGGCACAAGTATTCGCAGGGATCAGCTATCCGCCAAGGGATGGAAGCATTATCTATCGGGAGAAAAGCGGAGACACTACACCATTTAGCTGCTTCTCGATATAAATCACCACGTTGTCACCGCGTACCTCGCGCCGCAGCTCCCGCCAGCCGGATTTGCGGTAGAGCTCCAGCGCGGCCACCTGGCGCAGGGTGGTGTCGCCGCGCAACATCCTGTAGCCGAGCCGGCGCGCCCGATCCTCGAGTTCCTGCGTGATCGCCGCGCCGTAGCCGCGCCGCTGGTGATCGGGGTGGACCCGGAGCCGGCACATCTCCGCCGTGTCGGCGTCGATGCGCCGCAGGCCGCCCATCGCGACGAGCCCCGCCCCGGACACCTCTCCCACCAGGAAGTCGCCCCCGGCGGCCAGGTAGACCTCCGTGATCCGGGGGAAGTCGTCGTCGTAGTAGACGCCGTCACCCGGCACGACGCCCACCTGGGCCAGGCCGATCTGATGAAGAGACCACACCGCGTCGAGGTCGGACCAGCGGTATCGCCGGATCCTCAGCGGCGCGGGCCCGCTCTCCCCGCCTCTCACGGGATCTCCCGGCTTGAGATCTCCCGCCAGCGCGTCTCCTGCCACACGTCCTCCTCGGTCCCCACGTCACCCGGCGTCCCGGAGCAGCTCCGGCGGGATCGTGACCCGGCTCTGCTTGACCACCTCGCGGAAGGCCTGCAACTGGGGCGAGTCGCCGTACTTGGCCCTGACGGCCTTCTCCAGGTCGTACGCGGGCTTGAGCAGCAGATCGGTCCGGTAGTCCTTGTCGACCAGCTCGATGGCCTCCTGGCCCAGCTTGAGCGCGGCCTCGACGTCCCCGTCGATGAGCCGGCACAGCGCCCGGTCGAAGCGGATCAGGGTCTGGTCGAGCAGGTCCTCGTCCGTGTACTTGTCGAGCGCCTGCTGCAGGATCACGTCGGCCTCCACGGTCTGCCCCAGCTTCACCAGGACGTCGCCCTGGTAGAAGTAGAGCTGCCGCTCGGTGTAGCCGAAGGCCGGGTCCTCCCGGTCACTGTCGTTCATCTGCTGGAAGGCGGCTCTGGCGCGGTGCAGGGCCCGCTTGGCCTGCTCGACCACCTCGTGCCGCGAGCCGTTGACACCGGCGATCTTCGCCAGTGCCCTCGCCTCGACCACGGGCGCCATGGTCCGCGCGGCGCAGGGGGTGTGGCCGGCCAGGTCGCGACTCTTCTTCGCCAGCGTGAGCGCCTCACGCGGGTCGCCGTAGTAGAGCGGGACCAGCGCCTCGCGGGCGGTGATCCAGGCGCGCAGGGCCCGGTCGCCGGTCTCGTCCGCCGCCATCCGGCCGGTGCGGAAGAACGAGCGGGCCATCCGCTGGTCCCCGAGGTCGATCATGATCATCCCCGAGAGCCCGGCCAGCTGGGCGGCCATCCGGCACAGCCGCTCCTGCACGTCGATGGGCTGCCTGCGGTCCAGGGCCTTGCGTACGGCGGTGAACTCCAGCATGACGTCGCAGAGCAGCCGTACGGGCGGAGTGTTCATGTACTGCCGCCCGAAGCCGGTCGTGGCCTGCTCCCACTGGTCGAGCATCGCCGGCGAGACGGTGGCCGTGACCATGGTCTCGTCCATCCGCCGGCGGAGGTTCTCCACCGCGCCGAGCACCTCTTCGTTGAGCTCCTTGAGCCCAACCGCCCCGACGGTGCCGCCGGCGAGGAGCCTCAACAGCGTCCTCCGTAGCACGTTCTCGTCCTCCTCGCCCCCGTCCACCGGATGGCTGCCGCCGCCCGACGGGGCCGGCGCACCCCACGGAGCGGGTGAAGTGATGGGTCTGTCCTGTTCTGAGTCCCCGCCACCTGGTTCGGCCAGGTGTCCATGGCCGCAGATGCACGGGCTTTCGAACCCGAGGGCCAGAGGTTCCACCCGGTAGACCGAGCACAGGTAGTGGAGATACTCCGGGCCGGGCCGTTTCATGCCCGACTCGTACGCGGACAGTAGCGTCTCGCCGATGCCGGGGACGGCTTTTCCGTCCCTCTCGAAGAGCGCGCGCACCTGCTCGATCACGTCGGCGAGCGCCACGCCGTGCGAGAGGCGATGTGCCTTGATCCGAGTCGTGCCGAACTGCGGCCCGCAGTCGTTGTGGATCTCCTCGGCGATCTCGGCCAGGCTGCGCCCGGTGGCCAGGCCCCGCGCCCGGATCCGGCGCGCGATCTCCGTCTCCCTGTGTTGCCTGCCGGACATTCCGGCCCCTCTCTCGTGGCCGGCCGCACTCGCAGCCCGTGGTCTCGAGCGGTCCTCGCTTCGTGACGGAGAGTGACTTACTCGTCGCACTCCGACCACACCATAATGATGGACCATAGTTGGCGCGGCCAAGCCCCCAACTTGAACGTGCCGACTAAGGATCGTCTCCCGATGGGGGTTTTCTTTCAACCAACATGGGTTTTCCTCCACCTCAACGGCTTCTCGCCCTCGTTGACCCGAGCACTTCTGTGAGCCATCTTTGGCGCACCAGAGTGAACAGACGAGAACGCAAAGTGCACATTCCGCCCGTGAACGGAAATGAAGGAGGACCTACGGTGGGGGAGGACGATTTCCGGCACCTGGAACATCTGGTGGCCGAACTCGACGCGCGGGGCTTACTCGCGCGAGTCGTGCGCACCCCGTCGGGCCGCGCCTACGTACGCGTGATCAACCCCGACGCGACGAGCCTCACGGAGAACGTCGTCTGCCAGGCGGCCGACTACTGGTGGTCCTGGGGTGAGCGGATGCACCGGGCGGACGACCCCGCCGGAGCGGCCACGAAGGTGGCCCGCGTGCTTGCCGCGGTGAGCGAGTAGGGGAAGGCGGCGGCCCCCAGTGTGAAAGCACAGGCGCAGTCGCCGTGGGCCGCCGCATCCACCGCGGCCTCAGGGGGCGGGCAGGACGCCCGGTGCGGAGCGTGGCCGTCGCGCCGCCCCGGCGCGACGGCGACGCTGCGGCGTCCCGCCCGCCCCGACCCCGTCCGCATGCCGCGGGCGGGCCGACCGGATCGCCGGTCGCCATGGACCGCCGTCCGGCCCTGTCGAGCAGGTGGGCCGGACGGTGATCGAGGGGGATCCCCGCTCGGAGAACGGCGCCGGGCGCGCTTCCGGGTGCGCGCCCGCGCCCTGCCACACCGTCACTGGAGCGTGTCCGGTCCGCCCTCCGCGGCCCCGGACGGGACGCGCTTCCGTCTTCCCCGGCGATGTGACGGAGGCCGGATCACTCGGCAGTATTGGCTACGTTCAAGAACTGCCGCTGATCCGATCCGGGGGGGATCCACCTCGTGTTACCGCTGTCGCCCGCGACGCCCAGCCCTGAGCCGACCATCGTGCCCGACGCGGATGCGATGGTCGCGAAGGTGTCGGAGGCGTGCGCTAACAACGAGGGCATCTTCTGCACGATCCTGAACAGCACCTTGCCGGGCAGAACCTTTCCCGCCTGGGTGCAGCTCGTGGCGGGCATCGTGGACGTGCTGCTGCTGATCGCCCTCATCCTGGCCGGAGCACTGATCATCCGGAACGTCGTGCACCGGCTGATCACCCGGCTCACCGTACGAGCCAGCGTCGGCGTGCTGCCGGAGCGGCTGCGCGGCAAGTCCGTGCTGACCAGTACGGAAGCCGCTGCGGCGATCATGACGGAGCGCCGTAGGGCGCGCGCCGAGACGATGGGCTCGGTGCTGCGGAGCCTCGCGTCCGTCGTGATCCTGGGCACCGCGGCGCTGATGATCTTCGCGAAGCTCGGGGTCGAGCTGGCGCCGCTGCTCACGAGCGTCGGCATCATCGGTGTGGCGGTCGGCTTCGGCGCCCAGGAGCTGGTCAAGGACTTCATCGCCGGCATGTTCATGCTGCTGGAGGACCAGTACGGCGTGGGCGACGTGATCGACACCGGGGTGGCCGTCGGCACGGTGGAGGCCGTCACGCTGCGCATCACCCGCCTGCGCGACGCCGACGGGAAGGTCTGGTACGTGCGCAACGGCACGATCACCCGGATCGGCAACGAGTCGCAGGGCTGGTCGAGGGCCCTTGTGGACGTGCCGGTGCCGTACGACAGCGACGTGGCGACGGTCCGCGAGCTGCTCAACGGCCTCGCACACGACATGTGGGAGGACCCGGACTACCGGGACACGGTCATCGTCGAGGAGCCGCAGGTCTTCGGCCTGGAGTCGGTCTCGGGCTCGTCCGTCATCTTCCGGATCAGCGTGAAGACCGTGCCGGCGCGGCACCTGGAGGTGGCCCGTGAGCTGCGCCTGCGGGTGAAGCGGGCCTTCGATGAGAAGAGCCTCACCTTCGCCGCCTGACCTTACCTATCGGTAGCTGACTTAGGCTGAGATCGTGACCAGCGAGCAGACCCTGTCCTTCTACGAGGCGATCGGCGGCGAGGAGGCCTTCGAGCGCCTCGTCCGCCGGTTCTACAAGGGCGTCGCGGAAGACCCCCTGCTGCGCCCGATGTACCCCGAGGAGGACCTCAGCGGCGCGGAGGAGCGGCTGCGGCTGTTCCTCATCCAATACTGGGGCGGCCCGAGGACCTACAGCGAGCAGCGCGGCCACCCCCGGCTGCGGATGCGGCACGTGCCGTTCGTCATCGACGAGGCGGCACGAGACGCCTGGCTCAGGCACATGGGCGACGCCCTGCGCTCCCTCGACCTGCCGGCCGAGCGCGAACAGCAACTGTGGGACTACCTCGTCTACGCCGCCCACAGCATGGTCAACGCATAAGTAACGGAAGCAGCGGGCAGCCCAAGACTCATGGAAACAACCCCCTGGTGGCGTGATGCCGTTGTCTATGAGATCTATGTCCGCAGTTTCGCCGACGCCTCCGGCGACGGTACGGGCGACCTGGCGGGAATCCGCGACCGCCTGCCGTACCTCGCCGAGCTCGGCGTCGACGCGATCTGGCTGACCCCCTTCTACCCCTCCCCCATGGCCGACGGCGGCTACGACGTGGCGGACTACCGCGACGTCGATCCGTTGTTCGGATCGCTGGCCGACTTCGACGACCTGGTCGCCGACGCGCACGCGCACGGCCTGCGGCTGATGGTGGACATCGTGCCGAACCACAGCTCGTCGGCCCACCCCTGGTTCCAGAAGGCCCTGGCGTCCCCCAGGGGCTCCCAGGAGCGCGAGCGGTACATGTTCAGGGACGGCGGTCCCGAGGGCGGCGGAAGCGGCCACGGAGAGCCGAACAACTGGCTGTCGACCTTCGGGGGCCCGGCGTGGACCCAGATCCCCGACGGGCAGTGGTACCTCCACCTCTTCGCGCCCGAGCAGCCCGACTTCAACTGGCGCAACCCCGAGGTGCGGGAGGAGTTCCTCGACATCCTGCGGTTCTGGCTCGACCGGGGGGTGGACGGCTTCCGGATCGACGTCGCGATGGGCCTGATCAAGGCGGAGGGACTGCCCGACACCGATCCGGGCTTCACCTCGAAGTCGCCGATCTGGAGTCAGCCCGAGGTGCACGACGTCTATCGCGACTGGCGGCGGGTGCTCGACTCCTATCCCGGCACCCGCGTCGCCGTCGGCGAGGTCTGGACCGACTCGGCCGAGGACCTCGCGTTGTACGTGCGGCCCGACGAGCTGCACCAGAGCTTCAACTTCGCCTGGCTGGAGGCCCCCTGGTCGGCCACGGCCTTCAGGAAGGTCATCGACGACACCCTCAAGGCCGTCGCCTCACCGACCTGGGTGTTGTCCAACCACGACGTCGTTCGGCACGTGACCCGCTACGGCCAGGGGTCGCTCGACCCCGGGGCCGGTCTGGCACGGGCCCGGGCGGCGCTGCTCGCCATGCTCGCCCTGCCGGGGTCGGCCTACCTGTACCAGGGTGAGGAGCTCGGGCTGCCCGAGGTCACCGACCTGCCTCCGGAGGCGCGGCAGGACCCGATCTTCGCGCGGTCGAACGGCGAAGTGCCGGGCCGCGACGGCTGCCGGGTGCCGCTGCCCTGGTCGGGCACCGAGCCGCCGTACGGCTTCGGGCCCGGCGGGTCGTGGCTGCCGCAGCCGACGGACTGGGCGGACCTCACGGCCGAACGGCAGGCGGCCGACCCGTCCTCAACGCTGTGGTTCTACCGGCGGGTGCTGCAGGCACGGCGCGAGCTGCGCGGCACGCTGCCCGACGCGATCGCCTGGCTGGAGTCGCCGGAGGAGACGCTGTTCTTCCAGCGGGGCCGGCTGCTCTGCGTGATCAACTGCGGCGAGGGCGCCGTGGCGCTCCCGCCCCACGACCAGGTGCTCGTCACCAGCGGCACGCTCGACGGCACCGCCCTTCCCGCCGACACGGCGGCCTGGCTGCTCACCGGCTGACCTCGCCCCGCCTCCGGACCGGCCGCCGGCTCCGGCCGCCGCGGCCGGTCACGGAGCGCCGGCGGAGAACCGCTTGAGATACGCGAGCTCGTCCTCGTCGAGCCTGCGAGGGCGGGCCGCGGCCGCGTCGTAGGCGACCATGACCGTGCGTGCCTCGACATAGAGCGTGTCGTCGTCGCGGATCTCGTACGCGAGGGTGAACCGCACCCTGGAGATCTCGGTGACCCACACCTCGACGCGGACGGGATCGGGGCGGAAGGTCAGGGGCCTCCGATAGTCGATCTCATGCCGGGCGACCACCAGGTCCTGCCTGCGGCCGGCGACCTCACGCGGCCGCTCCCACAGCATGGACACCCGCGCGTCCTCCAGGTAGTCGAGGAAGCGGACGTTGTTGACGTGGCCGAAGCTGTCGATGTCGGCGAAGCGCACCTTGCGCTCGAAGACGAAGCGGGTCAGCTGCTCTGGAGGATGGCGTAGCTCGGTCACCGGTCAAACCTAACGGGCCTGCGTCCCCCGCTCGGCGGCGGGGGACGCAGGCCCGTGGACGGCGCGAGGAAAGCCCGGCTCAGTCGCGGGTGAGTTTGCGGTAGGTGACGCGGTGGGGGCGGGCGGCGTCCGCACCCAGGCGCTCGACCTTGTTCTTCTCGTAGTCGGCGTAGTTGCCCTCGAACCAGAACCAGTTCGAGCCCTCTTCCCACGCCAGGATGTGGGTGGCGATGCGGTCGAGGAACCACCGGTCGTGCGAGGTGATCACGGCGCAGCCCGGGAAGTCGAGCAGCGCGTTCTCCAGGCTGGACAACGTCTCGGTGTCGAGGTCGTTGGTGGGCTCGTCCAGGAGCAGCACGTTGCCGCCCTGCTTGAGGGTGAGCGCGAGGTTGAGCCGGTTGCGCTCGCCGCCCGACAGGACGCCCGCGAGCTTCTGCTGGTCGGGGCCCTTGAAGCCGAACGCCGCGACGTACGCCCGCGAGGGCATCTCGACGTTGCCGACCTTGATGTGGTCGAGCCCGTCGGAGACGACCTCCCAGACGTTCTTGTTCGGCTCGATGCCGGCCCTGCTCTGGTCGACATAGGAGATCTTGACGGTCTCGCCGATCGTGATGGCGCCGGTGTCGGGAGTCTCGGACCCCGTGATCATCCGGAACAGCGTGGTCTTGCCGACGCCGTTCGGGCCGATGATGCCGACGATGCCGTTGCGCGGCAGGTCGAAGGACAGCTCGTCCATCAGCAGCCGGTCGCCGAAGCCCTTGCTCAGCTTCTCGGCCCGGATGACCGTCGTGCCCAGGCGCGGGCCCGGCGGGATCTGGATCTCCTCGAAGTCGAGCTTGCGGTACTTGTCGGCCTCGGCGGCCATCTCCTCGTAGCGCTGGAGACGGGCGCGGCTCTTGGTCTGGCGGGCGCGCGCGTTGGAGCGCACCCACTGCAGCTCCTCCTCCAGGCGCTTCTTGCGCTTGACGTCCTTCTGGCCCTCGACCTTCAGACGCGCGGCCTTGGCCTCCAGGTAGGTGGAGTAGTTGCCCTCGTAGGCGTAGCACCGGCCGCGGTCGAGCTCCAGGATCCAGCCGGCCACGTTGTCGAGGAAGTAACGGTCGTGGGTGACGGCCAGGACGGTGCCGGGGTACTTCTCCAGGTGCTGCTCCAGCCACTGGACGCTTTCGGCGTCGAGGTGGTTGGTGGGCTCGTCGAGCAGCAGCAGGTCGGGCTGCTCCAGCAGCAGCTTGCACAGCGCGACCCGGCGCCGCTCGCCACCGCTGAGCTTGGCCACCTCGGCGTCGGGCGGCGGGCAGCGCAGCGCGTCCATGGCCTGCTCGAGCTGGCTGTCGAGGTCCCAGGCGTTGCGGTGGTCGAGCGCGTCCTGCAGGCGGCCCATCTCCTCCAGCAACTCGTCGCTGTAGTCGGTGGCCATCTGCTCGGCGATCTCGTTGAACCGGTCGAGCATCGCCTTGGTCTCGGCGACGCCCTCCTCGACGTTCCCGAGCACGGTCTTCGACTCGTTGAGCGACGGCTCCTGCAGCAGGATGCCGACCGTGAAGCCGGGCATCAGCCGGGCCTCGCCGTTGGACGGCTGCTCCAGCCCCGCCATCATCTTGAGCAGCGTCGACTTGCCCGTGCCGTTCGGGCCCAGGACGCCGATTTTGGCCCCCGGCAGGAACGACAGCGTGACGTCGTCGAGGACCACCTTGTCACCGTGCGCTTTGCGCACGCGCTGCAACGTGTAGATGTACTCCGGCATACCTTCAAGCCTAGGGGATCGCACCGGCAGCGCCGTCCGCGCTGCGAGGAGGTGGGGCCAGTGGGGCGGCTGGGAGGCAGACCCTGTCCCTGCCGAGCTCTTTGGCGCGGTAGAGGGCGAGGTCGGCGGCGGCCAGCAGCTCGATCAGGTCCTCACCGTGAACGTTCATGATGGCCACCCCGGCGGAGACGGTGACCGTGACCGTCGCCTGCTCGGCGGGGACCACCATCCGGCCCACCCGGGTGCGCAGCCGTTCGGCCACCCGCCTCGCCTCGTGCACGTCGGCGCCGGGCAGCAGCACGACGAACTCCTCGCCGCCGAACCGCCCCACCACGTCGTATTCGCGCAGTTGCGTGCGGAGGGTGGCCGCCACCTGGGCGAGGACCTGGTCGCCCACCAGGTGGCCGTAGGTGTCGTTGACCTTCTTGAAGTGGTCGATGTCCACCAGGACCAGCGCGAGAGCGTCGCCGGTCCGCTGGGCCCTGACGATCTCCGTGTCCGCCTCCCGCTGCCAGGCGGCCGCGTTCAACAGCCCCGTCTTCGGGTCCGTACGGGCCGCGGCTTGGAGCTGGGCGTGCAGCAGGCTCCGCTGGAGCAGCACGACGGGCGGCAGGACGAGCAGCAGCAGCGCCAGGTTGAGGCCGCAGACGACCGCGACGAGGACGCCGAGGCAGAGCTCGACCGCGTCGAGCAGGACGCGTTCGCGGTCCCACAGGACCTCGCCCCAGCGGCCCTCCGGGTCGGACGCGTGCGCCGCGACAGCGATCAGCGCGGTGTTGAGGACCGTGAACAGCACCGCGCAGGCCGCCGCGACCGCGATCGGCTCGCCCTCCCCCGCCGACAGGCGCGTGGGGACGGGGACCGAGCGATGGAAGACGGCCGAGGCGGAGGCCGCCGCGAGCCCGATCGCCGCCGCGCTGAACACGCGGCGGTACAGCACGGTCGCCCGGACCCTGAGCTGCAGCAGGATCTGCATCGGTATGGGCGCGAGCAGGGCGTAGACCGGCGGAAGCAGGAACGCCACCGGCAACCACCACGCGGACAGCAGGTCACGGGACACACCGGCGGGCATGCCGAGACGGCGGGTCGCCTCGATGCACACCGCGCCGCACACGGTGAGCGCCCCGAACATGGTGAGGTGGTGAGCGTGGAACGGGGTCGACTTCGCCAGCACCGCGATCAGGACCGCGTCGAACGCCACGATCGCGCACACATAGGACACGAGGGCGGGCGGCTGGGCCAGCAGCGGCCATCGACTTCGCCAGCAGATCGCGCTTCGCGGCCTGGCCGAGGTCTGACCGGTTGCCGTCATCCCGCCCCCCCAGTAGCCGAAGCCCATCTCACGATGAGTAACACAATAGTTGCGGAGTGTGCGATGCGCGACGGGAACCGCTACCTTGGCACGATGGCCATCTGCATCTGATGGCCTAAGGAGGCATCTGCGGCGGTTTGCGCGACCCGCTGTTGGATCACCTAGCCGGGGCCCCGCGAAGCCTCTGAGATCTCGTCTCGGGCGGCGAGCAGACCGGCTCCGCCCGCCGGGGATTACGTGGTGCGGGGAAGCGGCGGCAGCGGCAGAGGCAGACCCGGCAGGCCGTCGATGCTGGTCGCGATGTGCTCCTTCTTGTGGAAGTACGCGTCGAGCGACTCGTCGGTCTCGCGTTCGAACCGCGAGCCGTGCAGCGGGCGGTCCCCTTCATACGACATGAACGGGACGGCGTACCCGCACGTGTCACGGATCTTCTCGGCGGTCACGACGATGATCGCGCGCAGGCCGTGCCGGCTCGGGTCGATGTCCGGGAAGTGGCGCATCAGGCCGGCCCACCGTGGATCGTCGCGGAAGACCGGCTCTCCGCGACCGTGCACCCGCACGATATTGGGAGGGCCGTCGAAGGCGCACCACATCAGGGTGATGCGGCCGTTCTCGCGCAGGTGGGCGATCGTTTCGGCGTTGCTGCCGGCGAAATCCAGGTAGGCCACGGTGAGTTCGTCGATCACGGCGAACGAGCCGGTCAGGCCCTTGGGCGAAAGATTGACGGTGCCCTCGCCGTCCAGCGGCGCGGTCGCGGTGAAGAAGATGCGCTGCGCCTCGATGAAGGCGCGCAATCTACCGTCTATCCGCTCATAGCTCTTCCCCATGAGCCGATTATGACCGGGGGCGATCCGGCAGGGCGGGAGCGGGGACGCGTAGCGGAGCGCTTTGGCCCTTTGGCCCGCCGGATCCCGGCGGGCCAAAGGGGCGGAAGCTCAGCGGCTGGCACCTCCAGCCGCCGCCGGACATGCGTGAGTCGCTCGGAGGTCACGCGCATCGCACTGCTCTGTGTCCGAACCTCAAGCTTTGTCCGAACCTCAAGCTCTGTCCGAACCTCAAGCTCTGTCCGAACCTCAAGCTCTGTCCGAACCTCAAGCTCTGTCCGAACCCTGGGCTCTGTGCCCGAACCGGACTGCTAGGCCGCCAGCGCGGGCGGGAGCCAGGCGGCCTCGTCGCTTTCCCGCAGGCCGCGCTCCGGGTCCGTCGCCCCGTCCGTCCCGCTTTCCGTCGCGTCATCCTCCATGCCGGTCTCCCCTGTGCCGGTCTCCCCTGTGCCGGTCTCCTGCGTGCCGCTCTCCTCCGTGCCGGACTCCTCTGTGCCGCCGGTCCGCGATGGCTCGTCGCCCTGCCAGGCTCCGCCGGCGGGGCGGACGCCGGCGATCGCCCGCGCTCCCGGGACCGGCAGGCCCGCGTCGTTCGTGCCTCTTTCGCCGATGAGGGCGTCGAACGCCTCGTCGCCGCCCGCGTCGGCGACGGAGGCTCCACCGGGGCCGGTGTGACCGGTCAGCTCCCACTCCCGCGTCGCGTCCTCCATCGCCTGGCGCTCGCCGTCGCTCGGCGCGCCCGCAGAGTAGGCCCGGATCGGCTTCTCGAACGTGGCGATGCCCCACTTCAGGTCATGGCCCACCGAGCCGGCCTCGATCTCCGCCCAGAACCGCTGCTCGCCGTCGCGCTCGAACTGCTTGATCCGCAGCTTGCCGTACACCACGACCGGGTGGCCCTTGCGGATCGACTGCTGCACGTTGTCCGCCAGCCCCCGATAGCAGCGCACGGTGTAGTAGGTGGTGTCCCTGGTCTGCCAGGTGTTGGTCTGCTGGTCGAGGACGCGCCTGTTGACGGCCATCCGCATCGAGGTGACACGCGAGCCGTCGCGGAACTGGTACTGCCTGGGGTCGTCGGTGACGTTCCCGCTCAGCGTGACGTAGATGTCGTTCATCGAAGTGCCTCCCCGGCCCGGTCACTCGCCGGGCTCCGGGGACACACTGGCCGCGCTCCCCACCGTCTCGCGGGCCAGAAACCCGTTCTGTGGACGAAGCCGCGCCTGTGGACAACGCGCCCGGCCGCCTGCTCGTCCGCAGGCGGGCGGCAGGCCGTTCGGCCTGGGGCGGCGTCCGTGCGGCGGCAGGCGTTCAGCGCCGGGCGGCCGCCATCGCGCCGAAGAACTCGTTGTAGCGGTTCAGCTCACGCTCGATCGGCTGCACGACCATGTCCTGCGCCAGGACGCCCACCCGGCGTCTCATGTCGTGCTCCAGCCGGTCGCGTTCCTTGCCCGCGGCGAGCACCACGAAGTTCCTGCTCGCCATGGCCGAGAACAGGCCGAGCCCGAGGACGCTGATCATCATCAGCCCCACCCAGGGCAGCACGGCCACGTCGCCGAGCACCTCAGCCGGCGGACGGCCCGCCTTGAACACGCCGTACGCGAGGATCGCGCCCGCCCAGGCGAGGCTCGCGACGAACATGACCACCAGGAGGTACTGCCAGATCTTCAGCAGCCACCACCAGGCGGGCACCCGGTCGAGCGGCGGAGCCACCTCCGACAGCTCGTCCGACAGCGCCTTGGGGAGTTCGTCCACCCGCGAGCGGGCCGCCTCGCGCACGCCGTCGCGCCACACCTCCGGCATGCCGGTCGTCAGCCCGTCGGCGAGCGCCTGCACCGCGTTGTCCACCTCGGCGGGCTGAGCGGTGACCGAGCTCGCGACAAGGCCGCGGATGTCGTCCTTCACGGCCCCCAGGCGCAGGCTCTTGAGCGGGTCGGGCCGCAGTCTGGCCGCCCAGCGCGCGTACGGCCAGCCGACCCAGTCGGCGGACCGGACCGCGTACACGTTCTCGAGGGCCTCGCCGAGAGCGGAGACGCCGATCGCGTCGCACAGCGCGTCGACCAGCCCGGCACGCCGCGCGCCGTCCACCGCGGGCTCCACTCGCAGCAACTCCGGCACGTCCTTCAGCAGGCGCGGCACCAGCCGGTCGAGGTCGGCCTCCAGGCGCTGGTAGGCCGCACGCCGGGCGGCCACGGACTCGGCGAGGACGGCCTTCAGGCTGTCGACGCCCCTGCCGGTGGTGGCGGACGTCGCGACCACGCGAGGATGGGCGACGCCCTCACGCCGGAGCAGGTCCTCCAGGTCGGCCACGCACTCCGCCTGCTCCTCCGGGGTGAGCCGGTCGGACTGGTTCAGCACGAAGACCGTCACCGCGTCGTGCCCGGTCAGCTCGGTCACGTAACGCCGGTGCACCGAGGCGTCGGCGTACTTCTGCGGGTCGAGCACCCACACGATGAGGTCGGCCACCTGGATCAGCCGGTGGGCCTCGTGGTCGGTGAGCGCGCGGATCGAGTCGTGGTCGGGCAGGTCGAGCAGGATCAGCCCGTGCAGCTGGCTCTCGCCCTTGTCGAGGGCGCTGGCGCGGGCGAACCGGTGCCGCCACTGGATCTGCAGCCAGTCGAGCAGCGGGCCCGCGCCGTCGATGCCCCACACACAGGCGTGGGTGCGCGCCGTGGTCGGCCTGCGTACGCCGATGGGCGAGAGCTCCAGCCCGGAGACGGCGTTGAACAGGGACGACTTCCCGCTGCCCGTGCCGCCGGCGAGCGCGACGACCGTGTGGTCGGACGACAGCTTGAGCCGGTCGCCCGCGCGCAGCAGGAGCTGGGCGGCCTCCGTGACCAGCGCCGGGTCGAGCCTGCCCTGTCCCAGCTCGACGATCTTGGCCAGGGCGGCGAGCCTGGAGCCGAGTCCGTGCTGCGTTTCGGCGGTGCTGACAGCCGTCATGGATTCCTCACCGTGGTGCCGGAGACGTGCCCGGGCGTGATCTGCCGGATCGGCTCCGTCATCGTGCGACCTCGAGGTTGTACGTTGCCTGGTAGAGCCGCGTCGCCGCGGCCTCGTCCGGGATGCCGGCGCTGTCGAGCGCGTCGACGTATCGAAGGGTCTCCTCGTCGAAGAGCAGGCCGACGCGGGCGCGCAGGTCGCTGCGGGCCTTGGCGCTGATGTTGCGCAGCGACTCGGCGCCGAGCAGGCCGCGCAGCAGCCGCTGGGGCAGTGCGCCGGTGCCCGCGCCCGCCGGCGCGTCGGTGGCGCCGTAGCCGAGCAGGCCGATCATGAAGATCAGCGAGAGCGACTCCACGTCGAAGGAGATCAGTTTCGCCACCGACCGCTTGGTCACACCCTCGGTGCGGATCAGCTCGGTGACGTGGTCCTGCCAGGCGGTGATGGTCCTGGTGGTCCTGCGGGCGATCTCCTCCGCCGGGCGGCCGAGCCCCGGTGTCGCGGCCAGGCGGTCGCCCGCGCCCGCCCGCTGCCTCCAGCGCGCCACAACCTCCTCCGCGGCCTGCTGGACGGCCGAGTTGACCAGCGCTTCGAGGCCCGCCCGCAGGGCCGTCCTCAGCCCGCGCACCCGCTCGGGGCCCTGCTGGTGCCCCTTGGCGCCACGGCGCAGCTGGAGCGTGCGCATGAGGTCGCCCGAGCCGGCGAAGTCCTGCCACCGCGCGAGCACCTCGCCGCGCAGCAGCGAGCCGTCCCTGGTCGCCTCGTCGATCCGCGCCAGGGCGCCCATGTAGGCCGCGTCGACGTCGGAGCGTAGATCCGCGCGCAGGGCGACCTGGGTCTCGAGGTGCCGGGCGAGCGCGGGCAGCCGCGTGCGGAAGCTGTTCAGCACGCCGTTCAGCGTCGACTTGACCGCCGCCTCGCGCCGCTCGTCGTCGACCGACAGCGCGGACAGCCATATGCGGAGATCCGCGATCTCGATCTCGGGCAGCCGCCCGTCCTGTACGGACGTCTCGTTGATGACGAAGCGGTCGACCTCGCCCAGGCCGTACTCGTTCAGCATCCGGCCGAAGTGCTTGACGACGACCTCGCGCGACCGCGGGGGCACGCGGGACAGCACGATGACCAGGCGCGCCCCGCGCTCCTTGGCCCGGCGCAGCAGGCCCCAGGACGGCGCGTCGGCGTACCGGGACGCCGTGGTGACGAATACCCACAGGTCGGCGGCGTCCAGCATGCGGTGCGCGATCTCGTGGTGCTCCTCCACGACCGAGTCGATGTCGGGGGTGTCGAGCAGCGCGAGTCCCCGGGGCAGGGACGGGCTCGACGTCAGCACCACGCTGCCAGGCGGGGCGTCCCTCGTGGGTTCTTCGAGCCTTTTCAGGCCGCCGAGGAGGTCGCCTCGCGCGTACCACTCGTGGTCGTCGGGATGACAGACGATCACGGGCGTCGCCGTGGTCGGGCGGCGCACTCCCGTGGCCGAGACCTTCCCCCCGGCGAGCGAGTTGACGATGGTGGACTTGCCCGCCCCCGTCGAACCGGCCAGGACGATCAGCGCGGGCGCGGTGCTCGTGTGAACGCGCGGGATGACGTAGTCGTCGAGCTGTGCAAGGACCGCCGCCTGCGCCTTGCGCGCCTCCTCGGAGCCCGGCACGTCGAGACCGAAGTGCAGGCCCTTCACCGCCGTACGGAGCTGGTTGAGCGCCTCGGTCAGCGCCGCGGAGACCGGCTCCGGCATCGGGAACGAACGGACCCGATCACCGTCGGGCTCGTGCTCGTCGGCGACGTCCTCCGTGCTCTCCGAGTCGTTCTCTGCGTCCTCGGCGTCCTCGGCATCCGCGGCGCCGTCCGAGTCGTCCTCAAGGCCCTCCGAGTCCTCGGGGTTCTGCGCGTCCTCGGCATCGACGGCGTCTGCCGGGTCTTCCGCGTCCTGTTCGCCGTCGCCGTCGGCCGGCTCGCCCCCGGATTCCCCGTCGGGCCGTACGGGGGCGTCCTCGGCCGCGTCGGCGACGGACGGCGCGGACGGCGCGGGCTCGTCGTCGCGGATCGGGCGGAACGCGATGGTCTGCTCACCCGGCGACTCCGGGTGCTCCTCGGCGTCCAGCTGCCCGGCGTCCGGCTGCCCGGCGTACGGCTCCTCGATGTCCCGCTCCTCGGTCACGGCGTCGCCGGAACCCGCACCGGCCCCGTGGTCGGGCGTGTTCCTGGCTGCCGATCTCACGGGACCCGCTCCGCTCGCACCATTTCGATCTCCTGGCCGACCTTGACGACCTCGCCGACGATCACGATCGCCGGAGGCCGCACTCCGGCCGCGGTCACCCGTTCCGCCACGGTCGACAGCGTCGCGGCAACGGCTCGCTGGGTCGGAAGAGTACCGTCCTGTACCACCATCACGGGAGTTTCCGGTGAACGTCCGTCTCGGACCAGCGTTTCGGCGATCTCCTTGATCCGTTCGACCGCCATGAGAAGTATCAGGGTTCCCGTCGATCTCGCCAATCCGGGCCAGTCGACGGTGGACCTGGGGTCGCCGGGCGCGACGTGCACGGAGATGACGTGGAACTCCTGGCTCACCCCGCGATGGGTGACCGGGACTCCGGCGGCGCCGGGGACCGCGACCGCGCTGGTGATCCCGGGCACCACGGTCACCGGGATGCCCGCCCGGGCACAGGCGATCATCTCCTCGCCGCCGCGACCGAAGACGAACGGGTCGCCGCCCTTCAGCCGCACGACGAACCTGCCCTTGCGGGCGTGCTCGATGAGCAGATCGTTGATCTTCTCCTGGGACAGCGACCGGCCGTACGGCACCTTCGCCGCATCGATCAGCTCGACGTCGGGCGACAGCTCGTCCAGGAGCGCGCGCGGCGCGAGGCGGTCGGCCACGACCACGTCGGCCTGGGCCAGGAGCTGGCGTCCCCGCACGGTGATCAGACTGGGGTCGCCCGGACCGCCGCCCACCAGCGCGACGCCGACCGGCTTGGTGCGATGCCGCCGGGCGTCCACGGTGCCGTCGCGCAGCGCGCCCACGATCGCGTCGCGGATGCCGGCCGCGCGGCGGGGGTCGCCGCCCGCGGTGACCGCGACGCCGACCTCGTCCACCCGCCCGCTGGCGGGGGTCCAGGCCGCGGAGGCGTCCTTGTCGTCGGCCCGCACGCACCAGATGCGCTTGGCCTCGGCCTCGGCGGCGACCGCGGTGTTGACGTCGCGGTGGTCGGTGCAGGCGTGCACCAGCCAGGCGCCGTCGCAGTCGCCGACCTGGTAGGGCCGCCGCTCCCAGGTCACCCGCCCGGCGGCGATGAGGTCGTCAAGCGCCGGGGTGACACCGGGCGAGACCAGGGTGACGGAGGCGCCAGCGTCGAGCAGTGCGGGGACCCGTCGCTGAGCGACGCGTCCGCCTCCGACCACGAGCACACGCCGCCCATCGAGGCGGAGGCCGAGCAGGTAGGGCGCCATGACCCCTGTCTCCCTATTGCGTCAAGCGTGCATTGTTAGGAGGCAAACCTACCCGCTGGGCTCGGGCGACATTCACAGGATGAGACTTGTGAGTCCACGAGGCGGTCGCCCACGGCCTCACCTTGGGGTTCACGCGCCCTTGTCCGCCACGCCCGCGGAGTCGAAGGTGGCGACCTCGTGCATGACCCGCGCCGCCGCGCTGACCAGAGGGTGGGCGAGCAGCCCGCCGGTTCCCTCCCCGAGGCGCAGCCGCAGGTCGACGAGTGGATCGAGGCCCAGATGGGCCAGCGCGACCGCGTGGCCGGGCTCGGCCGAGCGATGCCCGGCCAGGCAGTAGCCGATCGCGTCGGGCACGAGCGCGCCGGCCACCAGGGCCGCCGCCCCGGCGATCACCCCGTCGAGGATGACGGGCACCCGGGCCGCGGCGGCGCCGAGCACGAACCCGGCGATCGCCGCGTGCTCCAGGCCGCCGACCGCCGCGAGCACGCGCAGCGCCTCGTCGGCCCCGTCAGGTAAGGCTCCCGCCTCGGCGATTCCGTTGGCCCGCAGGCCCCGCCGTACGATGTCGATCTTGTGCTCGTGGGTGGCGTCGTCGACGCCGGTGCCCCGCCCGGTGACCTCGGCGGCGGGCCGTCCGGTGAAGGCGCAGATCAGGGCGGCCGACGCGGTGGTGTTCGCGATGCCCATGTCGCCGGTGACCAGGCAGCGCCCGCCCGCGTCCACCAGGTCGCGGGCGACCTCGATCCCGGCCGTCAGGGCGGCCGTGGCCTGCTCCCGGGTCATGGCGGGCCCCTGCGACAGGTCGGCCGTGCCGTACGCGACCTTGCGGTCGAGCAGCCGGGGCGCGGGCGGCAGGTCGGCCGCGACGCCCACATCGACCACGGTCACCGACGCGCCCACCTCGGCGGCGAAGGCGTTGGCCACCGCTCCTCCCGCCGTGAAGTTGGCCACCATCTGCGCGGTGACCTCCTGCGGCCAGGGGCTCACCCCCTGCGCGTGCACGCCGTGATCGGCGGCGAAGATCGCCAGGGCGGCCGGGACCGGGAGCGGCGGCGGGCACGTCCCGGCGATGCCGGCGAGCCGCACCGCGACGTCCTCGAGCACCCCGAGCGAGCCGCTCGGCTTGGTGAGCCTGTCCTGGTGGGCCCTTGCCTCCGCCATGGGGCCGGGCTCGACCGGGCGGATGGCGCCGATCGTCTCGCCGAGGGACGTCATGCTCTCTCCTTCTGCGCGGCGGCTACACCGCGCCGGCTACACCGCGCTGGCGACTCCTGGCTGGGCGAGCGGCCCGTCCGGCGCATCGCCGCGGGGCTCCTCGCCCGCGTCGCCGCGGTCCGCCATGCCGATCATGCTATCCGCCTCGATCTCGCCCTCCGTTTCCGGTTCCGGCGTCTCGGCGTCGAACGCCTCCACGTCGAAGGCGTCCACCTCGAAGGCGTCCACGTCGAGCGGGTCCAGCTCCAGGGACGCGGAGTTCAGCGGAGCGCCGAGGGGCCCGGTGCCGGTGCCGGTGTCCCGGGTCGTGTCAAGGCGCGGGGCGATGGCGGTCACGAGGCCGGCGCCGTTCTCGGCGCCCTGGCCCACCACGTCCGGCGTACGCCCCGGGGGGAACGGCCGGGTCACCGGCAGCACCGTGGACGGGCGGCGCGCCGCCGGCGCCGAGGCCTGGCCGCCCCCGGCGAGCGCCTCCTCATACCTGTCGATCACGACGTCGGCGAGGCCCTCGCAGTCGCCGATCACCTCGGCGCAGCGGATGTCGAGGCCCTCGTGGTTGGCGCCGTACGCCAGCGCCTGCGCCCAGATGCGTTCGAGGACGCCGCCGGCGAACAGGACGTACGGCAGGACGATCACGCGCTTGGCGCCGAGCCTGCGGCAGCGCTCCAGGCCGCCCGGCACGCCGGGGCGGGTGTGCGAGACGTACGCGGTCTCCACGGTCAGCAGGTCGGCGGCGTGGGTCTCCCAGAACAGCCGCGAGACC
Organism: Microbispora sp. NPDC046973; assembly: GCF_040644495.1. NCBI lineage: Bacteria > Bacillati > Actinomycetota > Actinomycetes > Streptosporangiales > Streptosporangiaceae > Microbispora > Microbispora sp. NPDC046973. The sequence goes on along the minus strand of NZ_JBEYWQ010000004.1, from coordinate 471,539 downwards.
CGGTGGACCTCGGCGTTGACGGCGGGGTCGGTGGAGCCGTGCCCGACCAGGACGACCGCGGTCTCGCCGGGCCCGATCTCCGCGGGCGGCTCGTCGGTCACGAACCGCGGCATCTCCGCGCGGGCGTCGGCGAGCCGCTCCGCGAGCAGCTTGAGCACACGCGGGTCGGGCCCGAGGGGGCGGCCGAGGTCGTATTCGAGCGTCGGGTGCCGCTCCTGCTCCAGGGCCATGGTGCCGGGGATGTCCCCGAGCGCACGCCGGTCGCCGGTCAGGCTGAGCGGCACCGCGATCAGGTGGTGGTGCCCCCGGGCCACCAGAGAGGCGATGGAGTCGCCGAGCGGGGGGCGGGCGTTCGTGATGAAGCCGCCGCTCACCTCGGCGGGAAGCCCGTCGAGGCGGCAGCGAAGGCGGTGAACGAACCTGCCGAACTCGGCGACGCCGGTCTCATCGTGGGTGCCGTGGCCGATGAGCAGCAGCGGCGGTTTCATCTAGCTGATCTCCCCTGCAGTTGACCTGCGTGTCGTTCACAATCCCCCGCCCCCGTCCGGGCCGGCGCCGCCCGTGTGCATGCCGGGGCGAAGTCTCCCGCTTCTGGACGCGCGCTCACCGGCCGGCGGGAGGCTCACGGCTGGCGAGGATAGCCTTCCGGCCCCCAATCATGGTGGCCACTTGACCGATGGGCACAGCGACTAGGGGGATTCTTTACCTATTGCCATGAAATTTCCCCGTTGAGCATGCCGAACAGGACGGCGTCGGCCCAGCCCCCCGGGACCGGCAGCGCCTGCCGCATGATGCCCTCCTCGATGAACCCGGCCTTCCTCGCGACCGCCTGACTGGCGCGGTTGCCCGTCGCGACCAGCAGGTGGACCCTGTGGAAGCCGAGGTCGAACAGGTGGGCCGTGGCCAGCTGCGTGGCCTCCACCGCGTACCCCCTGCGGCGGGCCCATGGCGCGATCCAGTACCCCAGTTCGGCGTCCCCGCGTTCGTGGTCCTCCCGCTGCACGCCGATGGCTCCGGCGAGCCGTTCCCCGTCCTTCGGCTGTATCGCGAAGTTGCCACCATAGCCGGGGCCGTTCGCGTGCGCGAGCCGGGTGCACCACTCAAGCGCGCGCTCCAGCGTGTACCCCTCCGCCCACGGCATCCAGCGGGCGATCTCGGCATCGCCCTTCACCGCGTCGACGACGTCGAACGCGTCCTGCGGGACGAAGGGCCGCAGCACCAGCCGCTCGCTCTCGATCCTGCGGCGCGGGACCGACCGCTCGTCGCCGCGCAGCCGGCCGAAGACCACCAGGTCGTGCGGGCCGTCGTCCTCGAATCCGGCGCCGCGGAGCAGCCCCTCACGGGTGAAGCCGGCCTTCTCCGCGACCCTGATCGAGGCGAGGTTGTCGGCGTTGGCCCGCAGTTCGATGCGGCGCAGCGGGCCCTCCCCGAGCAGGCGGCCGACGAGCCCGCGGACCGCCTCAGTCGCGTATCCCCGGCGGCGGTAGGCGGGGTGCACGCCGTATCCCACCTCCGCGGTGCCCGTGCCCCACTGGGTCTTGAAGACGCTGATCGATCCGACCACCCCGTCCCGCGCGTGCATCGCGAGGTGGATGCCCTGGCCCGAGCGCCACAGTTCGTGCACGCCGTACGACAGCCACTGCGCGATGCCGGACGCGTGCCCGGGCGCGCCCGGCGGCAGCGCGGTGGGATGGGCGCCGTCCTCGATGATGGCCCGCACCTGGCCCGCGTCCCCGGGCCCGAACGGCCGCAGCATCAGCCGTTCCGTGTTGATCGTCAGCCGCTCGTCGAACAATGCGTCACTCCATCACATAAGCGGATTTTTCGCCCGCCGCAGGTTATGTGGGACACGGCCTCACCGCTCCCGATGTTTGGGGCAGGCGGTCCGGGTACGAGGCACGTCAGTGACCCTAATCGGGAGGTGAGGTCATGAGTATCCAACGCGGCAGCGCCAAGCACGGCCGCCGGCTCGACGAGCAGCAGAAGCACGAGACGCAAGGCCTCGTGCAGGGCGCCGGCACCAGCCGGGCCGAGGAGTGGCGCGAGACCGAGCCGACGCAGCAGCCCGAGGAGGACATGTCTCCGCCGCGCCGGCAGCCGCCCGGCCGCGAACCCGGGACGCCGCTCGGCATCACCCCTGCCGACGTGGAGCGCCGCAGCCACCTCGCCACCTGGCTCAGCGACGCCGGTTTCCCCGCCGACCCGGCCAAGCTGCTCGCCCACGCGGAACGCAAGAACGCCCCCGACGCCGTGATCGACGCCGTACGGCGGCTGCCCGAGATGAGGTTCCACAACATCGGGGAGGTGGCGGAGGCACTCGGGCTGGGAGTGGAACGGCAGCGCTGGTAGGGAGGGCCCGTGAGACTGGACTTCATTCGCGGGCTGTACGAGCGGGGCGGCCCGTACGCGTCGGTATACGTGGACACCGATCGGTCGGCCGAGGGCGCGGCCAACGTGATCCAGCGGCGGTGGGCTCATCTCCGGGAGCGGCTCACCGAGGAAGGGGCGCCCGCCTCGGCCCTCGACCCCATCGGCGAGCTGATGCTCGACCCCGTGTGGGCCGCGCCCGGACGCGCCGCCTTCGCCAGGGAGGGCGAGGTCGTGCTCACCGAGCCGCTCGCCCACCGGCCGCGCCGCCAGACCGCGCGGTGGTCGCCGCTTCCCCACGTGGTGCCGCTGCTCGCGCAGCGCGGCGAGCACGTCCCGCACGTCGAGGTGCTGGCCGACCGGGCCGGAGGCGACGTCGCCGTCGTGGCCGACGGACAGCGGCGCGAGCTGACGGTGGAGGTGGCGGATCCGGACCGGCCGCTCCAGAAGACCGGCCAGGGCGGCTGGTCGCAGGCCAACTTCGACCGGGAGGTCGAGGAGGGCTGGCGCCGCAACGCCGTGGCCCTCGCCGAGGTCGTGGAGAAGGAGGCCCACGGCATCGGCGCGGAGGTCGTGGTGCTGGCCGGCGACCCCAAGGCCCGCGCGCTCGTGACCGACTACCTCGCCAAGGACGTCGTACGGCGGCTGACGGTGGCCGAGCACGGCAGCCGTGCCCCGGGCGCCGACCTGGACCACTTCCGGCAGGAGGTCGAAGGGGCCTGCCGGGCCTGGACCGATCGGCGCTGCGAGGAGCTGCTGAACACGTACGCGTCCGGCAACGCCGTGGCGGGCCTGACGGAGACGGCACGCGCGCTCCGCGACCGGCGGGTGGGCACGGTGCTGATGCACGACGACCCGTCCTCCACGGCCATGCTGTGGATCGGGCCCGAGCCCACGCAGTTGTCCACCGACCCTGCGGAGCTGGCCGCCTGGGGGGTCGAGGAGCCCATGCGGGAACGGGCGGACGCCGCCCTCGCGCGGGCGGTGGCCGCGACCGACGCCGAGCTGTGGTTCGTCCCGCGCCTCGAGTCACCCGACGGCATCGGCGCGCTGCTGCGCTTCTGATCCGGAGGCTCAGGTCACGATCAGCACGTCGAGCGTGCGGGGGCCGTGGACGCCCTCGACCCGGTTCAGCTCGATGTCGCTGGTCGCCGAGGGCCCGCTGATCCAGGTCAGGGGCCGCGCGGGGGCGAGCCGGGCGACGGCGTCCGGCACCCCCGCGACGACCTGGGTGGCCCGCACCACGCACAGGTGATAGTCGGGCACCAGCGTGAGCGCTCGCCGGCCCTGGCCCGGGCCGGCGTCGAGGACGATCGTGCCGGTCTCGGCGATCGCGACCGCGCAGGTGGTGACCACGCCGTCCACGGCGTCGAGGTCGTCGGCGCCGAGCGGCGGGTCGTCGGCGACCGCCTCGACGTCGGCGGCGGCGAGCCACGGCGCGGGGAACCCGGCGGGCACGACGACCCGCCGCGCCCCGCGCCCGGCGAGAGACAGCGCGACGCGCTCGGCCACCCCCGCCTCGTCCACCCGGTGGACCTGGGCGCGGTAGTCGCGGACCCGCTCCTCGAACAGGCGGATCTCCCCCGGCGTCGGCGAGGGCCCGCGGTAGGCGCGGGTGATCTCGACGTCGGGCACGCCCGCCAGGGCGCGACGGACCCGGGCGAGGATCAGGTCGCGGGAGCTCATCGGCGTCCTCCGTCCGTGCGGTCCCACCATTCGCGGAACGACTCGCGGGGCACCTCGGGGAGGTCCCTGGTGTCGGTCCAGCCGCCGAGCGGCCCGGGCAGCCTGCGGGGCACGACGCGGCGCAGCCGTCCCGCGGCCCGCTGCAGGCGCGCCAGCCGTCCCGACCGCTCGAACACCCACCCGGCCGCCGCCATCCCAGCGCGCTCCGGCCAGGGGTGGCGGGCCCGGGCCCGCAGCTCCACCAGTACGGACGGGATGTCGATGGCCACCGGGCAGACCTCGTAGCAGGCGCCGCACAGCGAGGAGGCGTACGGCAGCGAGCGGTCGAGCTCGGAGCCCATGCCACGAAGCTGCGGCGTCAGGATCGCCCCGATCGGCCCGGGATAGACCGATCCGTACGCGTGGCCGCCCGCGCGTTCGTACACCGGGCAGACGTTGAGGCAGGCCGAGCAGCGGATGCAGCGCAGCGCCTGCCGCCCCACCTCGTCGGCGAGGACGCCGGTGCGGCCGTTGTCGAGCAGCACGAGGTGGAACTCCTGACCCTCGGCGGCCCCGGTCCACATGGAGGTGTAGGGGTTCATCCGCTCCCCCGTGGAGCTGCGCGGCAGGAGCTGGAGGAAGACCTCCAGGTCGCGCCAGGTCGGCAGCACCTTCTCGATGCCGACCACGCTGATCAGCGTGCGCGGCAGCGTGAGGCACATGCGGCCGTTGCCCTCGGACTCCAGCACGACCATCGTGCCGGTCTCGGCGATCGCGAAGTTGGCCCCCGAGATCGCCACCCTGGTCTTCAGGAAGCGCTCGCGCAGGTGGAGCCGGGCCGCCTCGGCCAGCGCCGCGGGGTCGTCGGTCAGGTCCTCGGGGGCGGGCCGCCCCCAGCCGGACATGTGCTCGGCGAAGATCTCCCGGATCTCCGCGCGGTTGCGGTGGATCGCCGGGACGAGGATGTGCGAGGGCCGGTCGTCGCCCAGTTGCACGATGAGCTCGGCCAGGTCGGTCTCGTACGCGGTGATGCCGTGCTCGAGCAGCGCCTCGTTGAGCCCGATCTCCTGGGTGGCCATCGACTTGACCTTGACGACCTCGGTCTCGCCCGTGGCCTTCACCAGCCCGGCGACGATCCGGTTGGCCTCGGCCGCGTCGGCGGCCCAGTGCACGTGGCCTCCGGCCGCCGTGACGGCCTCCTCCAGCTGGACCAGGTATCCGTCCAGGTTGCGGAGCGTGTGCTCCTTGATCGCCCGTCCGGCCTCGCGCAGCTCGGCCCAGTCGGGCGCCTCCGCGACGACACTCGCCCGCCTGGCCCTGATCGTTCTGGTCGCCTTGCGCAGGTTGAACCGCAGCTGCGAGTCCCGTACGGCTCTCGCGGCGTTTTGCGGGAAGGGCCGGGTCGCCGGCATGCCGAGGAAGGTGACGCTCATCGGACCCCCGCCGTCTCGGTCGAGCAGAGGATCTCGGCCAGGTGCATCACCCGCACGCCCGACTTCTGCCGGCCGAGCATGCCGCCGATGTGCATCAGGCACGAGTTGTCGGCCGCGCACAGCACCTCGGCGCCGGTGTCGAGGACGGCGCGCACCTTGTCGGCGCACATCGCCGCGGACACGTCGGCGTTCTTCAGCGCGAAGGTGCCGCCGAAGCCGCAGCACTCCTCCGCGCCTGGCAGCGGCACCAGGTCGAGCCCCCTGACCTGGCCTAACAGAGTCAGCGGCCGGTCGCCCAGGTGGATGCCGCGCAGGGAGTGGCAGGTCGGGTGGTAGGTGACCCGGTGCGGGAAGTAGGCCCCCACGTCGGTCAGCCCCAGCACGTCGACCAGGAACTCGGTCAGCTCGTACGTCTTCGGCACGACCTGCGCCACCGCGTCGGCGAAGGGTCCGGACGATCCGGCGAGCTTGGGGTACTGCTCGCGGATCATGGCCGCGCACGAGCCCGAGGGGACGACGACCGCGTCGTAGCCGCGCAGCGCCGCCACGCTGCGCCGGGCCAGCCGTACGGCCTCGTCGCGGTAGCCGGTGTTGGCGTGCATCTGGCCGCAGCAGGTCTGGGCGCGGGGGAAGTCGGCCTCGACGCCGAGACGGCGCAGCAGGCGCACGACCGCCCGCCCGGTGTCCGGGAAGAGCGTGTCGTTGACGCAGGTGACGAACAGGGCTACCCGCACATGCCCTCCCGGCGTGTATGGTCAGACCAAATATGGTCAGACCATACATCCTGGTTCGCCCCCGGCGACACCGGCATCGTGAGGAGCCGCGGTGACCACCGAAGAACGCCGGCGTCCGGACGCCCGCCCGCGCGCCTTCGAGGAGGTGCTCGCCCGTATCGAGGAGCGGATCACGGCCGACGGCCTGACCGTGGGCGACCGGCTGCCGGGCGAACGGCAGCTCGCCGAGCAGCTCGGCGTGGGCCGGTCGTCGGTCAGGGAGGCGCTGCGCGTGCTGGAGACCCTCGGGGTGGTCGCGTCGCAGGCCGGCCGGGGTCCGGACGCCGGGGCGGTGCTCACCTCCCGCCCGGGAGACGCGCTCACCGACCTGCTCCGGCTGCATCTCGGCCTCGCCACGCTCTCGATGCGAGAGGTGATCGACACTCGGCTCATGATCGAGCAGTGGGCCGCGTCCCGCGCGGCGGCGGCTCCCACACTGTCGGCGTCCCCGTTGACGGCGTCCGCGCGGACGGCGACGGCGCGGATGGCGGAGGCGATCGCGGCCATGGACGCCGCCCGCGACCCCGCCGAGTTCGTCGAGCACGACATCGCGTTCCATCTGGCCCTTGCGGAGGCGGCGGGCAACCGGCTGATCGTGGCGATCATGCGGGCGCTGCGCGACGCCCTGCGCCGCTACGCCGTGGACGCGGTCGTACGGCTCGGCGACACCGGCGGCCTGCAGGACGACCACCGGCGGATCCACCGGGCGATCGAGGACGGCGACGCCGGGGCCGCGACGGACGCGGTCGCCGAGCACCTTGCCCGCGCCTATCCGGAGTCTGGCCGGGATTCATAGAACGTGTTCTAATCACGCGTGTGGCCGATGATCTGAGACTCGGGCTGAACCTCGGGTACTGGCAGCGGAACGCCGACGACGCGACCGAGGTCGTGCGGACCGCCGAGCGGCTGGGATACGAGTCGGTGTGGACCGCCGAGGCGTACGGCAGCGACGCGTTCACCCCGCTGGCCTGGTATGGCGCCAGGACCAGCCGCATCAAGCTCGGCACGAGCGTCGCCCAGTTGTCCGCCCGGCCCCCGGTGACGACCGCGATGACCGCGATGACGCTCGACCACCTGACCGGCGGGCGGCTGCTGCTCGGCGTCGGCGCCTCGGGCCCCCAGGTCGTCGAGGGCTGGTACGGACAGCCGTTCGCGGCGCCGCTCGCCCGCACCCGGGAGTACGTCGAGATCATACGCAAGGTGTGGCGGCGGGAGGAGCCGGTGACGAACCCCGGCCCGCGCTATCCGCTGCCGCTGCCCGGCGGCCTGGGCAAGCCGCTCAAGCTGATCACCCATCCGCTCCGCCCCGACATCCCCGTCTACCTGGGCGCCGAGGGCCCGAAGAACGTCGCGCTCGCGGCCGAGATCGGGCAGGGCTGGCTGCCGTTGTTCGCCTTCCCCGAGAAGATCGAGGCGATGTACGGCGACGCGCTGGCCGGCGCGAAACCGGGGTTCGACGTCGCCGCCATGGTCATGGTGGTCGTCACCGACGACCTGCGGGCCGCGCTCGACGGCGTGAAGATGATGCTGACGCTCTACATCGGCGGCATGGGGGCCAAGACCCGCAACTTCCACGCCGACATCATCGGCCGGATGGGCTACGCCGAGCAGGCCCGCCGCATCCAGGAGCTCTATCTGACCGGCCGGCGCGACGAGGCGTTCGCCGCCGTCCCCGACGAGCTGGCCGACGGCATCGCGCTCCTCGGGCCGCTCGGCCGCATCCGGGAGCGGCTGGAGCTGTGGCGCCGCAGCCCGGTCACCACGCTGCTCGTCATGGGTCCCCGTGACGAGCCCACGCTCAGAGCCGTACGGGAACTGGTCCTCGGGTGAGCGCCGCCCGGTCGGCGGCAGCGGCGGCGAACGCGCGCACGAGCGGATGGGGCCGGCGCTCGGCCAGCTCGGGCTGGAACAGCGTGACCAGATAGAAGGGGTGGCCGGGCAGCTCGGCCACCCGCGTCTCCCCCTCCTCGTCGTGACCGGTGAAGCGCAGGCCGTGGGCCTCCAGCGTCTCCAGATAGGCGGCATCGGGGCCGTACGAGCAGAAGTAGCGCTCCACGGTCCTGTCGGCGCCGACGATCCGCTCGGCGAGCGAGCCGGGGACGAGCCGGACCGCCGCCTCGTGACCGGCGAGGGAGCAGGCGAGCTGCCTGATCAGGGGGTTCGGGGCGTCCGGGTCGTTCTCGGCGTGGCTCACGCTCAGCCCGCAGACGTGGCGGGCGTACTCCAGCAGCGCGTGCTGGAAGCCGGCGCAGGTGCCGAGCAGCGGGATCGCGTTCTCCCTGGCGGTCCGCGCGGCCGTGATCGCGCCCTGCTCGCTGCGGTAGGGGCTGCCGGGCAGGATCCAGACGCCGTCGAACCCGCCGAGATCGGCGACCTCGTCGGTCCTGATCCAGTAGGCGTCGAGGTCCAGCCCCTCACGCTCGCGCAGCGCGTCGAGGATGAGCGGGATGCGGGTGTGGGAGCGGACGGCGGGTGAGCGGTCGCCCACCAGCGCGATGCGGGGTCTCATGACCTCCATGCTGGCGACGTGCGAAGTTAAAGACAAATGATGATTTCTGCTGTTTGCATAAGCGATGCTGATGTCGTGGATCCTCATCTGCTGCGCACGTTCGTGACCGTGGTCGCCGAGGGGTCGTTCTCGGCCGCCGCGGATCGGCTCGGCTACACCCAGCCGGCCGTGTCCCAGCAGATCGCCGCGCTGGAGGCCGATCTCGGGGTGCCGCTGCTCACCCGCCGTCCCGTACGGCCGACCCCGGCGGGCGAGCGCCTGCTGGAGCACGCGGGGCCGCTGCTGCTGCGGCTGCGGGCCGCACGGACGGACGTGGCGCGGCTGGCCGCGCGGCCCCGGACCCTCACCGTCGCCGCCGGCCCGCTCGCCCTCACGGCGGACACGGCGGCGGCGCTGGCCGGGGTGACGACGCTGCGCATCGCGGGCGCGGCGGCGGCCGTGGCGCTGGTGGCCTCGGGCGAGGCCGACCTCGCGCTGGCCGACGGCCCGGCCGCGCCCTCCGACCCGCTGAGCCTCCCCGATGCGGGGCCGCTCACCACCGTGGGCGTACGTGAGGAGGACCTGGTCGTCGTGCTGCCGGAGGGGCATCCGCTGGCGGGCCGGGCCGGCCTGCGGCTGGACGACCTGGCGGACGCCCTCTGGGTGGACGCTCCGGAGGTGATCCCGCTCGACCGCCTGCGCGCGGCGGCACGGCTCGACGGGCTGCGGCCCGGCATCCGCTACGAGGGTCACGACCCGGCCGTCGCGGCGCGCCTGGCCGCGGCCGGGCACGGCCTGACCCTGCTGCCCGCGTCCGCGGCGCCGTGCGGGGTGCGGGTGCCGCTGGTCGCGCCGAGGATCGTCCACCGGGTCGAACTGGTGCACGCGGCCCTTCCGCCGGGCCCCGCCGCCGAGGTCGTCCGCGCGCTCACCTCCTGAGCGACAGGTCGCCCACCGCGTCGGCGTAGTAGACCGACCCGCCGAGGTGGAAGGCGACCTGGCGGAGCGTCCAGCCCTCGCCGGGCGAGTGGTCGAGCTGCTCCGGGGTCAGCGCCTCCAGGCGATCCGTCCAGATCCGGGCGAGCCGGCTGAGCCTGCTGCGGGCCTCGTCGAGGTCCTGCTGGGTGAACGGGGCGAGGTCGGCCGCAGTGGTGATCATCGACGCGTGCCAGTGGTCGGGCAGCGGCACGCGGCCGGCCAGCCGGTCCTCGATCTCCGCCAGATGGTCCACGAGGTGGTCGGCCACCCGGCGGATCGCCTTATGGGGGGTGTAGATCCGGTCGCCCGACGGCACAGGACGGCCGTCCCAGGCGGTCCAGGTCGCCGCCAGGCGGAGCACGTGGTCGACCATCTCGGTGACGACCCGCGCGGGCTCGCGGTCGTCGGTCGGCGGGGCGTCGGTCATGTGCGGCCTCCGGAGTGCAAGGGGTTGTTCGGCGCAGGCTAGGGCCGCGGTGTTTCCACGTCCGCCGAAACGTCCCGGCGGGCGTTCTCCGGAGATGGGCGCGAACCCGTGCGGCTGCCCGGGGCCGGACCGGATTAACGAGATCGCGGACGGGATAAGAGTGAGACAGGTCACACACCCGGCGCGGGGGGAGAACGCATGCGGTCCACGTCGTCAGCGGTGAGCCGGGCGGCCGCCGGCGTGTACGCGGCCCTCGCCGCCCAGGTCGTCTCGGTGGCCGCGCTCGCCGTGTTCGAGGAGACCCGGGGCAGGCGGCTGGCCACGCAGATCGCGGCCTTCGGCGGCGATCCCGCCTCTCCCGCCGCCCGGACCGTCAGTGGCGCGGCGACGGCGTTCGCCGTGCTGGTCCTGGTGACGATCGGCGCCACCGTGGCGTGCGCCGCCGCCTACCTGTCCTGGCTGCGGCGGGTCCGCCCGGACACGCCGCCCGTCACGCTCGCGGCGGCGTGCCTCGTGCCCGGAGTCAACCTCGTGGTCCCGCCGTTCCTGGCGGACCTGGCCTGGCGCGAGGGCCGGGCGAGCCGCACCCGGCGAAGCGGTGGCATCGTGCGAAGCGGCACCGGACTGGGCGAGCCGTACGGCGGCAGGGACCGGACGCGTTGGCTGGTCGTCCTCGCCTGCTGGTGGATGAGCTGGCTGGCCGCGCTCGGGCTGGTGTTCACCGGCCCGGCACGGGACGGGCTGACCGGCCTCGGCATGCCACAGGCCATCGCGATCGCCGTCGCGGCGCTCCTGTGCGCCTCGGCCGTCCACGAGGTCACCGCCCGGCACGCGGACGCCGGACGGAAGCGGGCGGCGCGGCCCGCCGTCCGGCCGCAGGTCCGCCTCACCCCTGCCATCGACTCTGCTGTCAACCCTGCCGTCAACCAGGTCCTCGACCAGGTTCTCGACCAGGTTCTCGACCAGGCCGAACGGCCGTCCGGCAGGCCCGTCGCGACGGCGCCGGCCGCCCGTGCGGCACGCGCCGGGCGCGCGGACGGCGACGGGGAGGATCACCGACCGAGCGACGGCCCCGAGCCGTCGGAGCCGGTGTGCCAGAGCCGCCGCTGGGGCTCCCCCGGGTGGCCGGGGAACCACCCCTCCCGCACGGCAGGCGGGGCGCCGTTGTCGGAGTAGGGCGACCCCCCGGTAGCCGTTGCCGTACTCGATGGGCCGCGGCCCGGCATCCGCTACGGGGGTTACGACACGGCCGTCGCCGCGCGCCTGGTCGCGGCCGGGCACGGCCTGACCCTGCTGCCCGCGTCCGCCGCGCCAAGCGCGAGCTGTCGTGCCGCTGACGAGCCGAGATCTCTTACGTCAGACAGGGTTCACATCGTGGTCATCCGACGCATGATCGCCGTCAGTTGAACAGCGATACCTTTCCACGGGTAGCCATTGTCCCGGTATATACCACAGTTACCCATACCCGAAAAATGCTCCTCTTTTAGGTGGAATATGTATCGCACACGCCGATTAGCATTATCGTCCCGTCGTGTCCTTATTTCCGTGCTGTCCATCGTGGTGGCCACTGCGATGGTGGTGTCCCTCGCTCCCGTCACTCCGGCGCGAGCGGCGGCCCGGGACCTCACCATCACACTCAACGCCTCCGACCTCGGGGTGACCCCTTCCGTCCTTCGGGACATGGTCCCGGAGATGCAGGCGGAGATCAGAGAGCACGGCGGACTGGGCGACACGCTCAAGGAGGCGGTCGCGGACAGCCCGACCCCCGTGAGTCCCACCGTCGACACCTCGGTGTGGCCGAATTTTGGCGGCACGGTGAACGTGACTCCCGACGGCGCCGGCCTGGTCCTCACCATCCCGGCCGCGGAGATAACCACCTCCAGCTTCTGGCAGCAGGTCGCCACCACGGCGATCGCCTGGGTCGTCGGATACGGGCTCAGGATGCTGTGCATCGCGTCCTTCACAGCCAGCGGGGTGCTCGCCGCGACCATCCCGCTGATCTGCACCCCCCTTCAAACCACCGTCACCGGCATCATGGCGGCGCTCGTGTCGCACGCGTTCGCGGGAGACCTGGGCTCCCCTGAGGCGACCAGGGACATCATCATCGCCGGGATACTCGGACTGGCCGGGGGCTACATCTGGGAGAGATACCTCTCTCCGTGGGCGAAGGCCAATCTCGCCGATGCCATCAAGAGGGCCGGCACCTGGATCAGGTCCCAGGTGCCCTGGGTCGACTCCTGGTTCGGAGGCGTGGTCGCCCAGAGGGTGGAGCAGCTCGGCTGGCGGTTCCAGGAGCTGGAAGACCTCATCGCCGAAGAGACGGCGGCATGGGCCGGGGTTTCCTCGAACCTTCAGCGGAATCTGCGGATCATGGCGCTGGGCGACTCGATCACGTACGGCGCGGGCAGTTCGAACGGAGGCGGTTACCGGCCGGCTCTCAGCACCATGTTGAGAGAAGACGGGGCCACCGTCACGTTCGTCGGCTCACAGCACTCGGGCCCGGCGCCCGACGCCCACGAGGGGCACTCCGGCTGGACGATCTCCCAGATCGCCGGCATCACGGACTCGGCGATGGCCACGTATCGGCCCAACGTAGTGCTGCTGCACATCGGCACCAACGACATGAACAACAACGACAACCCGGACGGCGCGCCGGCCAGGCTCGGCGGCCTCATCGACCAGATCTTCCGGGCCGACCCCAATGTGACCCTCCTGGTCTCGACCATCGTCCCGTCCAACTGGGGGCCGACCCAGGAGCGGATCCTGCGGTTCAACAAGGCGATCCGGTCGGAGATAGGGGCGCGGTGGGTCGCCGGCAAGCACGTCTACATGGTCAATATGAACCCGGTGACGCTCACCGATCTGGCCGACCTCCTGCACCCCAACGACTCCGGCTACCTGAAGATGGCGGCATTGTTCTACCGCGGCCTGGTGGACGTGGGGCGGGCCGGATGGATAGCGGCATCCGACGGCGGGACCCCGGCCGGCGGCCCCGTCAGGGGCTGGTTTCCCCAGAACACGATCGCGTCCGGGACCTTCGGCGGAGCCACCGGCAGAGTCGTCTACGCCGACATCGACGGTGACCATAAGGCCGACTACCTCCAGGTCAACTCCAACGGCTCCGTCCAGGCCTGGCTGAACGGCGGCCCCAACCCCAAGGAGCCCACTGGCAGCGACTGGTACTGGTGGCCGCAAGGCACCATCGCCAGCGGCGTCGGCGCACCCGGCGGCAACATCCGCTTCACCGACCTCAACGGCGACGGCAAGGCCGACTACGTGAAAGTCAATGACGACAGCTCGGTGCAGGCCTGGCTGAACGGCGGCCCCAACCCCAAGGAGCCCACTGGCAGCGACTGGCTCTGGTGGCCGCAAGGCACCATCGCCAGCGGCGTCGGCGCACCCGGCAGCCGTATCCGCTTCGCCCCGCTCTTCGGGACCCGGTCCGCCGACTACATCCTCATGGGCGACGACAGCTCCGTTCAGGTCTGGCAGAACGGCGGCCCCAAGCCCAGCGGCGGCGACTGGTACTGGTTCCCCGGCGGGCAGATCGCCAGCGGTGTCGGCGTCGACGGCACCCGGATCCAGTTCGCCGACCTCAACGCCGACGGCCGGGCCGACTACCTCGACGTCGACCCCCAGACCGGCTCCACCCGGGCCTGGATCAACTTCGGCTGAACACACGGCGGGACCGGACAGCGCTGTCCGGTCCCGCACCCGGAAGCGCCGGGAAGACAACACCGGCAGGGCGGGGAGGATCACCGTCCGGGCGGCGGTCCAGAACTGCCGGAGCTGGCGTGCCAGAGCCGCCGCTGGGGCGCGGACGGATGGCCGAGGAACCGCCCCTCGCGTACGGCCGGCGGGGCGCCGTTGTCGGAGTAGGGCGACACCCGGAAGCCGTTGCCGTACTCGATGGGCCGTCCGCCCACCCCCTCGCCGGGCGCGGGCACCTCGCTGATCACGGCGCGGGCGGCGTCGAGCCCCTGGGTGCGCCACACGCGGTCGAGGTCGGCGAGGTTCCAGCAGTGGACGGCGCGCAGCGAGACCGCCCTGCCCCCGGTGCGCCGCACCACTCCCCTGGCGGCGAGCAGCCACGACCCGAACACGGTCGCGGCCGTGTGCGCCTGCACCGACTCGAAGAACGTCAGGTCGATCGGGCCGGTGGAGTCGTCCAGGGTGGTGAAGATGACCCGCTGCCCCGACCGCACGGCGGGCGTCTGGGTGGCGACCTTCACCCCCGCGACCAGGATCTCCGCGCCGTTGCGCTGCCGGACCAGGTCCCTGGCCCGGGTCACGCCGAGCGCGTCGAGCAGGTCGCGGTAGAAGTCCATGACGTGGTGGCTCACGTCCATGCCGAGGATCTCCAGCTCGGCCTCGACGGCCTCGGCCTCGGTCATCTCCGGCAGCTCGCCGGGCGTGACCCGATCGGTGAACCCCATCGGGAGCTGCCCGGCCGCGCCCACGGGAGAGCCCCGGTCGAGCGCGCCGACCTGGGCGATCAGGTCGCGCCTGGTCAGCCGTCCCGGCCGCCAGCGCGGCTCCCCCGGCCGCAGACCGTGCAGCGCGTCGAACCCGCCGACCTCCACGATCCGCTCCGCGACCGGCCGTGAGGGCCGGGCCCGCTCCCAGAAGTCGGCCAGCGAGGTGTAGGGCCGGCCCGCGACCATGCGGTCCACCTCGGCCTCGCTCACCCCGCGGACGGCCGAGAACGGCACCCGCAGGCCGTACCCGCGGCCGAACCCCCCGGGGCCGTCCTCCGCCGGACCCGTACGCTCGACCAGCCAGGTCTTCCCCGAGCGGTTGACGTCGAGGGGTAGGACGTCCACCCCGCACTGGCGGGCCTCGTCGAGGATGACCCGGCTCGGGTACATGCCGGGGTCGTGGGTGAGCACACCCGCGAGGAACGCGGCCGTGTGGTGCCGCTTCAGCCAGGCCGACTGGTAGGTGGGCAGCGCGAACGCCGCCGCGTGCGCCTTGCAGAACCCGAACCCGCCGAACGCGTCGAGCACCTTCCACGCCCGCTCGACCACGTCGGGGGCGTAGCCGTTCTCCCTGGCGAGCGGTACGAACCAGGCACGTACGGCCTCGCGGCCCTCCGGCGTCCCGAGGGCGCGGCGGGCCCGGTCGGCCTCCGACAGCCCCGACCCGGTCATGACGTCGATGACCTTCATGACCTGTTCGTGGAAGACGACCACCCCGTTGGTCTCCCTGAGCGCCTCGCGCAGCGACTCGTGCGGGTAGCGCGCCTCGCGGAAGCCGTGCCTGGTCTCCAGGTAGGGCGTGACCATGTCGGAGTTGACCGGGCCCGGGCGGAACAGCGAGATGTCCACGATCAGGTCGTGCATCGTGCGCGGCTCCAGCTTGGCGACCAGTTCGCGCTGCCCCGGAGACTCGATCTGGAAGCAGCCGATCGTGCGGCTGAGGCGGATCATGTCGTAGGTCTCCCGGTCGTCGCGCGGGACGGCGTCCAGGTCGATCTTTCGGTTTTCGACCCGCTCGACCTCCTGGAGGGCGTACGCCAGGGCGGACTGCATGCGCACGCCGAGCACGTCGAGCTTGAGCAGGCCCGCCTCCTCGACGTCGTCCTTGTCGAACTGCGACATCGGGAACTCCAGCAGGCTCCGCTCGACCGGCGTACGGTCGCGCAGCGTGGAGTTGCCGATGAGCACGCCGCAGGGGTGCAGCGCGATGTGCCGGGGCAGCCCGTCGAGCCGCTCCGCCAGGCGGAACACCGTCTCCAGCGACCGGTCGTTCAGCCCGCTGTCGCGCAGCTCTGGCAGGTCGGACAGCGCGGCCCTGATCTGCCTGGCCCGCACCTGCGGGAACGCCTTGGCGATGACGTCGATCTCGTGCGGCGGCAGGCCCATGGCGGCGCCGACGTCCCTGATCGCGCTGCGGGCGCGGTAGGTCTCCATCATCGACACGCAGGCCACCCGCTCCTCGCCGAACCTGTCGAGGATCGCGCGGTAGCAGTCGAGGCGGCGGGCCGACTCCACGTCGATGTCGATGTCGGGCAGGCCCTTGCGGCCCTCCGACAGGAAGCGCTCCATCAGCAGGCCGTGTTCGAGCGGGTCCACCTCGCCGATGCCGATCAGGTAGTTGACCAGGCTGCCCGCCCCCGAGCCGCGGATCGCGCACCGCACGCCCATCGCCCGGATCATGTCCGTGATGCCGGCGACGGACGTGAAGTAGCCCGAAAGCCGCTTCTTCTCGATGACGTGGAGCTCGGCGGCGAGCCGGTCGCGGGCCTCTGCCGAGCGCTCCAGGCCCCGCCGGGCCAGCCCCTCCTCGCACCGGCGCCGCAGCAGGGGCACCGGATCCTCGCCGGCCTCCGGCAGGTGGAGCCGGGGCCGCTCGGGGTCGAGCAGGGGCACGATCTCGACGGGGTCGAGCACGCACCCGCCGGCCACGCGGCGTGTCTCGGCCAGCAGCCGCGCCGCCCGGCCGGTGTCGCCGCCGCAGATCCGCGCGGCCACCCGTGCCATCTCGGCGCCGTCCTTCAGGTAGGCGTGGGCCGTGGGGTCGTCGAGGTGCCGCCCGTCGAGGGGCACCAGCTTGCGCGCGGCGTCGAGCACGTTGCCGACCTGGTGGTCGGCGGCGTCCAGGTAGCGGACCGCGTTGGTCAGCACGACCGGCACGCCCATCGAGTCGGCCAGCCCGATCATGCGGGCGGCGATGTTCGCGTCGCGGTAGCCGTACAGGTCGGACACCTCGACGACCAGGTCGGGAACCACCGCGCGCCAGGCGGCCAGCAGGGACCTGGCCTGGTCGTCGCGCCGCTCGGCCACCGCGCGGCCGACGCCGGAGCGGGGTCCGAGCAGCACGGTCAGCCGCGGCCCGCCGTCCGGGCCGGTCGCGTGCTCGGCCACCATCCCCGGCGTGACGTACGGCTCGCCGCGCTCCCCCGCCTGGTGGGCGGCCGTGACCAGGCGGCACAGCGAGGCCCAGCCATCCGAGCGCGCGAGCACGACGACCCGCGCCGGCTCTCCCGCCGTCCCCCGGCCGTGTCCCTGCCCGTGTCCGTTCCTGTGCCCGTGCCCGGTGCGGCGGCCGGACGGCAGGCCGCCTCCGAACAGGTCGTCCGAGGTGGAAGAGCCCGGTGTGGCGCCGTCGAGGGCGAGATCGACCCCGACGACCGGGCGGACGCCCTGCTCGTGGCAGGCGATGACGTGCTTGATCGCGCCGTAGAGGCCGTCGCGGTCGGTCAGCGCCAGCGTGTCCATGCCGTGCTCGGCGGCCCGCCGGACGAGGGCGGCCGGGAACGCGGTGCCGTACCGCAGCGAGAAGGCGGACGCCACGTGCAGGTGGGCGAAGGCGTGCGTCACAGGCGCGCCCCCGTCCGTCCCCCGGTCCGTCCTCCAGCGGCCCGTCCCCCGGTCGTCGTGGGTGGCTGGAGCGTTCCCATCAGTCCCAGGCCCTCAGCAGGAGCCAGCCGCCGCTGGCGGTGTCGAAGCGCAGTTCATAGGTCCCGACCTCCTTGCCGGCCGCGGCGCCCACTCGCCAGAAGCGCCGCTCGCCGGGATCGGCGTCCGAGGTCTTCCACCATTCCCTGGCGACCACCCAGTGGTCCTGGATCTCGCGGACGGTGTAGAGCCGGTCACGCCAGACGAACTGAGCAGGGTGCCCGCCCCGGGTCCACACCTCGATCGGATCGCCGTAAAGTCTGCTCAAGACTCCTTCTCCCTGTGGCTTCGTGGCCACCCGGGGGAAGACGGGCGGATGATTCGGGCAGAATCGCCGCTACTTCGAACATACGTTCCCAGGGCGGTGAACGCAAGTCGGCGCGGCCCGTTCCCGGGAACGAAAGCCCAGGAAGCGCGTCCGGCGGCGGATCACTCGCCGAGCCAGATCCCGCCGCCCCGGTAGGGCGGCTCCTCTCGTTCGGTGTCGTCCGCCACCGCCGCCCAGACGCGCGCCGTCCCCGGCTCCCTGACGACGGCCGTCACCCGGGTGTGCCCGAGCGGACCCGCCGGAAACGTCCCGTACGTCCACCGGCCGCCGGACAGGTGACCGACCGCCGTGCTCCACTCGTTCTTCGAGTAGAACAGCCGGAACCCGCCCCGGCCGTCGGACTCCAGCCGCAGGTGGGGATCGAGCTCGGGCTCGCCCGGCAGGCTGTAGCTCCACCGTCCGTTCTCCCGCCGCAGGAACAGCGTGCGGCCGCAGAAGGTCACGTCCTCCTCCTCGCCGCCGCAGACCCACGCGACCCAGCCGACGGCCGCCACCGCGCCCGACTCGTCCACCGCGAGGTCCACGAGCTCGGAGAGCTGACCGCGGTGCAGCGCGGGGACCGCCGGGAGCGGGACCGTGCTCCAGGACCAGCCGTTCCACCGGGCGACGGCGGCCCTGCCTCCGCTGGAACCGGCCGCCCAGACCGCGCCGCCGGGCAGACCGTCCACGTCCTTGGCGACCAGCGGCGGCGGCGCCGTGCGCCAGGCCGTGCCGTCCCAGTGCCGCAGCTCCGCCCGGGAGCTCCAGGGATCCTCGGCTCCCCCTGCCCCGTCCAGGAAGTTGGCGTTCAGGATCGCCCAGACGTCGCCGGGAGCCGCCGCGTACACCTGCTTCAGCTCCGCGCCCGGGCCGGGGACCCTGGTCCACTCCCGCCCGTTCCAGCGCGCCGCGCTCTTCGCGCCGAACAGCCACACGTCGCGGTCGGAGGAGGCGGCCACGGCCCGCGGCTCCATCGGCGGGATCGCGGCCTCGCGCCACCGCCCGCCGTCGCCGCGCAGCAGCAGCGGCGCCCTCGTCTCGGGCCCGCACGGCTCTCGCACGCGCGTGCCGGCCGCCCACACGGTGCCCTCGCGGGTCACGGCCAGGCTCGTGATGCGGTCGCGGTAGTCGTAGTGGACGACGCGCCACGCTCCGGCCCGCTCGCCCGCCGCGTCCGGCTCCGGCGTGGGCGAGCCGGTCAGGCAGGAGGGCGACGGCCGCTCCCGCACGGCGGCCGAGGCCGCCGCGGCGTCGGTCTCGTTCCAGGTCTCGAGATCGCGGGGGGTGGTCGACGCGCACGCCGCCGGCAGGACCATCGCGGCCAGCGCCGCCGTCACACCCAGGATCCGCGTTCGCATACGGATGAGACGCGGTGGTCCGGCGTCCGGTTCGCCGGAGACGGAAGGGGCCTGTTTGGCACTCGGGGCGGGAGAGTGCTAACAGTATTGGCGTCGCCGGCGCGGGCGCTGGGACCGAGCACTACGACGCGTACGCGGCGGCGGTGGATTCCTACGCCGAAGACCGTGGACGCGTATCGGAGGTGTACTCGTCATGCGTTCAGTGAGCGACCTTCATCCCGCCCGGCTCCGCTCCGGCGGCCTGCGGATCGCGATGGTCGCCCCGCCCTGGTACGAACTGCCGCCCCGGGGATACGGCGGCATCGAGGCCATGGTGTCCGACCTGACCACCGCCCTCGTGCGCCGTGGTCACACGGTGACGCTCATAGGCGCGGGACGCGCCGACACCCCGGCGGACTACGTCGCCACCTATCCGGAGGCCCCCTCGTCGCGCATCGGAGAGCCGCTGCCCGAGGTGGTGCACGCGGCGGCCGCCGCGGCCACGCTGGCCTCCCTCGACGTCGACATCGTCCACGACCACTCTCTGGCCGGCCCGCTCACTGCGGCCTCCCGTACGGCCCCGACGCTGGTGACCGTGCACGGCGCGATCGACGGCGACCTGGGCGAGTTCTACCGCAGGCTGGGCGGCTCGGTCTCGCTGGCCGCCATCTCCGGCTCCCAGCGCAGGTCGGCCGCCGGCCTGAACTGGGCGGGGGTGGTGCACAACGCCGTGGACGCCGCGACCTTCCCCTACCGCGAGGCCAAGGAGGACTGGCTCCTGTGGCTGGGCAGGTTCAGCCCGGACAAGGGCGCCCACCTGGCCATCGACGCCGCCCGCGCGGCCGGGCGGAGGATCCTCCTCGCGGGCAAGCTGACCGAGCCGTCCGAGCACGACTACTTCTCCCGCTTCGTCCGTCCTCGCCTGGGCGCGGACGCCGAGTACGTGGGCGAGGCCGACGCCGCCCGCAAGCGCGACCTGCTGTCGCGGGCCCGCTGCCTGCTGTTCCCCATCCAGTGGGAGGAGCCGTTCGGGCTCGTGATGATCGAGGCGATGGCGTGCGGCACGCCGGTGGTCACCCTGCGCCGCGGCGCGGCCCCCGAGGTCGTGGTGGACGGCGTCACCGGTTTCGTGCGCACCTCGCCGGACGAGCTGCCGGACGCGGTCGAGCGGGCCGGCGGCCTGGATCCTCGCGCCTGCCGCACCCACGTCGAGCGGCATTTCGACGTCTCCGTCATGGCCGAGGGATACGAGCGCCTCTATCAGCGGGTGATCGCGGGGGCCGCCCTGCGGGACCGCACTCCCACCTCCGCCCCCGCACCCGCCCTCGCCGGCTGACCCGGCGACCCGGCCTGCCCGCACCCTGCCGCCCATGCGGCGGGCAGGCCGGACCCGCTCGGCGGAGCCCTCCGCGACGAGGACTCAGACCGCGCGTTCCGCGTAGGCGGCGAGCAGCTGGGCCTCGGCGGTGTCGAAGTACGCGAGCAGCTCGCGCTCGGCCCGCTCGTGGTCGCCGTCGATCAGCAGCGTGGCGATGCGCGCGTTGTCCCCCAGGTAGGGCTCGTGGAAGGTCCTGAGCTCGCCCATCACGTGGAAGGCCAGCCGCAGCTCGGCGAGCAGGCGCGCCATGGTCTCGTCCACGCGGGGACTGGCGAGCAGCGCGGTGATCGCGCGGTGGAAGCGCATGTTGGCGGTGCCGACGGCCGCCCAGTCGCCGGTCTCCGCGGCCGACCGACCATCCTCGACGTGGCGCCGCACCTCCGCCACGGCCTCGGGCGGGGCCGTGGCGGCCGCACGCACGCCGGCCGTCTCCAGGATGCGCCGCATCGCGTAGATGTCCGCCACGTCGGCCGCGGCGAGCTTGCGGACGAAGACTCCGCGGTGCAGCTCGTGCACCAGCAGGTTCTCGTGCGACAGCAGCCTGAACGCCTCTCGGAGCGTGTTGCGGGAGACGCCGAGCAGGTTGCCGATCGTCTCCTCCGACAGGCGGGTGCCCGGGGGCAGAGAGCCGTCGATGACGTTCTCCCGCAGGACGTCGGCGACCAGTTCCGCGGCGCTGGCCCGATCGAGCACCGGCCGAGCCGCGCTCAACCGTGCCGCCCAGTCCGCCATAGCCGTCATCGCCCAGACCCCTTCTCGACCGCCGGATCACTCCAGCTTAGGCCGCGCCGCGCCGGCCGGATTCTGCGATCACCATCGGATCCCGCGCGATCACACTCGGTTGTAGCGTGGCGGTAACCTACAAGGGTCTTGATGAATCGTTGAACAATCCTCTAGCTTCCAAGGGAGGTGAGCAAAGGAGTCCCGCATGAACCGACCCCCCGGCACCCAGACCGCTTCATCCCCGGGCACCACGAGCGGCGGGCGGCGCGCGGCGCTGCTCGGCGCGATGTTCCTCATGGCCACGAGCGCCATCGGCCCCGGCTTCATCACGCAGACGACGACGTTCACGGCGCGGCTGGGGGCGGCGTTCGCGTTCGTGATCGTCGCCTCGATCCTCGTCGACATCGCCGTCCAGCTGAACGTCTGGCGGGTGATCGGCGTCTCCGGGATGCGCGCCCAGACGCTGGGCAACCGGGTGCTGCCCGGTTCGGGGTATCTCCTGGCCGTCCTCGTGGCCTTCGGCGGCCTGGTGTTCAACATCGGCAACGTCGGCGGCGCGGCACTCGGCCTGAACGCCCTCGCGGGGGTCGACGTCAAGATCGGCGGAACGGTGTCCGCCCTGATCGCCGTCGCCATCTTCCTCAGCAGGCGGGCCGGGGCGGCCGTCGACCGGATCGTCGTCGTCCTCGGCGTCGTGATGGTGGCGCTGACGCTGTACGTGGCGGTCGTCTCCCACCCGCCGGTGGGCGAGGCCCTGCGGCAGACGGTCCTGCCGGACACGGTCGACTTCCTCGCCGTCACGACGCTGATCGGCGGCACGGTCGGGGGTTACATCACCTACGCGGGAGCGCACCGGCTCATCGACGCGGGCGTGACCGGGCCGGAGAACGCCGGCCAGATCTCCCGCGGCTCGGTCACCGGCATCCTCGTCACCGGAGTCATGCGGGTGATCCTCTTCCTCGCCGCGCTCGGCGTGGTGGCCGGAGGATTCCGGCTCGCCGCGGACTCGGCGAACCCGGCCGCCGACATCTTCCACAGCGCGGCGGGCGAGCTGGGCCTGAGGCTGTTCGGAGTCGTCCTGTGGGCCGCGGCCATCACCTCGGTCATCGGCGCCTCGTACACCTCGGTGTCGTTCCTCGCCAGCTTCTCGCCCCGGATGGACCGCTACCGCTCGTGGATCACGGTGGCCTTCATCGTGGTCTCGACCGCGGTCTTCCTCCTCCTCGGCAAGGCTCCGGCCAACCTCCTGATCCTCGCCGGGGCGCTCAACGGCCTCATCCTGCCCGTCGGCCTGGCGGTGATCCTCTGGGTCGCCGCACGCCGCCGTGATCTCATGGGCGGATACCGCTACCCTGTCTGGCTGCTCGGCATCGGTGTGCTCGCCTGGGCCCTGACCATCTACCTCGGCTGGAACTCCCTCAGCGGGATCAGCGCGCTCTGGAGCTGACGTGCCCTACCCGACGATGTGCATCGACCTCAACTCCGATCTGGGCGAGGGCTTCGGCCGGTGGACGCTCGGCGACGACGACGCGCTGCTGTCGATCGTCACGAGCGCCAACGTCGCCTGCGGATTCCACGCGGGAGACCCGGTGATCATGCGGCGCACCTGCGAGACCGCGGCCGCGCGGGGCGTGGTGATCGGCGCCCAGGTCGGCTACCGCGACCTGGCGGGCTTCGGGCGGCGCTTCGTCGACGTGCCGCCCGCCGAGCTCGCCGACGACGTCATCTACCAGATCGGCGCGCTGGACGCCTTCGCGCGGGTGGCGGGCACCAGGGTCAGGTACGTCAAGCCGCACGGCGCGCTCTACAACGCGATCGTGCATCACGAGGCGCAGGCCGCCGCGGTGGTCGCGGCCGTGCGGGCCTACGACCCCGGCCTGCCCGTGCTCGGCCTCCCCGGCTCGGCGTGGCTGCGCCAGGCCTGCCGGGCCGGCCTCACCACGGTCGCCGAATGCTTCGCCGACCGCGCCTACACCCGTGAGGGCAGGCTGGTGCCGCGCGGCGTGCCCGGCGCCGTCCTGCACGACGCCGCCCAGGTCGCCGAGCGCAGCGTGCGCATGGCCAGGGGCGAGCCGGTGGAGGCCGTCGACGGGACGCCGCTCACCGTCACGGCGGACTCGATCTGCGTGCACGGCGACAGCCCCGGCGCCGTCGCCATGGCGCTCGCGGTCCGTGACGCGCTCAAGGAGAACGGCATCGGCCTGGCGCCGTTCGTGGAGGACAGACCGTGAACGCACGGCTGCACCGCTGTGGCGAGCACGCGGTCCTGGTCGAGCTCGACCGTCTCGAGGAGGTGGTCGCCCTCTACGACGCCCTGGCGGCCGACCCCCCGCGGGGAATCGTCGACGTCGTCCCCGCGGCGCGCACGCTGCTCGTCCGGTTCGAGCCGCCGGCCCGGCACGCCGAGGTGGAGTCCGCCGTCCTGGCCGTACGGCCGGCCGCAGGCCGCCGCGCGACGACCGAGGAGGTGGTGATCCCGGTGGTGTACGACGGCGACGACCTCGCCGACGTGGCCCGGCTGACCGGGCTCACCGAACGCGAGGTCGTGGCGGCGCACACCGGGACGGCGTGGACGGTCGCCTTCTGCGGGTTCGCCCCCGGCTTCGGATACCTGATCGGCGGCGATCCCCGGCTGGCCGTGCCCCGGCGGCCGGAGTCGCGCGTGCGCGTGCCCACCGGCGCCGTGGGGCTCGCCGGGGAGTTCAGCGGGGTCTACCCGCGCGAGTCTCCGGGCGGCTGGCAGTTGATCGGGCGGACCGAGACCGTGGTGTGGGACATCGCGGCCGACCCGCCCGCCCTGCTGCGCCCTGGGGTCCGGGTGCGATTCGCAGAGGCGCTGTGAGTGAGACATCGTGAGTGAGGCGACTGTGAGCGGGCTTGGGCGGGCGCTGGTGGTGCTGGCCCCCGGTCCCCTCACCACGGTGCAGGACCTCGGGCGGCGCAGGCACAGCCATCTCGGCGTCGGGCGCTCCGGCGCCGCCGACCGGGGCGCGCTGCGGCTGGCCAACCGCCTGCTGGCCAATCCCGAGGACGCCGCCTGCCTGGAGGTCACCCTGGGCGGGCTGAAGGTGCGCGCCATCGGCGACCTGCTCGTGACGCTCACCGGCGCGCCGTGTCCCGCCGCCGTCACCTGCCCCGACGGGCGCGCACGCGGCGTCGGGCACGCGTCGGTCGAGCGCCTGCCCGACGGGGCCACGCTGCGGCTCGGCGTGCCGTCCCGCGGGCTGCGGACCTATCTGGCGGTCCGCGGCGGGATCGACGTCCCCGAGGTGCTGGGGTCGCGGGCCACCGATCTGCTCTCGGGGCTCGGCCCGGAACGTCCGGTGCCCGGATCGGTGCTCCCGGTCGGGCCGGCCCCCGCGGGGTTCCCCGTGGCCGATCTCGCCCCGGTGCCCGAGCCGGAGTCCGGTGTCCTCACGCTGGACGTGCTCCCGGGACCACGCCACGACTGGTTCACGCCCGGGGCGCTGGAGGCCCTGTGCTCCGAGCCGTACGAGGTCACCGCGCACAGCGACCGGGTCGGCATGCGGCTGCGCGGGCCGCGCCTCGAACGCGCGCGCGACGGGGAGCTGCCGAGCGAGGGCATGGTCCTCGGCGCGCTGCAGGTGCCGCCGTCGGGACAGCCGACGCTCTTCCTCGCGGATCACCCCGTGACCGGCGGTTATCCCGTCATCGCGGTGCTTCGCGATCACCACGTCGACCGGGCGGCGCAGGCCCGCCCCGGGCAGCGCGTCCGGTTCCGCATCGACCGCGACCATCGATCTCACCGGCCGAGGAGGCCCTGATGGAACTCGACCCCGCACGACTGACCCCCCGCGAGGCGCGGGCTCTGTTCCGGGGAGGGCTGGTCACGCCCACGTCCGGCTGGGCGGCGGGATGGGCGCAGGCCAACCTGATCGCGCTGCCGAAGGACAGGGCGTACGACTTCCTGGTGTTCGCGCAGCGCAACCCGCGCCCCTGCCCCGTGCTCGCCGTCACCGAGCCGGGCGAGCCGTTCGCGTCGATCTTCGACGGCGACCTGCGCACCGACCTGCCCGCCTACCGCGTCTACCGGGACGGCGAGCAGGTCGCCGAGGTCACCGACGTGACGTCCTACTGGCGCGACGACCTCGTGGGCTTCCTGATCGGCTGCAGCTTCACGTTCGAGGCCGCGTTGCTGGAGGCCGGCGTGCCGATACGCCACATCGAGGCGGGCACGAACGTGCCGATGTACCTGACCGACCGGCCGTGCGTGCCGGCGGGCGAGCTTTCCGGCCCCCTCGTGGTGTCGATGCGCCCGATCCCCGCCGAGCTGGTGCCGGCCGCCGTACGGGTCACCTCGCGCTATCCGGCCGTGCACGGCGCGCCGGTGCACGTCGGCGACCCCGCCGCCCTGGGCATCGCCGACCTTGCCAAGCCGGACTTCGGCGACCCGGTCGAGGTGCGCGACGGCGAGCTGCCGGTCTTCTGGGCCTGCGGGGTGACGCCGCAGGCCGCGGTGATGCGGTCGCGTCCGCCGTTCGCGATCGGCCACGCGCCCGGCCACATGGCGATCACCGACGCCCGCGACAGCGCCTACCTGGTGCCCTGAGGCGGCATACGAACCCGTGAGGCGGTGACCGCGCTCAGCCGCTTCACCATCGATCGGGGTCCAGCCTGGCGGGAACGAAGAAATAGCCCCCACCCGTTGTGAGCGTGTACCGGCTCAGGGCCTCACCCGCCAAACGTCGCTGGACAGCCTCGAAGCCACGTTTCAGGTCCGCCTGGTAGCACACGAACAACAGGCCCTCGTCCAACATGCCGAAGCCGTCCCTGCCACGACTGTAGGAGAAGCTGCGGCGGAGCATGCGAGGTGGTTCGACTCCGGGCAGCCGCGGGTTGGCGCGGCGAACGTGGGAGTCCAACGGTGTGATCGATCCGTCCGCGTCTTCAGCGAACGCCGTGTCGTCGAACGGGGCGAGCCCGTCCAGGCGCGTCCCGTCACGGTGCCGCCCGATGGTCTTCTCCTGCACTTCTACGGGGTCGGCGTCCCACAACGTCTGAGCCAGCCGGACGAGCCGGACCACTTGATAAGTGCCGGAGCGTGCCCAGAGCGGCTCTCCCGCCGCCTCAGGCACCTCGATCAAATCCCGCAATGCGCGTTGGCTCCCTCGGCGATCCGGATTTCCGTAGCCTTCCATGAATCCGAAGAGATTACGAGTCAGCGCCCGGCCGCTCTCCTCCCGGTTTTCGTTCCTGAAGCCGTCCACCGACCATCGGACTTGGTAACCGGGAATCGAGTCCAGCAGGTTCTTAATTGCACTCCGCGCCTCTTGCGCGGTCGCGGCACAGATCTGGACCAGCACGTCTCCATGGGTGAAGTCGGGGTCGAGCAAGTCCCCCGGGAAGGAGGGCATCCGGCTCAACTGCCGGGGACGTTCGAAAGAAACTTCCTTATCAAACAACGACGCCCCGAGCCCGATCGTGATTTCGGCAGACGCGGGCGACATCTGCGTCGCGACTCCGAGCTCGCGGAAGAACGGCTTGGCCTCGTTGACGTCGAGAGCGGTGAACACCGCATACGAGGGTGGCGGTGACATGAGAACGGCGGGCTGAGAAGACGGCGGGCTGTACCCTCCGCTACCCGCGGTGAGTAGAGCACCGCTCACCACCGTTCCCGCCGTCGCCAGTGCCCTCCGTCGAGAGATCGGCCCACTCGGGATTTTGGTCGGGGATAAGTAGCGCTTCCGGTCGAGCTCACCTTGCCGAACTCCCAAATCTACCGACGGATCGCCCATGATCACAGTTTCCCAGCCATGCATCTCCTGGAAGGATAAGTTTCCAGATCAACTCTTGACCGAACTTGCGCCCTATAACAGGATGTGTCCTGTTATAGGGATCTTCGAGTTAGTTCAACGACCCGTCAAGGGGCCACGGACCGACCGGGCTCGATGGACGGGGCGTGCACATAGGGGCCACTTTTGGCGGCCGTGACAGCTCCGCTCAACCCTAAAGCAGGTTTGCCGCCGATTTCCGGACATGCCATCCCGGTACCCGATTCACGGCGATTTCCGGTTCTGCCGATTCCGCAAAGTTCGTTAGGCCGAAATCACCCACGGCATCGGATGGAAGCGGGCCCCGGAAAACGTGGACGCCGCGGCGGACCAGGACGCGGTACCGGCCGAACCGCGAGGTCCCGAGCCTTGCTGACGCTGAACCATCGATTTTCACGTGCGGATAACTTCCTGGCCGAGTCGCCACGCGAGACCACCTGCGTTGCCGCCGGCCTTACAGGGGCGGAGTCGGGTCGATGCGCGTAAGGGTACGTTCTCGGATCTTCATCGCCGCTCTGGCGATGCTCATGGCGCCATCGGCCCTTCCCACGGGATCGATGACGGCGTATGCGGAGTCGGCAGCGAAAAAGGACATGGCGGCCACCGCCGCCGGACCTACCGCGAAGACGGCCGCTAGGGAAGAGACCGACGCGTCCACCACCCCGCGCGTCCAGGGCCCGGTCGCCCCGGCGGCGTCGGCCCCGGCGGGCCCGGCCACCTACGCCTACGACGCCGCCGGACGCCTGGTCGGGGTCACCCAGCCCTCCGGTGAGACGGCCCGTTACCGCTATGACCCGACCGGGAACCTGCTCGGCGTCGACCGTTTCCCGTCCAGCGACCTGTCGGTGCTGAGCGTGGTCCCCACCTCCGGCCGGGCGGGGGCCACCGTCACCATCAACGGCACCGGCTTCTCCGCCACCGCATCGGCGAACCAGGTGACCTTCAACGGGACGACGGCGACGGTCACCGCGGCGACCCCCACCTCGCTCCAGGTGGAGGTGCCGGCCGCAGTGACGGCGGGCCCGGTGCGTGTTCAGGTGGGCGGCACCACGGTCACCGGGGAGACGTTCACCGTCGCCGCTGCGCCACCGGCCGTCACCGCGGTCTCGCCCACGGCCGGGCCGCCCTCCACCACCGTGACGCTGACCGGCTCGGGCTTCGATCCGGTGCTCGCCAACAACGTGGTCGACGTCAACGGCACCCTCGCCGAGGTGACGGCGGTCACCGCGACCAGCCTGCAGTTCGTGGTCCCCCTCGGAGCGACCACCGGCGACATCCTCGTCACCACCCCCGCCGGTGGGACACAGACGCCCGGCCGGTTCTCGGTGCCCTACCCGGGGGTCGACGCGGCCCTCATCGAGAGCGTCACCCCGATGACGGTCGGCGGTGCGGCCCAGGCCGTCAGCGTCAGTACCGCGGGCAAGGCCGCGCTGGTGGTGTTCCGCGCCCCCGACCACGGCCAGGTCGGCATCGGGCTGACGGCGTCGACCTTCAGCGGCTCGATCAAGGCTCAGGTGGTCGGTCCCCAGGGCAAGGTGGTCGCCGAGCTGTCCGGCATTCCGGCCCGCGATCTGGAGCTGACCCATCTGGAGGCCGGCGCCACCTACCAGTTGCTGCTGGACCCCGACGTCGCGTCGGACACCGGGCAGGTTCAGGTGACCCTGAGCGCTCCGGCCGGCGGGCAGCTCGCCGTGAACGGCACGGCGTCGGTCACCGCGATGTCCAGGCCCGGTCAGGACGGACTGTTCAGCTTCACCGGCCAGGAGGGCGACGATCTCAGCCTGGGCTTCACCGCCAACTCACTGACCAGCTACGCCTTCGTCGACATCCTGGCCCCCGACCTGTCGGTCCTGGTCGACGGCTACCAGCTCACCACCGGCGGGACCGCCGACATCGACCTTCCGGCGCTCGACGCGTCCGGCACATACGTCATCCGCATCGACCCCAACCAGGCGTCGACCGGCAACGTCACCCTCACGCTGTCGGCCGCGCAGACCGCCGTCCTGACCTCCTCGGGCGCCGCGACCCAGATCTCCATCACCCGTCCCGGTCAGGACACGGTCGTGACCTTCAGCGGTACCGAGGGCGAGATGGCCAGCATCGGCCTCACCTCCAGCACCCTCAACCAGGACACCAAGTTCACCGTCAAGGACCCAGCGGGGAACGTCCTGGTGGACTGGACCTTCCTGAAGATCTACTCCGCCTCCGACATCGACCTCACGCGACTGCCCGCGACCGGCACCTACACCGTGCGGCTCGACCCCGCTTCGGCCGGCACCGGCGGGGTGCGGCTGACGCTCTCCCCTCCCGCCACCGCCGGGCCGCTCACGGCGAACGGTTCCGCGCTCACCGCGTCGATCACGCGCCCCGGCCAGGACGCCGTCTTCACCTTCACCGGCGCGGCCGGGACGAAAGTCAACCTCGGACTGAGCACCACGCTGACCAAGAACGCCTACATCTACGTCAGCAAACCGGACGGCTCCCTCCTCGTGGACGGCCGGCTCCTCGTGGCCTACGCCAAGGGGAACGTCGATCTGACGCTGCCGGCCGACGGCACCTACCGGCTCCGGCTCGACATCGTCGACGCCGGGACCGGCAACGTCACCGCGACGCTCTCCACTCCTCTCGCGGCC
This sequence comes from Microbispora sp. NPDC046973, assembly GCF_040644495.1. NCBI lineage: Bacteria > Bacillati > Actinomycetota > Actinomycetes > Streptosporangiales > Streptosporangiaceae > Microbispora > Microbispora sp. NPDC046973. Next base: position 441,838 of record NZ_JBEYWQ010000004.1, on the reverse strand, counting down.
GGCGAGGTCACCCCCACGGGACCCGCCAAGACAGTGACGATCAGCCGTCTCGGCCAGAACGCCGTCCTGACGTTCACCGGGACGGCGGGGCAGGCGGTGAACTTCGGGTTCACCTCCAACACGTTCACCGATCAGATCTACCTCGATGTCGTGGCGCCCGACGGGACGGTCGTGGTCAACGACCGGAGCGTCGCCGCGTACTCCAAGAGCGATCTGGACCTGCTGTCGCTCCCGGCGTCCGGCACCTACCAGCTCGTCGTCGACCCGGCGTACGGGGTGACCGGAAGCATCACCGTGACCGGCTCCCTGTCGGTCCTGCCCGGCGAACTGGCCGTGAACGGCGCGGCGCTGCCCGCCACGCTCACCCGGGCGGGGCAGGACGCGATCTTCACCTTCACCGGCACCAGCGGGCAGCTTCTGCGGCTGAACGTGTCCGGCGTGGCGTCGTTCGGCGGAAGCAACGTGTTCGTGACGGTGATCAAACCCGACGGCACCGAGCTGAGCCCTTACGCCACGCTCAGCGCCGACGGGGGGGTCACGGTTCCGGCTCTGCCCGTCTCCGGGTCCTACAAGGTCGTGGTGGACATCGGCAACGCGGCCACGGGGACGGTCACCCTCGCGCTCGCCACCAGGACGGCGGCCGCCGCCGCGGCGGCGGCGCGGACCGCGCCCACTGCTACACCCACGCCGGTGCCGTCTCCCTCGGGGCTCACGTCTCCGCAGCTTGAGACCATGGCCGACGAAGCCATGAGCAAGGGCCCGTCATGGCAGCCAGACCGCGGCAACCTGAGCGGTTTCGACTGGAACATCCGGCGCGGCCCCGCCCAGCAGGCGCAGGCGTTGACCGCCGCGTCCGGCCAGACCGCGCTGGCGGGCCAGGTGCGTACGGTGGACGGCCGAGCGCTGCCGCGCGTCGCCGTACGGCTCGGTGAGGCGCGCGGGGAGACCGACGCCCAGGGCAGGTTCCTGCTCACCGGAGCGCCCGCCGGCACGGGAACCCTGGTCGTCGACGGCGGCCCGGCGGGCCGTAAGGGCGTCAGGTACGGCCACTACGAGATCAAGGTGGAGGTGGCCGCCGGCCGGACCACCGCGTTGCCGTACACCATCTGGATGCAGCAGCTCGATACCGAGCACATGGTGCGCTTCCCCTCGCCGACGACCGCGGAGACCGTCCTGCGCACCCCCAAGATCCCGGGCCTGGAGGTCCGCATCCCCGCCGGCTCTGTCACCCGCGACGGCGACGGCAGGGTCGTCACCGAGCTGGGGATCACGCCGATCCCGATCGATCGGCCACCGTTCCCCTTGCCCGAGCGTGGCATCGTCCCGGTCTACTTCACGGTGCAGCCGGGCGGGACGTACATCTTCCCCGACGGGGCGCAGATCATCTATCCCAACTACACAAAGCTGCCGGCCGGCACGCGGGTGGACTTCTGGAACTACGACCCCGAGCGGCGCGGCTGGTACGTCTACGGCAAGGGCCGGGTGAGCGCCGACGCGCGCCAGGTCGTCCCGGACCCGGGCACCAAGGTGTGGGCGTTCCACGGCGCCATGTTCAACACCGAGTTCATCCCGCCGTGGCTGAAGAAGTGGGCGAAGGACTTCGTCGACTGGCTGTCGGGTGACCCGGTGGAACTGTCGTCGGGACTGATGTCCGACACCCGAACCGACCTCGCCGTCGACGACGTGATGCCGATCGACGTCACCCGTGTCATGTGGCAGGGCGATGTCGAGTCGCGGGAGTTCGGGATCGGGACCACCTCCCGCTACGGCATGATCCTCCACTCCGAGCACCAGTACACCGAGGTGGACCTGTACATCCCCGGCGGCGGCAAGGTCCACTACGTGCGGACCTCGCCCGGCGTCAGCTTCACGGACGCGGTGTTCGAGGCGCGCGGCACCACTGGGGAGTTCCAGGGCTCGAAGGTGTGGTTCAAGGGGAACGGCAGCTGGGTCGGCGACTGGCGGCTGACCCTCCGCGACGGCACCGAGTACGTCTTCCCGCAGTACTCGCGGCTCAGCGCGGTCCGGGACCGGTACGGCAACGAGATCCGGCTCACCCGGGCCGCCAACCCGACCGAGGATCTGACGCAGATCACCTCCCCCAGCGGCAAGTGGATCAAGCTGAGCTACGACGCCCAGCACCGCGTCGTCCAGGCCCGCGACAACATCGGCCGCACAGTCGGATACACCTACAACGCCGCCGGACGCCTGGAGGCCGTGACCGACCCCGCGGGCAAGGTGACCCGCTACACCTACGACTCCTCCGGACGCCTCGCCACGGCCAGGGACGGCCGCGGAATCACCTACCTGACTAACGAGTACGACACCGCGGGGCGGGTCCTGCGGCAGACGCTCACCGACGGGCAGGTGTACGACTTCGCCTACACCACCGACGCGAACGGCCAGATCACCGAGACGCGCGTCACCGAACCCGGCGGCAGGGTGCGGCGCGTCACCTTCGTGGACGGCCTGGTGAACACCGACACCACCGCGTACGGCACGCCGCTGGCGCGCACCGTCACCTACGAACGCGGCGCCGACCAACGGGTGGACGCCGTCGTCGACCCCTTCGGACGGCGCAGGGCCTACCACTACGACGCGCGGGGGAACGTCACCCACACCACCACTCTGGCGGGCACCGCGAACGCCACCGACTCCGCCAAGGTCACCTACGCAGGACCGTACGGCCAGCCGACGAAAATCGTCGACGAGCTGGGCAAGACCACAAAGTTCGGCTACGACCAGAACGGCAACCTAGCCTCGGTCACCGACCCGATGGGCCGCTCGGCGACCTACGTACACAACCGCGCCGGACAGCTCACCTCGGTCACCGATCTCACCGGGGAGACCACGACGCTCGCCTACCGTCACGGCCAACTGGCCGGCGCCACCGACCCGGCGGGCGGCAAAACGACCTTTTTCAGCGACGCCGCGGGGCGCCGGATCGCGATCACCGCTCCGGACGGCGCGACTTCCCGTGTCGTCTACGACGCCCGCAACCAGGTCACCCAGACCGTGGACCCGCTCGGCCACACGCTGACTTTCGGCTACGACGACACCGGCAACCTGCGTACGCTCACCGACGCCCGCCAGCACAGCATCACCTGGAACTACGACGACTCCGACCGGGTGATCGGGTTCACCGACCCCCTCGGCCGTTCCTCCTCCACCACTTACAACGCCGCGGGACGGCCCGTCACCACCGTGAGCCGCAAGGGCACGGTCACCCAGGTCGACTACGACACGCTGAACCGGCCCACCCGCATCTCCTACGGCGTCAGCGGCACCACCGCCGAGTCGCGCACAACGTTCTCCTACGACGCCTTCGACCGATTACAGCAGGTCACCGACACCGCGACGACCGCCCCGGCCACCTTCGGCTACGACGACCTCGACCGCACGACCCAGGTGACCACGGCGAACGGCGCGATCGGTTACACCTACGACGCCGCGCAACGGCTCGCCACCATGACCGCCACCGGTCAGGCCCCCGTCACCTACACCTACGACGACGCCGGTGACGTCACCCGCATCGCCCAGGGGGCGCAGCAGACCGACATCCAACGCGACGGCTCCGGACGCGTCGACCGTCTCGACCTGCCCGGCTCCTGGAGCCAGAACTACACCTACGACACACGCAACCGGATCACGGCCGTGACCTACGAACACGGCACCACCGTCAAGGGAGTGCTGAACCAGGCGTACGGCCCGACGGGCGACCTGGTCGAGGCCACCGGCGACTTCGCGAGGATCGCCCTGCCCCAGGCCGTCGCCGGCTTGACCTACGACGACGCCAACCGCCTGACCAGTCGAGGCGGCCAGACCCTCACCTACGACAATGACGGCAACCTCACCAACGACGGCACCACCACCTACAGCTGGAACGCACGCGGCGAGCTCACCGGCCTGAACCGCACCGGCCTGAGTGCCGCCTTCGGCTACGACCCCCTGGGGGACCGGGATCGCCGCAGCGTCGCGGGGAGCACCCGGAACTATCTGAACGGCCAGGGCAACCCCGTCACCGAGGCTGAAGGCAACGGCTCCGTCACAACCCTGCTCTCCGGCGGCACCGACCGCTGGCTCGCCCGTACCTCACCCACCGGCACCCGGGCGTACCTGACCGATCCCCTCGGCTCGGTCCTCGCGCTCGGCGACGCCTCCGGCCAGATCACCGCCTCCTACGCCTACGACGCGTACGGCAACACCTCCGCAAGCGGCGATCCGGAGGGCAACGCCCTGACCTACACCGGCCGTGAGGACGACGGCACCGGCCTGATGTACTACCGGGCCCGCTACTACAGCCCCACACTCCAGCGCTTCATCAGCGAGGACCCCATCGGCGTCGCCGGCGGCACCAACCTGTACGCCTACGCTGCGAACTCGCCGACGAACTACACCGATCCCACAGGCAACAACCCCATGCTCGTCGGCTGTCTGGTCGGAGGACTCACCGACGGCGCCATCGACTACCTGAGCCAGCGCCTGTCGGGCCGCAAGGTCGACTGGGGGCTGAGCGGCGTCGGCGGCGCCGCACTCAGTGGCTGCCTGCTGGGCGGCCTGTTCGGCGCCTTCGCCAAGCTGCCGAAGTTCGGGCGATGCCTGCTCAACAGCTTCACCGCCGACACCCCGGTGGTGATGGCCGACGGCAGCCGCAAGCCGATCTCGGCCGTACGCGTCGGAGACAAGGTGCTGGCCGCCGACCCGGAGACCGGCGAGACCCGCGCCGAAGAGGTCACCGCCCTGATCACCGGGGAAGGCGACAAACAACTGGTTCACATCACCGTCGACACGGACGGCCCCGGCGGAACCGCAACCGGGACGGTCACCGCGACCGACGGGCATCCCTTCTGGGAACCGGTCCTCGGCGAGTGGCTCACTGCCGGCCGGCTGAAGCCGGGCATGTGGCTGCGCACCGGCGCGGGCACCCACGTCCAGGTCACCGCGGTCGCCCGGGAGACCGCTCACACGCGGGTTTACAACCTGACGATTGCCGACCTTCACACCTACCATGTGCTCGCCGGAACGGCGTCGGTTCTCGTCCACAACGACGGCTGCGGAGTGGCACTGGGGTTCCAGGTGCACGGAACCAAGCAATTCGCGGAGAGCAGAGGCCTGCGGCACTTCCTGCACCCGCGCTATTCCGGGGACGCGTGGCGGGCGCCGGTCCAGAGAGCGATCGGCGACGGCACCGTGGACTTGCACGTGAACACGACCGGCTTCAACGCCGGCTTCCGTGACATGGTCATGCGGGGTAAGAGCACCGGCGCCAGAGCGACCGAGGAGGAGATGTACTGGATCGCGAGAGCGGTCGCGAACGGCCGCAGGGAATGGAGTTCCGTCAAATTCTACGACGAGAACGGGAACATTCTGAACATTCCCGAACCCGATTGGTCGACCTTCGGCAGACTGCCTGATTTCTATTTCTGAGCCGGCTGAATCCTTGTCACGGGTCGAGGCCGGGCCTGCCGCGTACGATACGATGACGTGCCGGTGGAAGGGACGATGCCGAGTGGCGGAGAAAAGAAAAGATCCGGACGACGGAATAGCCGGCGTCGTCAACGGGAGCCTTTATCCGGATCTCCTGCGGGACGGCGGCCTCGCGTCGGCGATGCGCCGCCTGGCGTCCCGCGGCCGATGGGATCTGGGCCGAATCGAGACCGACGTCGGCCCAGCGCGTTTCGTCAGCGCCACGATGAGTTCCGATCGGGGCAGGATAGCGATCCTCCTCGGCGCCGAAAAGCGCTTCTTCTCCATCAGGATCTCGCACCTGGGCCACGTGTGGGCAAGCGGCGCCACCGACGACCTGGCGGCGGTCACCGGGGTCGCGGACGCCTGGCGCAAGGGCGCGACCCTGGACGAGCTGGTGCACCGCTTCCCCTTCATGCACACGAACGCGCTGGCTCTTGCCTTCGAACGGGGTGACCCGATCCCCACTCAGTGGGACGAGCTTCTTGGACATCCCGAACTCGTTCACGTCCGGCCACTGCTGAACGCGGCCCATTCCGACGAGCGGCTTCGCGCCCTGTTTCCCTACGTCAGCCATGGCACCCTGCGCCTTTACCGGGATGTTCGCGACACGTCACTGGGGGAGCTTCGGCTCGTGCCGCTGCCCAGTGGAGGGTTCCGGGTCGAGGCGACCTGGAACGACTCGACGGGGGAAGCCGATTCGCTGCCGGAAGCCGTGAGACTCGCCCGCTCCTTCCTGCCCTGACCGTCCTGGTCAGTCGCCGGCGCGGCGGACGAGGGGGTTGGCGGCGGTGGAGTTGCGGATGCTGAAGGTCACGCTCCCGGCGCGATAGCGGTCGTCGGAGGACTCGACGGGCCGGCCCTCCTGGGTGGTGGTGACGCGGCGCTGGCGCAGCAGGGGGCTGCCCCGCCGCACGCCGAGCAGCCGGGCGTCCTCGCTGCCGGCCGCCACCGCGTCGATCAGGTGCTCGCCGTACGCGAAGACCAGGCCGACCGACTCGTAGAGCTCCTGGGTCACCGACTCGCAGTCGGGGTCGAGCCGCTCGACGGCGGGGGCGATCCAGCCGGCGTAGACGGTGCGCTCGACCAGCACCGGATCGCCGTCGAGCCGCCGCAGCCGCAGCACGTCGAGCACCTCCTCCCCCGGCTCCAGCGACAGCCGTACGGCCTCCGAGGGCGAGCACGGGCGGCGATGCGAGGACAGCACTGTGCCGCTGGCGCGGTAGCCCATCGACCGGGCCCACTGGGCGAAGCTGTGCAACTCGGCGAAGCTCTGGCTGCGCTCGCTGCCGAGCACGATGCGCCGCGCGCCCTGCCGGGACCCGACCAGCCCCTCCGCGGCGAGCAGGGCGACGGCCTGGCGGACGGTCCCGCGCGCCGCCGAGTAGCGTAAGGCCAGCTCAGCCTCGGAGGGGAGCTGAGCGCCTATCCGATAGTCCCCCCTGACGATGGCGTCCCGAAGGTCACTCGCGATCTGTTCGTAGCGCGCCATCGTGCTGAGCCCTTCCGTTCACGCGACTGACATCGATATGCGACTTACTAGCTCTGGCTTGTTTGTACAAGTTCGCCTAAGTTCGATCCACGCACCATAGTGGGAGGGACCGTTGTCCACACGTACCGCCGGCCTCGTGGCCGCGCTCACGATAACCACCTCAGTGATCGCGGCATGTGGCGCCGCCCCCACGACCGCCGGCGGCGGCTCGGGATCGGGTGATTCCAAGGCAGCCTCCGCGACCTCCGCCCAGGACTTCGGCGGGCTGGACAAGCTGGTGGAGGCCGCCAAGAAGGAAGGGCAGCTCAACACCATCGCGCTGCCGCCGGACTGGGCCAACTACGGCGAGGTCATCAAGGCGTTCGAGGCCAAGTACGGCATCAAGATCACCAATGACAACCCCGACGGCTCCAGCCAGGACGAGATCAACGCGGTCAAGACGCTCAAGGGCCAGGGCCGCGCCCCCGACGTGCTCGACCTCGGCAGCGCCTTCGCGCTGAGCGGCGCCCAGGAGGGCCTGTTCGCGCCCTACAAGGTGCAGAGCTGGGACAAGATCCCCGACGGCCAGAAGGACGCGAGCGGCGCCTGGTACTACGACTACGGCGGCTACATCTCCATCGGCTGCGACGCCAAGCGGGTCAAGACCTGTCCCCAGACCTTCGCCGACCTGCTCAAGCCCGAATACAAGGGGATGGTCGCGCTCAACGGCGACCCGACCAAGGCCGGCGCCGCCTTCGCCGGCGTGTACGCCGCCGCGCTCGCCAACCAGGGCTCGTTCGACGACATCCAGCCCGGCATCGACTTCTTCAAGAAGCTGAAGCAGAACGGCAACTTCAACCCGGTCGAGGCCACCCCCGCCACGGTCGAGAAGGGCGAGACCCCGGTCACCCTCGACTGGGACTACCTGCAGGCGAGCTACGCCAAGGAGTTCTCCTCCAAGGGCGTCGAGTGGAAGATCGCCATTCCCGCGGACGGCCAGTACGCCAACTTCTACGCCCAGGCGATCAACAAGTGGGCGCCGCACCCCGCCGCCGCCCGCCTCTGGCAGGAGTTCCTCTACAGCCCCGAGGGCCAGAACCTGTGGCTGAAGGGCTACGCCCGCCCGGTGCTGCTGCCCTCCATGCAGCAGGACGGCAGCGCGGACGCCGCCATGGTCGCCCAGCTCCCCAAGGTCGAGGGCACCCCCTCCTTCCCCACTCCCGACCAGGTCAACAAGGCCAAGGAGGTCCTGGCGAGCGGGTGGGGCGCGGCGGTCTCGGGCTGAGATCGTGCGCGACAGCCGTACGCGGTCGAAGAGCCGGTGGGCGGCCGTGCCGCTGCTGGTCTTCGTCGCCATCGTCTTCGGCGTGCCGATGCTGGTCCTCCTCGGTGGCACGTTCACCAAGGAGGGCACCTTCAGCACCGCCAATCTCACCGAGTCGCTCCAGGGCGCGTACCTGACCGCCCTGCTCGGGAGCGTCAAGATCTCGGCGCTCGTGGCGGTGCTGGGCGGGGTGCTCGGCACCTTCCTCGCCCAGGCCGTGGTGACCTCCAGGTTCCATGCGCTGCGCGAGGCGGTGCTGACCGCCTCCGGCGTGCTGGCGAACTTCGGCGGCGTGCCGCTGGCCTTCGCCTGGATCGCCACGCTGGGCAACTCGGGCGTCGTCACCACCTCGCTCGGGCTCGGCGGCCACGGGTGGAGCTTGTACAACTTCTGGGGTCTCACCCTGGTCTACCTGTACTTCTCCATCCCCCTCCAGGTCCTCACGGTCGTGCCCGCGCTCGACGGGCTGCGCCCGCAGTGGCGTGAGGCCGCGCAGAACAACGGCGCGAGCACCTGGCAGTTCTGGCGGTACGTCGGTGTTCCGGTGCTGACCCCCGCGCTGCTCGGCGGGGTCGTGCTGCTGTTCGGCGGCGCGTTCTCGGCCTACGCCACGGCGCAGGCCATGGTCGGGTCCACCGTCCCGCTGGTCACGCTGAAGATCGCCGACGCGCTCACCGGCAACGTCCTGATCGGCCACGAGAACGTCGCGCTCGCCCTCAGCCTCGACATGATCGTGGTCGCGGGCCTGGTCATGGCCGTCTACCTCCCGCTGCAGCGAAGGAGCGCCCGATGGCTTCGCTGACTCCCCAAGTCACCGCACAGGTCACTCCTGGGGCGGCGTCCCCGCGCGGCGGCAGGCCGCGGCGTCCCCGGGTGTGGCGCGGGGTGGTCCTCGTGCTCGCCGCCGTCTACTTCCTCGTCCCGCTGATCGCGTCGTTCGTCTTCACGGTGAAGGTGCCCGGCCAGGGCTTCTCGCTCGACGCGTACGGCCAGATCTTCTCGGCCGAGGGCTTCGGCGGCAGCCTCCTGCTGTCGCTCGGGCTCGGCGTCGCCACGATCGTGCTCGTGCTGCTGCTGACGCTGCCCGCCGCCGTGGCCGTACGGCTCGGCGCGCCGGGGCTGCGGCCGGTGCTCGAGGTGGTCTGCACGCTGCCGTTGGTGGTGCCCCCGATCACGTTCGTGGCCGGGATCAGCACGGTGCTGCGCTGGGGGCCCGACTACCTGGCGAGCACGCCGTTCTACCAGACGATCATCGCGGTGCAGAACCCGGATTTCCCGGTGGTGCTCGTGCTCGCCTACGTCGTGCTGGCGCTGCCGTTCGCCTACCGCTCGCTCGACGCGGGCCTGGGCGCGATCGACGTGCGCACGCTGTCGGAGGCGGCCAGGAACCTCGGGGCCTCGTGGCCCCACGTGCTGCTGCGGGTGATCATCCCCAACATGCGGTCGGCGATGGCGAGCGCGTCGTTCCTCACGCTGGCGCTGGTGCTCGGGGAGTTCACGATCGCCCGGCTGCTCAGCTTCGAGACCTTCCCCAACTGGATCTACCGGATCTCCGGCTCACAGGCGCAGGTGTCGGTGGCCGTCTCGGTGTTCAGCCTGCTGATCACCTGGCTGCTGCTGCTCGCCCTGTCGTCCGCCGGTGCGAGGCAAAGGAGTGGATCATGAACGGCGCCCGGGTCGAGTTCCGCGGCCTGCGGCGGCGGTTCGGCAGCACGGTCGCGCTGGACGGGCTCGACCTCGCGGTGGAGCCCGGCGAGCTGATCGCGCTGCTCGGCCCGTCGGGGTGCGGCAAGACCACCGCGCTGCGCTGCCTGGCCGGCTTCGAGCAGCCCGACGAGGGCGAAGTGCTGGTGGACGGCGCCGACATCACGCGCGTGCCGGCCAACCGGCGCGACGCCGGCATGGTCTTCCAGTCCTACAGCCTCTTCCCCAACCTCAACGCGCGGGACAACGTCGGCTTCGGCATGCGGGTGCGCAAGGTGCCCGCCGCCAGGCGGCACGCCCGCGCGCAGGAGCTGCTCGAGCTGGTCGGCCTGCCCTCGGTCGGCGACCGCTACCCCCACCAGCTGTCCGGCGGCCAGCAGCAGCGCGTGGCGCTGGCCCGCGCCCTCGCCCTGGAGCCCAGGGTGCTGCTGCTGGACGAGCCGCTGTCGGCGCTCGACGCCAAGGTGCGGGTCACGCTGCGGGAGGAGATCCGCCGCCTGCAGCTCTCCCTCGGCATCACGACGATCTTCGTGACGCACGACCAGGAGGAGGCGCTGTCGATGGCCGACCGGGTCGCCGTGCTGCGCGACGGCCGCCTGGAGCAGGTCGCCGACCCCGCCACACTGTACGACCGGCCGGCGACGCCGTTCGTCGCCGAGTTCGTCGGCGCGATGAACCACCTGCCCGGCCTGGTGTCGGGCGACCGGGTCACCGTCCTCGGGCAGACGCTGCCCGTGGAGGGCCGGGCGCCGGGCACCGCCCAGGCGGACGTGCTGGTGCGGCCGGAGGCCGTGCTGGTCACGCCCGCCGCCTCATCCGGCGCCGAGGGCGACGGGATCGTCATGGTGTCGTCGTTCCGCGGCTCCACCGCCCGTCTGCGGGTCCGCCTGGGCGACGGCACCGAGGTGCTCGCCGACGTCCCCGGCCACGACTCGGCGCGCTTCGCGCCCGGCAGCGCCGTACGGGTCGGGCTGGTCGAGCGGCCCGTGCTCGTGTCGGCCCGTTCGGAGACCGGAGCCGCGGCGGCGGTCCCCGAACCCGATGTCGTCTAGGGAGCGCCCGGCGGCGGTCCTGTTCGACATGGACGGCACGCTGGTGGACACCGAGGACCTGTGGTGGGACGCCTGCGTGGAGGTCGCGGACGGCCTGGGCTCCCCTCTCGGGGAGGCCGACCGGGAGGCATTGTTCGGCCTGTCGGTCGAGGACGCCGCCCTGCACATCACCGCCGCTCTGGACACCACCGGGGGCCCCGGGGCGCCGGCCGTCGAGACCATGCTGACGGACGCGTTCACCCGGCGGCTCGAGAACGGGGTGACCACGCTCCCCGGCGCGGTCGCGCTGCTGGAGGCCCTGCGCGCGGCCGGGATCCCGGCCGGGCTGGTCAGCGCGTCCCCCCGGCCGGTCGTCGACCTCGTGCTCGAGACCGTCGGCGGGCACCGCTTCCGGCTGTCGGTGGCCGCCGGGGACAGCGCCAGGAACAAGCCCGCGCCCGATCCGTACCTGGCCGCCGCGGCACGGCTCGGCGTCGACCCGGCCGCGTGCGTGGCGGTCGAGGACAGCCCGACCGGCGTCGCCTCGGCCCGGTCCGCCGGGTGCGCCGTCATCGTGGTCGGCTCCTCAGGCGCGGTCAGCGGTGTGACGGCGGTGCCGACGCTGGAGAGCGTCGACCTGCCGCTGCTGCGCCGGCTGGTCTCCCGCGCCCCCATGTGAGCCGGTGCCGTGAGCCGGCGCCGGTCACTCCGCGGACCCAAGTTCCCTTTGGGTATCGTCGCAGCATGCACGCCATGAACGCCGTCTGCGACGACCCCAAGGACGTCTACTCTGCCGCCTGCCCGTGCCGCAACATGCTCGACCTGCTGGCCAACAAGTGGAGCGCGCTGGCCCTGGGCGCCCTGGAGGACGGGCCGCAGCGTTTCGGCGCGCTGCGCGCCCGGCTCCAGGGCGTCAGCCCCAAGGTGCTCACCCAGACCCTGCGCCGCCTGGAGGACCACGGCCTCGTCGACCGCGACGTGTATCCGGAGGTGCCGCTGCGCGTGGAATACAGCCTCACCCCGCTCGGCCGGGACGCCAACGTCCCGCTCGCCCACCTGCGGACGTGGGTGGAGCGCAACATCGACCGCTTCCCCGGCTCGGACTAGCCCTTCTACCTCGATGGTTCCCGATGGGTACTCGTATCCCTTGCGGGTAACCAGGCGTCGGTGGATACCGTGCACGCCATGCCGCCGAGCCGTACGGCCCGGCGTGGAATCCATGAAGCACGAGGGACAGACATGAGCGAGAACCAGAGCGGGACCATGCCCGCCGTCGCCTTCCGGCGCAGCCTTCCCGTCGACGACCCGGAAAGCCTCCTGGACGTGGAGCTGCCGGTGCCGCGACCCGGCCCGCGTGATCTGCTGGTCCGGGTGGAGGCCGTCGCCGTGAACCCGGTGGACTACAAGGTCCGGCGCAACAGCGATCCGGGCGGCGAGCCCAAGGTGCTCGGCTGGGACGCCGCGGGCACCGTGGTCGCTGTGGGCGACGAGGTGGAGCTGTTCGAGGTCGGCGACGAGGTCTACTACGCCGGTGCGATCGACCGGCCCGGCGCGAACTCCCGCTTCCACGTGGTGGACGAGCGCATCGTCGGCCACAAGCCCGCCACGCTGTCCTTCACCGAGGCCGCCGCGCTGCCGCTGACCTCCCTCACGGCCTGGGAGGGCCTGTTCGAGCGGCTGGGCCTGCGCGGCGACGCGCTCGACCAGACCGGAACGCTGCTGGTGACCGCGGCCGCGGGCGGCGTCGGCTCCATCGTCGTGCAGCTCGCCCGCGCCCTGACCGGGCTCACCGTCATCGGCACGGCCTCCCGGCCCGAGACGGTGGAGTTCGCCCGCCGGATGGGCGCCCACCACGTCGTGGACCACCGGGAACCGCTGGTCAAGCAACTGGCCGAGGTCGCGCCCGGCGGCGTGGATCACGTCTTCAGCACGACCGGCACCGACCGCAACCTCGCGGCCTACGCCGAGGCGCTCACCCCCTTCGGCCGGATCGTCGCCATCGACGACCACGACTCCCTCGACATCGGCGTGCTCAAGCCGAAGAGCATCGCGTTCCACTGGGAGCTCATGTTCACCCACTCGCTGTTCCGGACCCCGCACCAGGTGAACCAGCACCGCATCCTCGACCGGGTCGCACGGCTGGTGGACGCCGGGGTCCTCACGACCACCGCCAACCTGGACCTCGGCCCGGTCAACGCCGCCAACCTCCGCGAGGCCCACCGGATCCTCGAATCGGGCACCGCGATCGGAAAGATCACTCTTACCGGCTTCTGAGGCCCGCCGCACCGGGCCCGGGAACAACGGAGACGGCCCGGCAGGTTGGGGACCACAGGAACCGAGCCCGAAAACAGGAGTTGCGCATGCATGCCATCGTCGTCCCCGCTTACGGTGATTCCTCGGTGCTGGAGTACGCCGAGCGGCCCGACCCCGAGCCCGGCCCCGGTGAGGTGCTGGTCGAGGTGGCGGCGACGGGCGTCAACTTCATCGACGTCTACCACCGCGAGGGCCGCTACCCGATGCCGCTCCCGCTGGTGCTGGGCAACGAGGGCGCGGGCACGGTCACGGCCGTCGGACCCGGGGTGACCGACATCGTGCCCGGCGACCGCGTCGCCTGGGCCAGCGTGATGGGCTCGTACGCGACCAAGGCCGTGGTCCCGGCGGAGAAGGTGGTCCGGCTGCCCGAGGGGCTGTCACCCGACCTGGCCGCGGCGGTGCTGCTCCAGGGGCTGACGGCGCACTACCTGACCCACTCCACGTACGCGATCCGGTCGGGCGACGACGTGCTCGTGCACGCGGCGGCCGGCGGCATGGGCCTGCTGCTCGTCCAGATGGCCAAGCTCCGCGGCGCCCGCGTGATCGGCACGGTCTCCAGCGCCGAGAAGGAGAAGCTCGCCCGGCAGGCGGGCGCCGACGAGGTCGTCGGCTACGAGGGCTTCTCCGAGGCCGTCAAGGAGATCACCGACGGCGCCGGGGTGCACGCCGTCTACGACGGGGTCGGCGCCGCCACGTTCGACGGGTCCCTCGCGTCGCTGCGGCCGCGCGGCATGATGGCGCTGTACGGCGCGGCCAGCGGCGCCGTCCCGCCGTTCGACCCGCAGCGGCTCAACGCGGGCGGCTCGCTGTTCCTGACCCGGCCCACGCTCGCGCACTACACGGCCACCCGAGAGGAGTTGCTGTCGCGGGCGAACGACCTGCTCGGCTGGGTGGCCTCCGGCGCGCTGAAGGTGCACGTCTCCCAGCGCTATCCGCTCGCCGAGGCCCGGCGCGCCCACGACGACCTGGAAGGCAGGCGGACGACCGGCAAGCTGCTGCTCATCCCCTGAACGTCCGCTCTGCGGCCATGGCGATCAGCCGCCGCGCGGCGGTCCCGGCGCCGTCGGTGCGCACCTCGCGGGCGAAGGCCCGGGCACGGTCCGCCACGTCGGGGTGGAGGCCTGTGCCTTCGAAGTGGCGGGGACGTTCCGATCAGACCAGAGGGTGGGCCGGCCACTCCAGGAGGCGGGCCCCGAGCACGGCCGTCTCCAGTGTGAACCGTTGCGTGGGATCGCTCGGCGAGAAGCCGGTCAGCCGCCTGATCCGCTCCAGCCGGTAGGTGATCGCCCGGGTGCTGACGCCGAGCCTGCGCGCCGCCGCCGTGTGGTTGCCCTGGGAGGCGAAGATCGCCTCCAGCGTCTCCAGCAGCGGCTCGGGGCCGCCGCGGGCGGAGGTCAGCGGCCCGAGCACGGTGGAGACGAGGTCCACGATCGCCTCCCTGTCCCGCAGCAGCACCGGGAAGACCAGCAGGTCGGCCGCCTTCAGCACCTGGGCCCGCAGGCCGAGCCGCTCGCCGAGGTCGATCGCGTTGACCGCCTCCCGGTAGGAGGTGACTATGCCGCCGGGGCCCTGGTGGGGGCGGCCCACCCCCACCCGCCAGTCCGTGAGCGTGAGCGCGGCGCGTACGTGGTGGGTGAACTCGCCGCTCGCGGCGGTCAGCGCGCCCGGGGCCACGCACACCAGCAGGCCGTCGCGGACGGCGACCAGGATGTTGTGCGAGCCGAACCTCGCCACCAGCGCCTGCTCGATCCTCGCGGCCAGCGGGTCGCCCGCCGCCACCGGGGCGTCCGGCCTGGCCACGGTCACGACGTACGCCCCGGCGAGCCGCAGGCCGAAGTGCTCGGCCCGCTCGGCGTCCGCCCTGCCCTGCAACAGGTCGTCGACGAACAGGCGGCGGGCCTCCTCCTCCTGCCGGAGGGCGGCGCGCTGGGCCTCCTCGTATCCCTCCATGTAGGCGGCCATGCCGCGGCGTACGGCGCCGAAGGCCCCGCCGGCGGTGATCTCGGCGGCACGCAGGCAGGCGTCGGTGAGCACCCGCAGCGGGATGCCGCGCTCGGCGGCGAGGGCGCCGCACTCGCGCAGGCCGTCCATGTCGGCGCGGCCGGGCAGCCTGCCGGTGGCGGCCGACGCGGCCAGAACCGACAGGAACCCGCCGAGTAAGTCGGCGGGCACCCCGGTCGCCTCGCTCACGCGAGCGAGAACGCTGTCCATCAGACTCCTACGTCACGCCGTTCGAAGGCGAGCAGCGCCGTCATGAGCAGGACGGCCGTCGCACCCAGCAGCACAAGGTAGTCACCGTACGGCCAGCCCTGGTAAAGCGGGCGTCCGTCGAGGTAGTAGTGGACGGGCGAGAGCCAGCGCAGCCAGGAGATCGCGTCGATGCTCTTGCCCATGGTCTCCACGATGTACCCGGCGACGCCCCAGACGCCGACCACGGCGAGCGCGACCTGCTTGCGCCCGAAGGCCGCGCCCACGCTCAGCGTCAGCGTCCCGAAGAACAACACGAGCAGGAACAGTCCGGTGTGGGCGGCGAGGATGCTGCCGAACGGCACGTCCATGCCGGCGGCGGACGAGGCCCCGGCGGCGACGGCCAGCGTCACCAGCGCCACCCCGAGCAGGCCGAGCGCCAGCGCGGCCCAGCGCTCCAGGAGCAGCCGTCTGCGGTCGATCGGCAGCGTCAGCGTGAGCTCCAGCGTCTTGGCCTCCTCCGGGCCGGCGATGGCCCGGTTGCCGAGGATCGCGGCGCACATGGTGAACAGCAGCGGGCCGAGGAGCTGGTAGGCGACCGCCTGCAGGTAGCCGCGCCCGGTCGCGATGTCGGCCATGCCGCCCATGAGGTCCCTGAGCGCGCCGGGATATTTGGCGATGGCCTGCTTGCTGAACGTCTCGGGGTCGTTCATCATGCTCGCGTAGATCGAGATGTACATCCCGAGGAACGCGCACAGCCCGACCGTCCACCCGATGAGGGCGCGGCGGTACTCCCCGAGGCTCTTACGCACCAGCGTGGGCATGGCGGCCCTCCTCCTCGCTGTAGTAGGTCAGGAAGATCTCCTCGAGGTCCGGCTCCGCGCTGACCATGTGGACCACCGTGTAACGGGCCGCCGCCTTGATCAGCGCGTCGGGCCTGCCGTCGATCGTGCAGCGCAGGCTCGCCCCCTGGACGACCACGTCGCGTACGCCCGGGAGCCCCTCGAACGACTCCTTCGGGACCGGCGCGTCGAAGTGGAGCTCCACGTGCCGTACGGCCCGCTCGCGCAGTGCGGCGATGTCCTCGACCGCGACGAGGCGGCCCGCGCGCACGATGCCCACCCGGTCGGCCACGTGCTCCACCTCGGCGAGCACGTGCGACGACATCAGGATCGTGTGGCCGGCCGTGCGCGCCTCCCGCACCATGGCCAGGAACTCCTGCTGCACCAGCGGGTCGAGTCCGCTCGTCGGCTCGTCCAGGATGAGCAGCTCGGGCTCGTGCATGAACGCCTGGATGAGCCCGACCTTCTGCTTGTTGCCCTTCGACAGCTCGCCCATCCTGACCGACAGGTCGGCGTCGAGCCGCTCGGCCAGTTCGCCGATCCTGCCGCGGCTCACCCCGCCGCGCACGTCGGCGAGGAACCGCAGGTAGTCGCGGGCCCGCTCCCTGCCCTCCAGGGCCAGCTCGCCCGGGAGGTAGCCGATCCGGGCGCGTACGCGCGGATCGCGGGTGTCGGCGCCGAGGACGGTCGCCCGGCCGGACGTCGGCCGGATCACGTCGAGGAGCAGCCGGATCGTCGTCGTCTTGCCTGCGCCGTTGGGGCCCAGATAGCCGAAGACCTCGCCCGGCCGGATTTCGAGGGTGAGGTCCTCGAGGCCTCGTCTCGCACCGTAGAACTTCGTCAGTCCTTCGGTCTCCACCACTGCTGTCATGCCGCAATGGTGGCGCTCCCGTCAGGCGCGGGGTATGCCGTCTTCCGGACACTTGCCGGTGTCGTTCGTTCCCACTTCCGGCAAAGCGGAGGTCATGACGTGCCGCAGGTGATGGAGCCGGGCAGCAGGTGGCGGTAGCGGGAGACCAGCCGGTAGCCCGCCTCCGCGAGCCAGCTCACCGGCGGGGTCAGCATCACCCGGCCGGCCGCGCGCCAGGCCCCGGGCGGCTGCAGGGCGAGGAGCAGCGCGACGGCGCGCGCGCCGTGGGCGCGCAGCCCGTGCGGGCCCAGGAGCTGCACGGACGTCTCGACCTCCTCGCGGGTCAGGCCCGCCGCGCCGAGGTCGAGGCCCTGCCACGCCCGCACGGCGGGCATGTACGGCAGGAACCGGTGCCCGGCGTTCACGCACGTCTGGCAGAAGGCGCAGTCGCCGTCGAAGACCAGCAGGACCCGGTTCTCTCCGCTTTCTCCGCGCATGCCGTCGAACCTACCAATCCTGGGACGGATCATTCCGATCTCGCGGTGGCGGCGCGGGCCGCCGTGACGCGCGCAGCGCCAGCACCACGACCACGATCACCGCGACGGCGATGCTGAAGACGACCGCGAAGCCCAGCAGCAGGACGAGCACGCTCATCGTGGATCCCTTCGACGGGCCTGCGCCCAGGCCAGGCGTGCGGCGACCGCCAGGCCCACCGACGCCCACGACACCGCGCGCGCCAGCCGTACGGACCTGGGGATGTCGGAGACGGCCGGGCGGGGCCCGTCGCCCAGCTCCGGGCGGTGCTCCACCCTGCCGCCGTAGTCGTTGGCCCCGCCGAGGCGTACGCCGAGGGCCCCGGCGAAGGCCGCCTCGCAGCGTCCGGAGTTGGGGCTGGGGTGGCGGTGCCCGTCCCGCACGAGGACGGCCGCCGCGCGGCGTGGGGAACCGCCTGCCAGACCGGCGAGGCCCGCCGTGAGCAGGGCCGTCAGCCGGGCCGGCACGTAGTTGGCCACGTCGTCCAGCCGGGCCGAGGCCCAGCCGAACCTCGCGTAGCGCGGCGACCGGTGGCCCACCATCGCGTCGAGCGTGTTCACCGCGCGGTAGCCGAGCAGGCCCGGCACGCCGAAGAGCGCGCCCCACACGAGCGGGGCGACGACGGCGTCCGAGGTGTTCTCCGCGATCGACTCGACCGTGCCGCGCGCGAGCTCCCCGGCGTCCAGCCCGGACGGGTCGCGCCCGCACAGGTGCGGGAGGCGTGCGCGGGCGGCGGCCAGGTCGCCCTCCTTCAACGCGTGGGCCATCAGCGCGCCCTCCCTGCCCAGGGTCGTGCCGCCGAGCACCGCCCACGTGGCGGCGGCGGTGACCGCGGCGCGTGCGACCGGGCTCGACCGGGTCGCCCGCTCGGCGAGCAGCCCCGCCGCCGTCGCCGCGCCGACGCAGACGGTGGTGTACGCCAGGCCCGCCAACCGCGAATCGCGATATATGCGCTTTTCCAGGGCGGCGGCCCGGCTGCCGAACACCGCGACGGGATGCCCCCGCCGGGGATCCCCCACGGCGGCGTCGATCGCGGCCCCGGCGAGCAGCCCCGCCGCCGTGGCACCGTCCATGATCCGGATCACGCAGGCATTCTGCCGTACGTGCCCATTTGTCACGAGATGGGCTCGTCGCCGAGGAGACGGCGCTGGATCGCGTCCTCGTTGGCGTCGAGCCAGGCCGCCGCCCGCCTGATCCGCCCGCCCGCGCCGCCGTCCCACATGCGTGCCCAGCCCCCGCCGAGCGTCCTGGCCCGGTGCCGCATGAGCGCGTAGGAGCGGCCGAACCGCGTTCTGGCCGTCTCCACCAGCATGAGCCGGTCCCGCATCGGCAGGCCGTACGCGTCGCAGAAGGCCCGCACGCGGGCCGCCGCGTCCAGGGACCGCTGCAGCGGATCGCGGTCCAGGGGATCGGCGAGCGGTGCCCAGTGCCGCAACGTGGTGACCACGTCGAACAGCCGCGTCGTCGGCCTGGCCATGTCGAAGTCGATCAGCGCGTACGGCAGCAGTCCCGAGCCGGGCCGCTCGCGGAAGACGACGTTGGCCGGGGTGACGTCGCAGTGGCCCACGAGCTCGGCGGGCCCCTCCGGCGCCGAGCCGTCCTCCCAGACGGCGCCGGGAGGCGGACTGAACGAGGCCGCCGCGTCGTGGAAGCGCCGCAGCAGGCGGGCCAAAGTGGTCAGCGCCTCGTCGCTCACCGCGTACGCCGGCAGGGGGTGCGCGGGCACCACACCCTCGACGTACGTGAGGATCGCCCTGCCCCGCTCGTCGATTCCGAGAACCCGCGGCGCCCGGTCGAACCCGGCGGACTCCAGGTGCCGCAGCAGCGCGTGGACCGACGGCGACGTGGGCCGCATCGGCCGCCGCACCGTCGCCCCCACCCGTACGACCCCCTCCGAGACGTCTCCGATGAGCGGGATCTCGCGTACGGACATGGCGATGCAGTGTAGCCGCGTGATCACCCGACCGCAGTCGGTTCCCGCTCCGGTCGGCGGCACAGGACGCTGCACGATCGGAACATCGCGAGCCGTCGCACACAGGGGCCCGTACGAGGGCCTGAGCTGCATCGGCGCAGGCCGACCGGCCGTCTCCGACGGGCTCGGCCACCGGGCTCGGGGCCCTTGCGAGGCGCGGTCCGGCCCATGTCCGGGAAACCGGGTGTGTACCCGGTCCCCGGATCATGCAGAATTAGGCACGAGCGCCCTTAGCTCAGCTGGATAGAGCATCGGACTTCTAATCCGACGGTCGGGGGTTCGAATCCCTCAGGGCGCGCTCCTCTCATCAGCCTTCTTGGGCTCCGACCTGGGCTTCTGCTTGATCGCGCCGTGATCGCGTGTGCAGTGGTACGCCGACGAGAGCCGTCGGTGGCCGCCAGGCGCGGGATGATGTTGCCCGCGTTTCCCAGGTCGGTGGCACTTCCGGACCTCTGCCGAATGAGACCCACCCCGGAGAACGCCGAAGGAGCCGGGAGCGATCCGAGGCCCTTGACCGGCGCCGTTCCCACTTCTCACGACTCCTGATCCACCATCGCCGCCAGCCGGTCTGTTGCGGCGTCCACGATCCTTCTCGCTTGTTCTCGGATCTCGTCGTCACTTGGTGGGGTGTCCCGTATGTCCTCCCAGTCATCCACCATCCCCTGCAGCAGATAGATCTCCTTAAGAGCGCATTTGTCGACGAGTTCGAAGATCAGGAAATCCGCGCCCTTGGTGATCGGAACCGTGCCCTCGGCGATGCCCTGCGCGACATCCCGGGCGACCTCCCATGGCCTGCGCTGGAGATCAATGGGCGGCAAGCCGCTCTCGACCAGCACCTCACGGACGAGCGGCTCGACTTCGGTCATGGAACCGATGGACATTGCATAGCCCGCGAGTTCCCAGACGGCAGGACTATTGAGGCCGGCCTCGATGAGCTCGCAAGCCAGCCAGCCGGCCTCCGGCGCGGTCCCGGAGAGCCGACCCCGGAGAAGGTCACCTCTCAGCTCAGCCAGCCGATTCCTGAGCCCAGGAGAGAGTTCCACCAGGCCAGTATTTCGCCATCGATGACTTATGACGCAAAAGCGCCCTCTATTCGCTGGTTGGCGATCTCGCGTTGCTCGTCGATGCACTTCCCGTAGACGCGCAACATGACGTCCTTCCCGTGACCGGCCGCCGAAGTAGGTGCGGCGAAACATCCCGCCAGCATCGGTCCCCGCGTCCGGCCGCAGTAGATCAAGGCCGCCAGCAGCTCGCGCGCCTGGGCGGGATCCACCGCTCTGGTGTGCTTGACGTCCTTCAGGGCGGTCAACGGCAGCGAGGCCGCTTCCAGCCAGCGCAGCGCCGCTGCGATCTCCGGCGAGGGGGCCGGGCGACGGTGGGCCGGGATGAAGGCGAACTCCCGCAGCGAACGCCGCAGGGTCTCGTTATCGGGGCGGCCCGGCCGATCGGTAGCTGCAGATTGCGAACGATTCGAGGCCCAGGCGCGCCCAAGGGCCCGGCGGGGATCAGGGCCCCGCGTAGGCTTTGATCATGGGCGTAGACGCCGTGCTGATGCGGGTGGAACGACGAGGTCCAGCCCCAAGAGCAGGAGGCTCACGCCCGTCGCCATGGCGTTGGATCACAACGATGCGTTCGTTCGCCTCCTGGATCAAATCCGTGGGCGTAGCGTGAGTCCGATGCTGGAGAGGATCGACCCCTACAGGAGTGTGATCCTGACCTCGGCCGAGATGCCACAGTTCATCGGAGAGCTGGCTCGGCTTCGAGCCTTCGCCGTGACAGCCGAAGACGTCCGGGTGCTCCAGGAGTTCGAAGACCTTGCCCGAGAGTGCGCAGCCAATCCTGCACTGGAGCTTCATCTGGATGGCGACTGACAGCGTCGACCCGACGAGCACGTTCCCTACGCGCTGACCGGTGACCATGAAGAGCGCCCCGACCTGCGATAACGCAGGCCAGGGGCTCTTCACGAACCCCGTGGTGCTCGGCTGACACCGGGCCGCCACGGACGATCGCGTCGAATATGTGCGCCATTCCCCGTTACTCCAGGAGAGCGTCGGCGATGCGGCGCTTGGCGGCCTCGTCCTGGCCGACTACGCACTTGGCGTAGATGGAGAGCAGGCTCTCCACGCTGTGCCCGGCCCAGCCCGCGACCTGGGAAGGCGGTCCGCGATGCCCCCTTTCGTCGTGCATCCCGGTGCGGCGAGCTGATCAGGTGACTCGCTGCGGAGCTACGAATGGGGCTGATGTGAGCTGGGCGTGGAGGCGTTTGCACTCGTGGACGAAGCGCGTCGTCCGGCGGCTCTGCGCGAACTCGCCGATGACCGGGATCTCCCCGCGCGCGCCGGTCCAGCGCGCCACGTCGGCGGCGAAGGCGACGAGTTCGGCGTGAGTCACGGTGATGCGCCGGCCCTCGCCCGGCAGCATCCCGGGTAGCAGGGCGCGCAGGATGCGCCACACCTCGTGGTGGCCGCCGGCGTCGGCCAGCTCGGTCAGGGCCGCGATGGCGGGACGGGTCTCCCGCCAGGTGCGGCGCAACACCAGCGCGAGCTGGCGGCCGATCGCCTCGGCGGGCAGCTCGCCCCTGGCGGCCATGCGCAGGACCAGCGGGATCACACCGGGCACGCTGCCGGCCAGGAGGAAGGCGAGGATCACCGCCGTGGACTCGCCCAGAGGGCCCTCGGCGATCTCCAGGCCGGTGATCTCCGGCGTAGCCACCGACGCGCCCCAGTGGCCGCGCAGCAGGTAGGGCAGGAAGTTGACGGCCGCGACCTCTCGGTGCGAGGGCACCATGGCGGGCCATGCCCGCAGCGTGCCGGCGAACTCGTCGACCGTCCACTCGAACGGCTGGCGCAGCAGGACCTCGTCGATCAGCTGATGGCCGGTCGGGGCCGTCACCCGCAGCACGGGCTGCAGTCTGACCTCGGTGAAGTGCTCCGGTTCTCCGTCACCGAACTCGACCATGGATGCGCCGACCATGTGGCGCCACACGTGGCCGCACTCGGGGTCGGCCATGCCGCCACCGGCGAGCCAGCGGGCGGCCGATCGCGCCGCCTCCGAGTCGACCTTGGCGGCCCGGTCGGCCGCGGCCGGGTGGCAGCCCCGGGGCAACCGCAGCAGCGCCTGCGCCAGGTCGGCCGGTGGTGGTTCCACGCCGGCGGCGGCGCAGGTCTCCAGCCGGTCGACCAGCACGTCGGGATCGAGGTGACCGCTCATCCAGGTCGGCGTGGCCAGCAGCACCGGCGGCAGGGTGCCGTTGCGGAGGGCCTCGGCGAGTTCCGCGTAGCGGTGCAGCAGGAAGTCGTCGAGCGGGGAGACGCGATTGGGGTGGGGCAGCTGGTTGCGCCGCCGCCACTCGTCGTGCTCGGGCAACTCCTTCGGCATGAAGGAACGCAGCCGGGGTGGGACGAAGACGACGGTCACCTGCACGAGCGGCTCGCCCGGGTTCGGCGGGGGCACCTGCTCCCCCGCCCGCATCGCCGCGATCCGGGCGGGGTCCACGCCGAGCTCGGCCATGTGCTCGTAGGCGCGGTCGAGGATGAAGAACGGCATGGCCTCCACGGAGTCGTCGTACAAGACGCCGGGTCTCGTCCGCACCGGATGGGGGCGATCCGGCAGTCTGTCGTCGCAGATCTCCTCGTCATCCTCCTCTTCGGCGCCGTGATGCCACGGTTGCTCGACGTCGGTGGGGGTGCCGTTCAGGTGGATCCGGCCCCTGGCGAAGGGGACCTGCCGGTCGCCCTCGCGGGCCACCGCCCCGTCCGGGCCGTCGTCGCTGGTCCAGGTGATGAAGAAGGCGCGCAGCGGGGTGTCGTCGTCGAGGTAGCGGCCAGGCCGGTAGGCCCCGCCCACCGTGATCCGCCGGGGCGACGGATCCGTGTCGGGCTCCTCACCCCGGGTGAGGACGCGTACTCTCACGGAGTGGCTCGCGTCGTCCCAGAACTTCATCGGGCCGATCGGCGGTAGCTCCGGCACACTGCCGGGGGTGACGAGCTCGGCCGACAGAGCCGACTGCCAGTCGTCGGGGTCGAGGCGCACTTTTCTGGACCGCCAATATCCCTGGTCTTGCTCGACGTGGGGCTTGAGCGTGCGGCGCAGTTTCTCCCGGTCGTCGGCGATACCGGCGACGAAGGCCGCCAGCCAGCGCTCCTGGCCGATCCAGCGCTCGTGGTAGTCGGGGAAGATCGACGGCTCGGGGAACCGCCGCGCCTCCGGCAGCTCGGGCAGCGGCGGGAACTCCTTCTGCTCCAGCAGTTCCTCGGCCGGGGTCTCCCCGCCGAACCGCTCGGCCAGCTTCGCGCCCAGGTCGGCGGGGAGGTGGCGGACGCCGTCGAGGATCGCCTCGGCGTGGTCGGCGAACAGCTCGGCGTATTTCAGGGTCAGCTCGACCGCGCGGTTGCGCACATCGAAAGACTTGTGCGCATAGGCCGTGGTCAGTGCGGTCACGAAGTCGGCGGCCGCCTCGGGCGTGGCCCGGATCGCCTGGTCGAGCCAGCGCAGGCCCGTGGCGGCGAGCTTGGCCTCGTCCCGGAAGGTGAGCGCGTCGACCGCCTCGACCAGGTCGGCGTGGTCGAGCGGCATCGCCCCGCGCACCTGCCCGGCGGCCAGCTCGGCGACCGTGCCCGGAGCCGACGGCAACAACCGCAGGTAGTCGCGCAGGCGGGGCGCGGCCTCCGCGGGCGTGGGGTCGAGGAGCGTATGCAGCCGGACGAAGAACCGCAGGTCCTGCGCCTCGCCGCCGCGCAGGAAACGGCTCACGCAACCGTCGAGCACCTGCTCCCTGGGCAGCTCGCGGGCGGCGGCGGCCAGCCAGCGGGTCGGCTTGGGCTCCAGCCGCTCGTCACGGAGGACGCGGCCCGCGCCGTCGGCGTCGAAGACACGAGGCAGCAGCACGGGGGTCAGCGGGTCACCGGCCACGCTCGGCGCGGCCAGCCAGGCGGCCACCAGCGGGTCGTGGTCGGGCGGCACCGCGCCGGACTCGCGCAGCAGCGCCACGGCCAGCGGCGCGATGCGGTCGGCGGGACGGCGCACCCGCTGGGCCAGCCGGACCGCGACATCGCGACGCCACTCGCGGGGGCGGGTGGCCGCCACCCGGCACACCTGGGCGACGTTGGGCTCATAGGCCCAGCGGCGGTTGACGTCGCGGCTGGTCATCCACGCTACGGCGGCCGCCGGGCCGGTGATGACGCCGACACCGGTCAGCAGCAGCGCGCCGGCCAGTTTGTCGAGCAGGTCGCCGACCTCCCAGGAGGCCATCTCCTCGAAGTCGTCGGGATGCTCGGCGCGCACCTGCTCGGTGCGGGCGTGGCGCAGCTCCTTGACGAGGCCGGGCAACCGCCCGCCCAGCTCGGCCCGCTCCTCCTCGGTAAGCGTGACCAGCCGGTCGGCCAGGCGGCTGACCTGGTTGCGCGTGATCAGGCCGCAGATCTCCGTCCAGAGGGTCATCGGGAGACCTCCACGGCGGCGCGGGCGACGATCCGGGCGGCCAGCACGTGTTTGCACGGCCCACGGGAGCCGCGCTGGTCCCACCACCACTCGCAGGTGCAGGAGCCGTCGGCCAGCGATACCCGGCGCGCGCCGCCCGAGGTGCGGACGGTGGCCAGCTCGCCTTCGAGGTGCACGGCGCCCGCGTCGACGAGCTTTCGGGCCTTGGCCAGCCGCGGGTTGAGCAGGATCACGTTGTCCTTGTCATAGGGCAGCTCGCGGTGGAAGTGGGCGGCCTCCGACAGGTCGTAGCCGACCCGGCCGGCGACGCCGAGCTGCGTCAGCGCGGCCCGCACCCGATCGGCGGGGATGCCCGCGCGGTCGGCCAGCAGGCCGATCTCGACCTCCGGCTCGAAGTTGAGCAGCATGCCCACGACGTCGGCGTCGTTCTCGGCCTCGTCGGTGGCCAGGTCGTCGAGCACCGCGCCCTCGCCGGAAAAGCCGCGCCAGCGCTCGGGCGAGAGGGTGAGCGTGTAGCGCATGCCCGGCATCTCCAGCTCCCAGGCGCTGGAGGCGGCGTCGGCCGGACCGTACACCCGGAGGGACTTCGCGAAGCGCAGCAGCGGCAGGAGGGTGCCGAGCCGGTTGGGGCCGGCGAGCTGGACCGAGCCCGGAACCTGACGGTCGGAGACCTTGAGCTCACGCCCCGCCTGCGCCACCCACACCGTGCCCTTCTTGGGCAGGCCGCGCAGGAACCGCACCGCCGCCATGCCGGTCAGCTCACCGCGCTG
The DNA here is from genome assembly GCF_040644495.1 of Microbispora sp. NPDC046973. Taxonomy (NCBI): domain Bacteria; kingdom Bacillati; phylum Actinomycetota; class Actinomycetes; order Streptosporangiales; family Streptosporangiaceae; genus Microbispora; species Microbispora sp. NPDC046973. The sequence goes on along the minus strand of NZ_JBEYWQ010000004.1, from coordinate 415,935 downwards.
GTCCATTCCCGAGGCGATGACCTGCACCTCGGCGAAGCCGCGTAACCAGCGCTCGGGCAGCGGCACCTTCTTCTCCACCACCGCGCCGTCCGTCGTGGTCACGACCAGCTCGTCGAGGCCCACCCCCAGGTGCAACGGGTCACGCGCGCCGATCCGCGCCAGCGCCTCCCGGAGCGGCGCGTTCACGTCGACGTTGGTGGTGCCCCGGTCGAACACCTCGCCGTCGAGCGTGCCGTTCAGCAGATCAAGCCGGGCGTAAACGCCGCCACAGGCCGAGAACGACTCGAACCGCAGCCGGTCTCCGTTGCACGTCACTACAGGGTCCCGCACCCAGCCGGGCCGCGCCTGCGGCTGGTGGTAACGGGCCAGCGCCACATCGGCGACGCCGAGCAGGCCCGCCGCGGCGGGGGCCGCATGGGTCACCACGCCGCTGAAGAACCGGGGGGCCACGGCCGGGCCGGACAGGGCCCGCCCGCCGGAGGTCGCCAATCCGAGACGGCCGTCGACAAGAGAGGAGGGCGCGGCGTACGTGTACGCCTGCGTCGCTGAAGTCATGGCGAGGACGTTAGATCGTCCCACCGACAAACCGGCCCGGCGGACGCCGACCACACATCGGCAAATGCGAGCACTGCTGAACCGATGGCCCAGATATAGCTGCACAAAGAGCATTAGGGAATCACCGTCGAAACGCGCTCTTCGACATCAAGCGACGCAGCCCCCATAACGGCCCGTGATCCCTGCGATTTCAGCGGGATGCCTGGCTCAGCAGGAGTAGGTCGAAGCCCGGGAAGGCCGGAGCAGCATCTCCATTTCCAGTCCGACGGGCGGGGGTTCGAACCCTGCAGGGCGTGCCCCTCTCCCCGCCTCGGTCGCCTCTGAGCCGGCCTTCCTCTCCCTCGCCCTGGGGCCCCGGCATGCGTCGTACGTCTATGAGCCCACCGGCTTGAGGAAGCCTTCGAGAACCACGAGACCCTTCCCGTACTTCTCGTCAACCTCACGCTGGAGCCGGGGTGTGACCACCCAGAGCCCGATCTCGACGTAACCGGCCCGCTCGTTGATCGAGGCGAAGTGAACGTCCTTGATCTCCTTTTGCGCCCTTTCTTGGAGCGCACGTAGCTCCGCCTCGGTGTGCCGGGCGCGGCTCAGGCAGAGTGCGCCGCCCCAGACCTCGCGGATCGCGGCCTCGTGGACGTTCGGATCACCGGTGAACCGCAGGTTCAGCACGAGCCGTTCGGGGTCGTTGGCGTATCGCTCCACCCATCGGGGATCCTGGGAGTCGAATCCCTTGATCTCGTCGAGGTAGCTCTGGTCGAGCCAGGCCGCCGCGTACCCGGGAAGCTTCCGGGCCTTGTCGATCGCGGCTTCCATCGCCCTCTCCGTGGCCTTCGCCGGGTCGACTGGGCGCCAGCCGCCGACGGGCTCCGGGCACGGCGTGGTGAGGTCGGATCGGTCGCGCGGGGCGTTGCGACGCGGGGCGGGGCTCGGAGGATCGGTCAGTGTCAGGGTCTTTCCGTCCCAGGTGCCGACCACGTGGTATTCGCCCCAGCGCACGCCGCCGCGAGCGGAGTGCTTCACGGCGTTCCAGTCCCATCCGACGATGTCAGGCCCGCCGCACTGGGGCGGCAGGGACTCGGCGACCGCGGCGCAGAGTTGCGGGCCGTGCTCGGGGCTGGACAGCACGGTCGCGTCGGCTTGGTATCGCATCGAGGGCGCGGTCGCCGCAGGCGCCGTCCCACACGCGGCGAGCGTCACGAGCATGGCCACGAGCCAGATGCGCCTCATGCACCTGAGACGGGCACGAGGACGGAAGGGTTCACGGCGTCCCTGCCGACAGCCTCCGTGGGCACGGGGACGTCTCGTTGCTCACGGTTTCGGCGCCTCCGGCCGGGGGGCTCCGGCTCAGGGCGATCCCGGGATCTGTCACGAACCGTGTGATCGTCCGGTCTTGCGAGGCGGGCGGCCCCTTCGCGTTCGGAGTCGAAGGCGAGGCGGTGCGTATCGTCGTGTCCGAGAACCAGGAAGGCCAGGAAATGAAGATCGCTGTCATCGGGGGGACCGGTCTCATCGGATCCCGGGTCGTCACGATCCTGAACGCGCGCGGGCACGAGGCGGTGCCGCACTCGACGTCCACCGGTCTCGACCTGCTCAGCGGACGGGGCCTGCCCGAGGCGCTGACAGGCGCCGACGTCGTCGTCAACCTGACGAAGCCGCGGACCTTCGACGACGCCTCGCCCGCCTTCTTCCGGAAGACGATGGACAACCTGCTGACCGGCGCCGAGGGGGCCGGCGTCGGCCACGCGGTCATCCTGTCGATCGTGGGCGCCGACCTGGTGCCCGGCTCGGTCTACTACCGGGCGAAGGTGCTGCAGGAGGATCTGCTCAAGGCGGGCCCCGTGCCGTACTCGATCGTGCGTTCCACGCAGTTCTTCGAGTTCGTCGACACGGTGCTGTCCTGGACCTCCGACGAGCACACCGTCCGCCTGCCCACCACTCTCATGCAGCCCGTGGCCGCCGACGACGTCGCCCGGGCCGTGGCGGACGTCAGCGTGGGCGTCCCGCTGCGCGGCACCCTGGACATCGCGGGGCCCGAGGTCTTCGCGCTCGACGAGCTGGGCAGGATCACCCTCGCCGCCCGAGGCGACCACCGCGCGGTCGTCACCGACGACAGCGCCGGCATGTACGCCGCCGCTTCGGGCCATGCCCTCGTCGCCAAGAAGGGCGCCGCCATCGCCACGACCACCTATCGGGAGTGGCTCGCCCGCTGATGGGCCGGCACCCCGCCGGTGCCCGTTCCGCGTGTTCCTGCGGCGAGCGCGCGATCTCGGTGCCGTTTTGTCAGAAATCGGAACTCTGCCACTCTTCCAGGCGACCGTACGTTGCGCAGCGACAGGAGCAGGACCTTGCCACCAGCAGGCACAACGATCCGGATCAGGGTCCGGATGAGCGCTCGTGCCATCGATGAGCCGCATCGCGTCTCGAGTCAGCTCGAACTGCTGTTCGACCTCACCTTCGTGATCGCGGTCGCGGCCGTCACCGCGCAGTTCGCACACGACATCGCCGTCGGTCACGGCCTGGCCGGGCTGGTGCCGTTCCTCCAGGTGTTCTTCGCGATCTGGTGGGCGTGGATGAACTTCACGTGGTTCGCCTCGTCCTACGACACCGACGACGTCGCCTACCGGCTGCTGACCATGGTGCAGATGGCCGGTGTGCTGGTCCTCGCCGCCGGCGTGCCCGCCGCGGCGAGCCACTCCGACTACGGGATCATCACGCTGGGCTACCTCGTCATGAGGATCGGGCTCGTCGCCCAATGGCTGCGGGCCGGTCTCGAGGACCCGGCGAGGCGCCGCACCGCGTTCCGCTACGCCGGCGGCATCACCTTCGTGCAGATGGGCTGGCTGGCGCGGCTCTTCCTCGTGGAGACGGGAGTCCTGCCCTCGTCCTTCGGCCTGCCGTTCTTCGTGTGCCTGGTCGCCCTGGAACTCGCGGTGCCCTGGTGGGCGGAGCGAGCAATGGCCACCAACTGGCACCCGCACCACATCGCCGAGCGCTACGGCCTGTTCACGATCATCCTGCTCGGCGAGAGCGTGCTGGCCGCGAGCAGGGGGGTCGGAAGAGCGCTCGAGGCGGACGCGGTCGGCGGTCCCTTCGTCCTGATCGCGATCGCCGGTCTCGTCCTGCTGTTCGCTCTTTGGTGGCTGTATTTCCTCGGGCCTGCGGGGGACGGCCTCAGTGACCGCCGTCGTCGGTCCTACCTGTGGGGATACGGCCACTACGGAATCTTCGCGGCTCTGGCGGCCCTCGGCGCCGGGCTCGAGGTGGCGGTGGAGAAGAGCGGGCACGACGTCGCGGCGTCGTCGTCGCCGGCGCTCGGTTACGCGGTCGCCGTCCCTGTAGGGGTGTATCTCGCTCTGCTGTGGGCGGTGCACGTGCTTGTCGTCACTGAACCCGTCATGTTCCCCGCCGCGGTTCTGCCGTGCGTCGTCATCGTCTTGTCGCTGCCGCTGGCGACGCCCTGGATCGGCGTGGCCGGCACGGTCGCGGCGATCGCAGCCGTCTGCGTTCTGCTGGTCGCCGTCACGATGTGGACGGCGGCCGCCGGGGCGCGTGCGGGAGCACGTCGTCATGATCCGCCTCTCCTGACCGGTGACGAGCCGGCGTGAACTTCGCGGCTGCCGTCACAACCCCGGGGGCTGTCCGGTCTTAGCTGGCGACCGGGTGGCAACGAGGTGGCCCGGGGGACAGAAGGAGAGCGCGATGAAGATCGTGGTAATCGGCGGCACCGGCCTGATCGGGTCGAAGCTGGTGAAGAAGCTGGGCGAGCACGGCCACGAGGCGGTGGCGGCGTCGCCGCAAACCGGCGTCAACACGCTCACCGGCGAGGGGCTGGCCGAGGTGCTGGCGGGCGCGCAGGTGGTGGTCGACGTGTCGAACTCGCCGTCGTTCGAGAGGGCCGCGGTGCTGAAGTTCTTCGAGACCTCCACCGGCAACCTGCTCGCGGCGGAGGCGGAGGCGGGCGTGGGTCACCACGTCGCGGTGTCGATCGTGGGGACCGAGCGGATGCCCGACAACGGCTACTTCGCGGCGAAGATCGCTCAGGAGCAGCTGATCGAGAAGTCGGGGATCCCGTTCTCGCTCGTGCACTCGACCCAGTTCTTCGAGTTCGACCGCGGCATCGCGGACGACGCCATGGTGGACGGCAAGGTGCACATGGCGCCCGTGCTCTTCCAGCCCATCGCGGGCGACGACGTCGCCCAGGCGGTCGCCCGGACCGCGGTGGGGTCGCCGTTGAACGGCAGGGTCGAGATCGCCGGGCCCGAGCAGTTCCGTATGGACGAGTTCTTCCGGCAGGCGCTGGCCGCCTGGGGCGACCCGCGCGAGGTGGTCACCGACCCGCACGCGCGTTACTTCGGCAGCGAGCTGAGCGAGCGGTCGCTGGTCCCGATCGCAGACGCCACCCTCGGCACGATCCGCTACCACGACTGGCTCGAAAGCTCCGCTACGGGCAAGTAGGGCGACGAGGCCCGTACGTCCCTGAGGGCGCACGCGATGACCGCGATCACCGGCGCGCCGCCCCGCCCAGTCCGCGCCGCCCAGTCCGCGCGGCTGCCCCGGCCGTGCCGCTGCTCCGTCCGTGCAGCTGCTCCGTCGTGCCGCGCGGGTCGCCGCGGTCGTCGCGTCCCGCCCCCGGGCCGAGCCATTCACCCACACAGGACACGAGAAGAGGAACGATGACCGCTCCGAGCGACGAGAACGAATTTCTGCACGAACTCGAGATCGAGGTCGAGGCGGAGGTGATCGGGGTCGAGTCCAGCCGTCCGGAGGACGCCGCCGGCCTGCCGGTCACCGACTGGCTGTTCGACCCGACGGACGCCGAACGTGAGGAGATCGGCCTGCGCGGTCTGCTCGCCGCGGTCGAGGTGCTGGAAGACGTCGAGGGCACCGGGGTCACGGACTGAGGCTCGGTGGCCGCGGTCACCCGCCGGTCAGACGCGCCGGCCCCGCCTCGGTCAGGCGTCCGCCGCCCCCGAGGTGACGTGCATGGCGACCGGCCGGAGGACCAGGCCATCGGTCCACGTCACCGACTCGGGAGAGGCGGTCAGGCGGAGAGCGGGCCGCAGGGTGACCAGCGCTTTGATCGCCTCGGTGAGCTCGACCCTGGCGAGACTGGCGGCCAGGCAGCGGTGCGGGCCGTACCCGAATGCCACATGGGGGTTGGGCGGATGGCCGGTGAAACGGTGGATGTCGAACCGGCCGGGCTCGGGAAACGCCTGCGGGTCGTGGTTGGCCGCGTTCAGGTTCGGCATCACGACCGTGCCCGCGCTCAGCGAGCCGCTGGGCAGGTCGGTGTCCTCCGTGATGCGGCGCATGAACGCACTGGCGGGCGGCCCGTCGAAGCGCAGGATCTCCTCGACGGCGGTGGCCGTCAGGGCCGGGTCGGCGACCAGCTCGTCCCATTGGCGGGGGTGAAGGAGCAACCGGAAGACACCACGGGCGATCATCGAGGCGGTCGTCTCGTAGCCGGCCGTGATCAAAGAGAAGACGGTGTTGACCAGCTCGCCCTCCGACAGCCGGTCGCCGGAGTCCCTGGCCTGGATGAGCAGGTCGATGAGGTCCTCGCCAGGCGAGAGGCGATGCTGGGCGACCAGTTCTGCGGCATAGGCCATGAAGTCGGTGTAGCCCTCGTAACGCGCCTGCTCGGTCGCCGTGGAGGTGGTCAGGAACATGTCCGTCCACCGGACGAACTGCTCGTAGTGGTCCATCGGCACACCGAGCATCTCGCAGATGACACGGGCCGGTAGCTGGAGCGCGTATCCCTGGACCAGGTCGAACGGATCGTCCAGGCCGTCGAGGAGCTCTCGGGCGATCGCCGCGACGCGGGGACGCCACGGTTCGATCTGGCGCGGGGTGAAGGTGCCGTGCATAATCCGGCGGTAGCGCGTATGTTCCGGCGGATCCTGATTGATCAGCGCGTCCGGGTCGTCGTCGATGCCGACGCCGCTCACGAACCGCGGCAGCCCGGGGAGGCGGAGATTGCGGCTGGATGTGGGCGAGGCCAGCAGGGCGCGGACGTCCTCGTACCGGACGGCCATCGGGACGCGGTCACCGCTGGGCATGGTCGCCGGCTCCAGCGGCCCGCACTCGCGTCTGCGGGCGAACTCCGGTGGTGGCGTGGCAAGTGGTCCGGGCACGATATCCGGCCCGATATCCGGCCCAGTATTGGGATCAGTCCCGTTCGAGTTCAGCTCGCTGGTCACTGCAACCCCTTCCGGTCCGGGGCGCCCGGGGTGCGGCCTACGCGGAACGTACGAAATGTGGCACCGCCCGTCAACGGGCGAATCAGATCGGAATTGTGGCGAGAGGCACCCGCGCCCGCCCACGGCCGGCCGCCGCCTGAGCGCGTCCGGCGCGGAGCTCATGGATCGCGAAGAACTTCCCGGCGGCTGTCACAAGTCCGACGGCTGTCCGGTCTTAGCCCTCGACCGGTTGCGCCGGACGAACCAACACCACTTCTGCCAGTGAGGTAGGACTTCGATGAAGGATCTGGAACCGCAGGGAACCGTCGCCGTCCCCGGGCCGGGGCCAATCGACTCTCTCGACAGTTTGCGTGAGCACCTTCAGTGGGCGGTCGAGCTGGAACACGCGACGCTGCCGCCGTACCTGTGCGCGCTGTACTCGCTGGACCCCGAGCACAATCCGGAGGCCGTGGAGGTGGTGGGCGGCGTCTTCGCCGAGGAGATGCTGCACCTGGCGCTGGCCGCGAACCTGCTCAACGCCGTGGGCGGCCGGCCGCGCCTCGACATGCCGGAGATGCTGCCGCCGTATCCCCGGCGGCTGCCCCACAGCGATCTGGAGCTGTCGTTGCTGCCGTTCGGCCCGCAGGCCCTGGAGATGTTCCTGCGCCTGGAACAGCCGGCCTCGCCCGGCGCCCCGGCGGAAGGCGACGGCTACGAGACGATCGGGCAGTTCTACGACGCGATCGAACAGGGACTGCGCCACCTGTGCGAGCAGTTGGGCGAGCGGGAGGTCTTCTGCGGCGACCCCGCGCGCCAGGTGAGCGGCAGCCACTTCCGGCACACCGCGGGATCGCTGTTCGCGGTGGAGGATCTGGAGTCGGCGCTGGGGGCGCTGAAGGAGATCGTCGAACAGGGCGAGGGTACGGCCCGGGGCGAGGTCTGGGACGGGGACCAGGACGTCTTCCACCCCGATCGGGACGAGGTCGCCCACTACTACCGCTTCCGGGAGCTCCAACTGGGCCGGCGCTACCGGCGCGGCGACACCCCGCAGTCCGGGCCGACCGGTGAGCCGATCTCGGTGGACTTCGCCGCCGTGCACCCGATGCGGCCCAACCCGCGGCTGTCCGACCACGCTCCGGGCAGCGCGATCCGCACCGCGCAGCACGAGTTCGACAGCACCTACTGCACGCTGTTGCACCAGCTGGAACAGGCCTTCAACGGCGACCCGGCACTGCTCGGGGCCGCCGTCGGCACGATGTACGCGCTCAAGGCCCGGGCCGACGCCCTGATGCTGATGCCCGACACGGACGGCACCACGGCCGGCACCACGGCCGGCCCCACCTTCGGCTACGTGCCACCGGAGTCGCGCTCGTGAGCGTCTACCGGGGTTCGATGACGCCGGGCTACTGCCAGGTGGCGGACTCCGGGTCGACGCCGTGGGCCCCGGCGTTCGCGCAGATCGTGTCGCGCAGCCAGACGGCCAGGCCCGGCTCGATCGCGTCGTAGTGGGCGGCGAACCGGGGATCGGCGGTGAACATCCGCCCGATGCAGGCCTGCATCGAGTGCGTGCAGTCGAAGTACCTCGACATCGACGCGCGGTGCCGCTCCGCGAGCGCGTTCGCGGCGGCGGACCCGGGCGTGACGCCGGCGCGCTTCGCGGCGGCGAGGTCGGCGTTCAGGGCATCGGTCTCGGCCGCGATCCTCTTCCAGTCCTCCGCAGTCATCTCGCCGGCCCGCTCGGCGTACTGCGCCCACTGCGCGCTGTCACCCCAGCGGTCCTCGGCCTCGTCGACCCAGACGGGCTCCCAGTCGTCGCCGAAGATCTCGACCTGCTCCTCCGGGGTCAATCGCATGACGGTGCTCGACGCACCCAGCATGCGGTCGACCGCGCCGACCATCTTGCGCAGGCGGGAGATGCGCTCCACGAGCAGCGTCCGCTGCCGGCGCAGGTGGTCGCGCGCGTCGGCGCCCGGGTCGTCGAGGATCCGGCCGATCTCGGCGAGCGGGAACCCGAGCTCCCGGTAGACGAGGACGCGGTGGATCCGCGCGACGTCGTCGCCCGAGTACACCCGATATCCGGCCCAGGTGCGCCCGCTCGGACGTACGAGGCCGATCGCGTCCCAGTGGTGCAGCGTCTTGACGCTGACCCCGACGAGCGCGCCCGCCCGGCCGACGGTGAGGCCGTCGGAGCCGTCCTGTCCGGCGGTGGCCGGTTCGCAGTCGCGGGCGTCGCTCGTCACCGGCCCAGTATCGCCGACGTCGCCGAAGGCCCCCGGCCTGGGACGGGCGTACCGGGTGCTCACTCGGCCGGGATCTCGATGCCTATCGCTCGCAGGTCGTCCGCCCGAGCGCTGTGCGGATCGAGGGGCTGCGCGGCCGTCATCACGACCCTGGCGTTCTCCGGCGTGACGACCGTCAGCTCGATGGAGTTCCACGGCATCTCCCTCGGGCCGCTGGTGCATCCCGGCACGAGTTCCTCGCAGCGCGCGGCGATCCGGTCGATCTGGCTGAGGACGCAGGCGAAGCTGACGCTCATCGCCGGGACCTCGCCCACGTGTTCCGCGGGCACGAGCAGGACGTCCTGGAAGGCCCAGCGTCGCAGGTGGGTCAGCCGATCCGGCACGGAGAACAGATCGATGAACCCGAGCCCGCGGGTCCAGAAGTCCTTCGAGGCTTCGAGGTCGCGGGTGGGGATGGTGACGAACATCGGCATGCCGTAGTACTCCCGGTAGATCTCGGGGGCGGTCGCGTCGAGCGCGGGCATGGGAACGGGGCTGATGTACTCGCTCATGCCGCGATCGTCGAGCCTCCTGTTGCGTCAGGGTCAAGGCCGTACAGCCTGCCGACGGAGACGGCCGCTCGCGATAGGGGGCATGGCCGGCTGGAGGGGGAAGAGGGGGCGCGTTCCGGCTCCTCCCGAACGCGCCCCCGGTCACGGCGGGGAGGTCAGGCGACGTTCACCGTCGCCGAGCTCTGCTGCTTCGCCGGCGTGCCGCCGAAGGCGGCCTTCCAGGTGCCCGTCCCACCGGTGTTCACCTTCACGCTGTACTGCCCGCGCGACCCCGTACGCGTCGAGGTGACGTACGTGTAGCGGGTGGAGCCGGCCGTGCGGAAGTAGACGGCGACGGTCTGGGCGGCCAGGCCCGACCTGCCGGAGGTCAGCGTGCCCGAGAGCGTCAACTGCTTGGCACGCCGGTCGTCACGGGACCGCTTCGCCGTCTCCTCACCCGCCGAGGCGGTGATGGTCAGCGAGGTGGCGGCGCGGCGGGAGTCCTTCTTGCCGCCATCCCGCCTGACGCCCTGCCTGAGATCCTGCTCGGCGTCCTGCTTGGGGGTCGTGGTGGCCACGGGTCGCGGAGCACCCGGCTGACCGGTCGCCGCGAAGGCCGACGCCGTCGGGACGAGCACGCAGGCGCCGACGGTGGCGGCCAGCAGTCCGGCGGTCAGTTTTGCACGCATTGCTTCCTCCTCGGGGAAACCACCGGCGCGGATTCAACGGACAGAGAGGGGGCCCGCACCGGATTTCGCTTTCACCGAAGAACATATCGGCCTTTTTCGCGGCCGAAACGATTCTTAAATATCCGCACGACCACGGCGGCCGCTTACGCCATTCATATCACGCCAGCTCAGACAGGGCGCGCGGACAATGATCGGCCAAATGCCGCAGAAGCCGCCCGGGTGATGAATTCTCACCCGATGTTCAGCCCGCATGAGAAATGGATGAGACGGCTTCCCGGCCCGTTCATCGTTTTCTCAGGTGCCGCGATACGACGGCGGCGTGAGGTTCGCGGCGCCGCGCCACACGCTGATCACCGCACCGGCGGCGGAAGAGGGTCAGCGACCCTGCGCCGGTCGGCTCGGGGGACGGTCGTCCTCCACGGCGCCGTAGCCGGACGCCCGGAAGAGGAAGGAGGCCCAGGAGCGGTAGGGCCGCCATGCCTCGGCCACCTTCCGGTAGACGGCAGGCGGAGCGTCGTCCGGCAGGCCGTACGCCTCGCGCAGGATCGCGAACAGGCGTGGTTCGTCGCCCGGGAACGCGTCCGGCGCGCCCGCGCCGCGGATCAGGATCAAGCCGGCGGAGAACGGCCCCACGCCGGGCAGGGCGCGGAGCTCGGCCAGCGCCTCCTGAGGATCGAGCGCGCGCAGGTGCTCGGCGGTGAGCACGCCGTCGAGCGCCGCGCGGGCCAGCCCGCGCAGCCACTCCTCCTTCTGCGCGGGCAGACCGAGGCCGCCGGCCTGCAGCAGCGTCATGGGCGGAGGAAAGGCGGCGTAGGTCTGCCCGTCCACGACGACCTTCGCGCCGTATCGCTCCGCGATGCGCTGTTTGAGCCGGGCGGCGATGAGCATCGACGAACGCTGCACGATCACCGCCCAGCAGGCCGCCTCCCAGGGACTCCAGAAGCACAGCGGGCGCAGGCCGGGACTCTTCCGCTGCAGGTCGCCGAGCACCGGGTCGGCCTCGCCCGCCGCGGCGAAGCCGGAGCCGTCCACGTCGAGGGACAGGACGCGCGCCACCTCGCCCCGGATCCGCGGCCCGGCGGCCCGCGTCGTGGCGACGGCGACCCCGTCCGGCGCGGCGGTCACGGTCACGCCGATCGGCAGCCAGTCGGACTCCGCGCAGTAGGCGAAGCGCAGCGCCCGCCCGTCGGAGGGCAGCCCGCTGGTGGCGGGCCAGTCCTCGACGAAACGCAACGTGGCACCGAAGTCGAACGGGCCCTGTGCCCTGAGCGTGAAGCCGTGCCTGGTCATAGGCGACATCGTACGAGGCCGGACCGACGAACGATCTTGCCGGCCGGTACGGCCGTGACTCCCGTGGGCCATACCGGATCCTCGGAGACGCGGACATTCGGGAAGGACGGGAGGTACGGTCGGGATCATGGAGATGCTGGCGTGCGCGCTGATTCTTCTGGCCCTGCTCGAGCGTCTGTGGCGGTGGGCGGCCAAGGTCCGCAAGTCCGGCAAGTCCATCTCTGCCACCGGATTCGACGAGTTCACGGCGGCCTTCCTCTCCACAAAACGGATGCAACTGGAGCAGCGGCAGAGCGAGACGATGCTCCGCGACGACCAGACCGACGGCGCGCCACCCGTCAACCGCATCGACACCGTCGGCAAAAAGATCACAATCGTCCTGCCGGACAAGGGGTAGCCCCCAACCTCGCACCCCTCTCCTTCGAAAGCTTTCGGCAGGAGACTTACGACTTTCACTGTCGCCCGTCCACTCCCGTTGCCTATTCTTCCGTTGCACGGCGACTTCCGGCGCGACCAAAACCGGACTAACTGGGCATTCCTCTGCCAATGATGGGGTGGGCATCGTGTCGAAACTTTTCGGTGACGGCGTGGAGATCGGACTCGGCCACGAGCCGGCCTCCCGAAGGACGACGGGCTCATGGTGACGGTGACGTTCAGCGGCACGCGGGAAGGCGAGGCGCCGCTGACCTGGGGACAGCGGCTGATCTGGCGGGCGGTCCACCTCATGGGCGACAGCCAGACGTTCCTCAGCTGCCCGTGGGTGCTTCCGGTGTACGGCAGGCGTGACCTCGGCAGCGTCCTGGACGCGCTGCGCGTGCTGGTCGAACGGCACGAGAGCCTGCGCACGACCTTCGCCCTCACCCCGGATGGGCCGGTGCAGCGGGTCGGTCGCGGCGGGGAGCTGACCGTGGACCTGGTGGACGCGGGACAGGACCGGGCGCTGCGGGTCGCCGAGCGGCTCGCGGGCGAGCTGGGCCGCACGCCCTTCGCGCACGACCGCGATTTGCCGCTGCGCTGCGCCGTCGTGGTCAAGAACGACCGCCCGATGGCGCTGGCGATCGCCTTCTCCCACCTCGCGGTGGACTTCCAGGCGCTGAACACGCTGTCGGAGGAGTGGAAGGCTCTGCTGCGCGGCGAGGAACTGCCGCCCGCCGAGTGGCAGCCGATGGACCAGGCGGCCGCGGAGCGCGAGGAGCCCTACCCCGCCCGCTCGGCCAAGTCCGTCCGATACTGGCACTCGGTGCTGGCGCAGGGACCGCTCGACGTGTTCGACCATCCGCCGCGTGAGGCGGACGACCCGCGGTTCATCGAGGTCGGCATGGAGTCGGTGGCGCTCGCCATCGCGGCGCAACGGCTTGCCGAGCGCTGGACGATGAGCACGACCAATGTGCTGCTCGCCGCCTGCGCCACCGTGCTGGCCACGGTGAGCGGCCGCCCGCGCGCGGTCATGCAGCTCGTGCACAGCAACCGCCGCGACGCGCGCACCCGCACGATGGTCGGCACCGTGGAACAGGACGGCCTGTTCGTGCTCGACCTGCCCGCCACCGACTTCGCCGCCGCCTGCCGGGCCGCACAACGCGGGGCGCTCAGGGCGTACCGCAACGCGCACTACGACCCGTTCGAGATGCAGGCCATGCGGGAGGAGATCGGCCGCCGCCGCGGCCGGGAGCCGGACCTCGACGCCTTCTTCAACGACAGACGGACCGTCGGCACCTGGCCGGGCCTGCCACCCGCCGGATCCGACGAGGAGGTGGCCCGCCTCACGGAAAAGACCAGGACGTACGTCACGAACGCCTGGCCGGGCGTCCGGTTCAAGGCGTTCTTCACGGTCGTGTCGGCCGTCGACACCGCGCGGCTCAGCCTCATCGTGGACACCGCCTACCTGCCCCCGGACACGGCCGAGGCGATGCTGCGCGGCGTCGAGGCCCTGCCGGTCCGTGCCCTCACCGAGGAGGTCCCGATCGCCGCCGTCCCCGAAGTGTGCGGAGTCGGCCCCTACGACGGGCGGCTCAGGACTGCTGCACCGCCAGGCGCAGACCGAAACCGATGACGATGAGGCCGGTGATCCGGTCCATGGCACGCTTGACCGACGGCCTGCGCAGCCAGCCGCGCACCATCCCGGTGAAGCCGATGAGCACGGCACTCCACACCAGCGCCTCGCAGACGTGGACGCCCGCCAGCAGCACGCCCATCACCGCGTGCGGCACGCCTTGGGACATGAACTGCGGCAGCACCGCGACGTAGAAGGCGCCCACCTTCGGGTTGAGCAGGTTGGTCAGCAGGCCCCGCCGGAACGCCCGTCCCCATCCGGCCTCCGGCGGGCCGGCCGGTGCCACGTCGTCCGCCCGGCTCGTGCGGCTCTGCCAGAGCATCCTGCCGCCCATCCAGACCAGGTACGCGACACCCGCCCACCGCAGCACCTCGTACGCCACGTGGGAGGCGGTGAGGAGAGCGGACAGGCCGGCGGCCGTGAGCAGGCCCCACAGCAGGGTGCCGGCCTGGATGCCGAGCACCACGGCCCAGGCCGGTCTCCGTCCGGCGAGCAGCGACGTACGCAGGATCAGCGCCGTGTCCAAGCCGGGCGTGAGCGTGAGCAACGCCACGATGACGGCGAACGAGGCGATCGCACCATATACGTCCACGACGGCACCGTAACCCACACGCACGCCCGCGCCTCGCCGGGTGCAGCAGTTGCCGCCGCATCCACTGATTCCACTGGTGACCGGGGATCAGACGTAGCGCCAGGCGGCCGCGATCTCCCGCAGGGCCTCGGGCACCTCCTCCGCGGCGGGCAGCGGACGGCCCGGCTGGACCCGCCCGCTCCGGATCTTGTCGCGCCAGTCGCCGATGCCCTTCACGAAGTGGCCGTGGTCCTTGTCGCCGTACCGGACCATCTCGGGCTCGTATTCCACGCCGAGCCAGGCGCACAGTCGCCGCAGCTCGCCTTCCGTGTCGTCGACGAGCCGCTCGTACCGGACGTCGATCCCTTCGTGCCGACGCCTGGCCTCCTCCAGGTGGCGCATGTACTGCAGCGTGTGCCGCACGGCCTCCTCCATGGGCCGCGTCCGCGGATCGGCCTCGTGCCAGGACCGGGCGATCGACGCGGGGTGGCGCAGGAGGAAGACGAATCGGGCATCCGGCCAGCACGTCGTGATGCGGCGGTAGGCGAACACGTTGCTGGGCGTCTTGTCCACGATGACGTCCTTGCCGCTCCTGACCAGCTCCCGGTGCAGCAGGCGATCCCACAGGATGTGCTCGATGTCGCTCGTACGGTGGCCGGCCGCCGCCATGGCCTGCCGTACGGGATCGGTGGTGAGGGTCACGGCGATCCGCCGGACGTGCAGCTCGTGCGGCGCGTGGATCCTGCTGTGGCTGTTCAGCAGCACGCGCAGGAGCGTGGAGCCGGACCTGACCGGGGAGAGCACGAAGACGGGTGCGCGCAGCAGGCGGTCGGCGGCGGGGTCGGCGGGCGGGCGCGGCTCATCTCGCGGCTCCGCAGCCGATGCGGCCCGTGGCCTGGCCCGGGTGATGACGTACCCGGTCATCCCTTCGACGGCGGCGTTGACCCTGCTCTTCCATGCCATGGCCGCGAACGTAGGGAGGCGTGGTGGCCTCGCGGTTAACGGAGGCTGGGGATTTCCGAAGTCGAGACGGCCAGGCTGGTCCCGCCCGTGGCGTTCACGTCGGCGACAGGACCAGGACCGCGTGGTCGGGCGCCACGCTCGCGAGCCGCAGGCGGATGTCGCCGATCCTGCCGGGCCGTTCCGGGGCCAGCGTCAGCTCGCCCTCCGTCCGGCAGCGGCCGTTGACGCAGTCCTGGCTGACGCCGGTGTTCATGCCCTCGACGCGGAACGCCCCCGCGCCCGCTTCGAAGCGCAGCCGCAACCCGCCGCGGTCGAGCGAGACGATCGTGATCGCGTCGAGGCCGGTCTTCCGGTCGAGCCGCAGCCGATCACCCGGGCGGACCGCCACCTCGCAGTCGGCGTTGCGGCACGCCTCCGGACGGGCCGCGGCCGAGACGACCGACGGGCTGGGCGAGGGCGATGCGGAGACCGCGGCGGACACCGGGCCGCCCGTCGCCACCGGCCGCGGCCGTATCTGCGGCTCCGGCGTGCCGCACGCCGTGAGCAGCACGGTCACCGGAACGGCGACGAGGCCGGCCCGGCCGATCAAGCGGGACGCGTACGCTCCTCGACGCATGACTCTCCCCGGCACCACGACGGCTGCGCCGGTCCCTGGCACCGGCGGCCGGAGCGGCTCAGGTCCCGCCGCTCGACTCGTTCGAGCCTTCCCCGGGGCCGACGGGCCCAATCCGCGAAGCGGGGATCACAGGAGGAGGACGCCGGTGATCTGGTGGGCGGTTCTGCGCACGGCCGCACTCAGGCGCGGCAGCGCCGCCGCCCCCACCGGCGCGGCGACCGCGACTGCCATGCACACCCCGCCGTCCGGACCGAAGACGGGCGCGGCGGCGCAGCACACCCCCTCGGCGAACTCCTCCCGGGCGTATCCCACGCCCTCAGCGCGGATGGCCGCGAGCTCGCGTTCCAGCGCGGCCGGCGCGGTCACCGTACGGCCGGTCATCCGCCGCATGGGCGGGGCGGCGAGGAACGCGGTGCGCAGACCGGCGTCGTAGGCGAGCAGCACCTTGCCCGTGGCCGTGCAGTGCAGCGGCGCCCGGTCGACGCCGTCCGACGGCGACTTGATCCGGTTGTGCCCGTACAACCGCTCGACGTACGCGACCTCGAACCCGTCCGGCACGCCCAGGTTGACCGTCTGCCGGGTGGCCTCGTACAGCTGGAGCAGATGCGGCAGGACAGCCCTGCGGGAGCCGGGCAGGCGACGGCCCTGGACCGCCCAGCCGCGCGGCGCCACGAGGTCGGCGAGGCGTCCGCCCACCGTGTAGTCGCCGCCCGTGCGCGTGACCAGGCCCCGCCGCTGCAGGGTGCCGAGCAGGCGATGGGTGGTGGTCTTGGAGAACCCGGTGGACCGGTGCACCTGGGTCAGGTTCATCGGCCTCATGCCGGCGGCCAGGCACAGGAGGATTTCTATCCCGCGTTCCAGGCTGCCCAGGGCGGAGGCCGCCTCCGCCCGGCGGGCGCGATCCAACGGTACGAACAACCCCACCCCGCGACGCTCGTGAACCACATCCTGACCGGCCAGCGGTCACCTTAGCCGCGCCGCAGCGCGCATGAGGGGCGAACGCGGGCACACATGCGCACTTCCTCACCCCTGCCACTCCTCAGGCTTGCGTCGCGTGGCCTGAGATGGCGGCCCGACCTGGCGGCCCCGGCCGGGGTGCTTTCCGAACGCCCCGGCCGGGGGCGCACCTCAGTTCACCTCGACGCTCTCCAGCACGCCGAGGGCGTCGGGGACCAGGACGGCCGCCGAGTAGTAGGTGGTCAGCAGATAGGAGATGATCGCCTTATCGTCGACGCCCATGAAGCGCACCGACAGGCCGGGCTCGTACTCGTCCGTCAGCCCGGTGCGGCGCAGACCGACGACGCCCTGTTTCTCGGCCCCGGTGCGCATCACCACGATCGAGCTGAGCCCGCCCTCGGTGATCGGGATCTTGTCGCAGGGCAGTATCGGCACCCCGCGCCAGGCCATGACCGTCGCCCCGTTCACCTCGGTGACGTCCGGATACACCCCGCGCCGGGTGCACTGCCGCCCGAAGGCGGCGATGGCGCGGGGATGGGCGAGGAAGTAGTGCGAGCTACGCCGGCGGGCGAGCAGCTCGTCGAGGTCGTCGGGGGTGGGCGGGCCGGACCGGGTGTGGACCCGATGCTTGAGGTCGGCGTTGTGCAGCAGACCGAAGTCGCGGTTGTTGACCAGCTCATGCTCCTGACGCTCCCGCAACGCCTCGATCGTCAGCCGCAACTGCTGCTCGGTCTGGTTCATCGGCTCGTTGTACAGATCCGCCACCCGCGAGTGCACCCGCAAAATCGTCTGCGCCACACTCAGCTCGTACTCACGCGGCCCCAGCTCGTAGTCCACGAACGTCCCCGGCAGCGTCGCCTCACCCTCATGCCCCGCCGCCAAAGCGATCTCCGCCTCGCCATACCGGTTCACCGGCCGCGCCGCGGGAGGACGGCCGAGATGCTCGCGCAGGCCGTCGGCGAGCACGGTCAGGTTGTCCAGCGCCGACCGGTCGAGGACGAGAACGACGCAGGAGGTGAGGGCCTTGGCGGGCGCGGCCCCCGGACCGGTGAGGTCCCCCAGGTGGTCTCCGTCGGCCAGGACCTGGAGCAGTGCCTCGCCGCCGTACGCGCCGGCGCCCACGCGTGCGATCTTGCCGTGGGCGACGAGCACCACCTGTCCCTGCGGCACCGGATCACCCGGGCGCAGGTCGTGCTGCACGAACCGGTCCGCCAGCGCCCCGAGAGTGTCGAGGTCGCCGTAGTCGTGCAGGGACGGCAACTCGCACAGCTCGGCCGGGATGACCCGCACCCGCGCCCCGGTGGAGACGAAACTCACCCGCCCGTCCCCCACCGTGCAGGTGAGCCGGCGGTTGACCCGGTAGACACCACCCTGGACCTCCGTCCACGGGAGCACCCGCAGCAGGTGCCGGGGAGTGATCTCCCGCATCTGCGGCGGCGTCTTGGTGGTGGTCGCCAGCTTCCGCGCGGCGGCCGTGCTCAGGGTCAGGCGCGACGCGGTCATGGCGCCCCCCGCAGCGAGTGAGCCGGCGCCGCGAGATCAGACGCCGCAAGATCAGACGCCGCGAGAGCGGGGGCCGTCACGGACGACCCCGTGAGCGCCGGCGGCACATGAGCCGGCGGCGCGCTGTGTGCCGGCGGCGCCCTGTGTGCCGGCGGCGCCAGGGAGAGGATGCGTGCGGTGGCCGTGCCGAGGCCCGTCGGCCCCTGGGACCACCGGGCCGCCGGACCCCTGCGCAGCTCCTCCTCGAAGTAGCGCCGGGACCGCTGGTGCCAGCGCAGGATCGCCGCCATCCAGTTGCGCAGGTCGGACACGTATCCCTCGACCGACTCCCGCACGGTCTCCCCCGCGTCGATGCGTTCGAGCAGGGCGGGCAGGTCGACGGTGGTGATGTGCTCGAACTGCCTCATCCGGCTGGTCATCAGCGCGTCCACCACGGTCACCGCCTCGTCGGGCGCGCAGTCGAGGAAGGTGCCCAGCACCACGACCGCGTTGTGCAGCTCACCCTCGAACTGGACCTCCTTCTGGTAGGAGAACAGGTCGTTCAGCAGACACGCGTAGTCCTGCGCGGCGTCGGTCATGCCGAGGAACTCGCGGGTGCGATGGATCTCGGTGGGGATGACCCGGCCCGGCGTCAGCCTGGCCAGGCTCATCGTCATCTGCGAGCCGAACGTCCTGCGCCGCATCTCGATGTAGTCGACGGGGTCGGGCACGCGGTGCTGGGCCTGGTTGGCCAGTTCCCACACCCAGCTGTCGATCATCTCCTCGACGGCGGCGCGGAAGGCCCGGCGGGAGCCCTCCGGCAGCGGCCCGGCGGTGCGCGGCCACAGGTCTGCCAGCCCGCGCTCCAGCCCCGTCATCGGGGTCAGGCGCGGGACGAGATCCAGCGGCATGAACTCCTTGAGCCGCCGGTTGCCGAGCTTCGCGCCGACCAGGTCGCGCGCCGCCCCGTAGACCCGGGGGTAGTAGTCGTCGCCGTACGTCCCCCACGCCAGCCAGTTGGTGGCCAGGATCAGCTCGTCGGCCGTGGCGTCCGGGTTGATGCCGGACGCGCACAGGGCGAGGTCGAAGCCGGCGAGTTGCGGCTCGCTCCACACGGCGGTCGCCGGGATGCCGGGGACCCCGTCGAAGAAGCCCATGGCGGCACACCATTCGAGGTCCGCCGCTCGCGCCGCGTCGAGGTGCGGGTTGTCGCGCACCTCGAACGGCATGTACGGCTGCGGCAGTCGCACCGCCGCCTCGGAGAAGGGCCGGTGGGTGTGGTTGCGCAGGCCGCCCGCGCCCGTGATGTGGGCGCGGGCCACGTTCATCCCGAGATACCCGGCTCCTCCTGCCGCCTTGGTGTAGCGGCTTGAGGCGGTGTGCCAGGCGTGTCCCCCCGCCTGCCAGTCCTGCAGTCCCTTGACGTAGCTCAGGACCGGCGCCTGCTCGGGCGGCAGGACCCCTTCGTCGGCGAACAGCGCCGGAAGCTCGGTCAGCGCGGTGTGCTCGAACTGATGCAGCCGGGAGGTGAGCAGGTCGTTGGTGATCTCCACGGCCCGGTCGGTGTCGCAGCCGAAGAAACGCTCGCAGACCAGGACGCAGTTGGACAGCTCACCCTCCTGCAGCACCTCCCGCTGGTAGGAGAACAGGTCGTTGCGCAGGTGCACGGCGTCGGCGAACGACTCCGTCAGCACCCGGATCGGCCGGGAATCCGCCAGCCGGGCCGGCAGCTCCGCGCCGGCCGCGTGCTCCACCAGCGCGGCCGACCACGGGGCGCCGCCGACCTTCCTGCGTTCCTCGATGTACTCGATCGGGTTGGAGACGGCCTCCCGCTCGATGTGGAACAGCTCCCACATCGACTCCTGCAGCAGGTCGCGGGTGACCCGGACGAACCGGCGCCGCCACGCCTCCGACATGGCGGGCACGGTGCGGGGCCACAGGTCGGCCAGGCCCCGCTCCACCGGGTTCGTCGGCTCGGGCGGCTCGTCGGTCATGAACGCGTCGAGCCGGTCCAGGTAGTCCTGGGCGCCGTCCAGGTCCCTGCTGCGTTTGAAGGTCTCCAGGAAGTGGTCGTCGAAGTAGAAGACCCAGACGTACCAGTCCGTGACCAGGTCCAGCTCGGGGGCGGAGCAGTCGGGATGGGTGTAGGCGCACATCAGGCCGTAGTCCATCGCGTCGAGCGACTCCTCGGTCCAGATGTCCGGGTCGTCGAGCATGCCCATGTCCGCCGCCCACCCCCGCGTGTGCGCCCGGGCGGTCTCCACGTGCGGGTTCAGCCGGGGCGGATAGGGGAGGTAGAAGTCCGGCAGCCGGTAGGAGGACATCACAGGACCTCGACGCTCTCCAGGATGCCGAGGGCGTCGGGGACCAGGACGGCCGCCGAGTAGTAGGTGGTCACCAGGTAGGAGATGATCGCCTTGTCGTCGATGCCCATGAAGCGCACCGACAGGCCGGGCTCGTACTCGTCCACCAGCCCGGTGCGGCGCAGGCCGACGACGCCCTGGTCCTTCTCTCCCAGGCGCATGACCATGATCGAGCTGATGCCCTTGTCGTTCACCGGGATCTTGTTGCACGGCAGCATCGGCACCCCGCGCCAGGCCGGGGCCTTCTGGCCGTTGAACTCCACCGTCTGGGGATAGATGCCCCGGGCGTTGCACTGGCGGGCGAAGGCCGCGATCGCCTTGGGGTGGGCGAACATGACGCTCGGGTTCTTCCAGACCATGGCGAGCAGCTCGTCGAGGTCGTCGGGGGTGGGCGGGCCGGACCGGGTGTGGACCCGATGCTTGAGATCGGCGTTGTGCAGCAGACCGAAGTCGCGGTTGTTGACCAGCTCATGCTCCTGACGCTCCCGCAACGCCTCGATCGTCAGCCGCAACTGCTGCTCGGTCTGGTTCATCGGCTCGTTGTACAGATCCGCCACCCGCGAGTGCACCCGCAAAATCGTCTGCGCCACACTCAGCTCGTACTCACGCGGCCCCAGCTCGTAGTCCACGAACGTCCCCGGCAGCGTCGCCTCACCCTCATGCCCCGCCGCCAAAGCGATCTCCGCCTCGCCGTACCGGTTCACCGGCCGCGCCGGGTTCTCCCGGTAGGCCTGCACGTGCTCACGCAGGCTGTCCGACAGCGTGAGCAGCCGTTCGAACTCCTCCCTGCCGAGGGCGAGCACGGTGCACGGCGTCACCGCCTTGACCGTCCACTCCCACCGCGCGTCCGCGTTCACCAGCATCTGCTCACCGACGTACTCGCCGTCGGCCAGCACTCCGAGCCGCGTCTCGTTGCCGTACGCCCCCTCGCCGAGCCTGTCGACCTTGCCATGGGCGAGGAGCACGACCTCGTCCATCGAGGTGCCGGCCTGCGCGATGACCTGGCCGGCTTCGTACTCCCGCTGGACGAACAGGTCGGCCATGGCGGCGAGCACGTCGGCGTCGCCGAAACCGTGCAGGGCGGGCAGCTCGCACAGCTCGGCGGAGATGACCCGCACGTCCGCCCCGGTCGAGACGAACGTCACCCGCCCGTCGGCCATCTGGTAGGTCAGCCGCCGGTTGACCCGGTAGGCCCCGCCCACCGCCTCGACCCAGGGGAGCACGCGCAGCAGATGACGGGAGGTGATCTCCTGCATCTGCGGCGGGGTCTTGGTCGTCGTGGCCAGGTTGCGCGCGGCCCTGGTGCTGAGGCTCAACCGGTTGTCGGTCGGCATGGTGTTCTCGGTCACAGCACATCACCCCATCTGTGGTCGGCACGGCGGCCGGTTGTTCGGTGACTGGTCACGCTCGTCGCCGAGCGGCGGAGGGGGAAAGAAAGATCAGGGTCCTACCGGCCCGGGCAGGGCCACACCGCGAACACTGGGTGCATCGCGTGCCCGTGCGGCCGCACGGCCACGCGCGGAGGCGGCCGGAGCGTTCCGGCGGCGGGAGTCATGAGAGAGGCGGGCGTGCCGATCGCGCGCCTCACCGGACGCGACGGGTCAGCCGCTCGGTGAGCTCCGCGAGTGCCCGTGTCGCATCCGGGGCGATCGCGCAGTCGCGCAGCGCCTCGAGCGCCTGCCCGGCCCGCAGGGCGATGAGGTCCTCGACCTCGCCGAGGGCGCCGGTGTCCACGATGATCTGCCTGAGCTCGGCCGCCCGCCGTTCGTCCAGGTCTGGGGCGCCGTGCCAGGTCCGCAACCGATCCCGTTCCGGCCCTCGCGCCCGCGCGTACGCGTACGCCATGAGCACGGTCCGCTTCCCCTCGCGCAGGTCGTCGAGGACCGGCTTGCCGGTCACGGCGGGGTCGCCGAAGACGCCGAGGACGTCGTCGCGCAGCTGGAACGCCTCTCCGAGCGGCAGGCCGAACTGGGAGTAGGCCTCCAGCAGGGCGGGCGGGGCCCCGGCGAGCGCCCCGCCGATCTGCAGCGGGCGCTCCACGGTGTATCGGGCCGTCTTGTAGCGGATCACCGTCAGAGCCTGTTCGACGTCCGCGTCCGCGCGGGCGTGCGCCAGGATGTCGAGGTACTGCCCGGTGACGACCTCCGTGCGCATCCGGTTGAACAGCTCGCGCGCCGCCCGCCCCCGCACGTCGCCGGCGGCGGCGTCCGCGAGCAGTTCGTCCGCCCACGCCTGCGCGAGCACTCCGAGCAGGATCGCGGCGGACCGGCCGAAGGTCTCCCCGCCCGTCCACCGCGGAGTGCCGGCGAGCCCCCTGTGGATGGTCGGGCGCCCCCGGCGCAGCTCGCTGCCGTCCATGACGTCGTCGTGGATCAGCAGGCCGGCGTGGTAGAGCTCCAGCGCCGCGCCGGTGATGACGGCCCGGTCCTCGTGCGGCTCCTCGCCGCCGGCGCCCCGCCAGCCCCAGTAGCACAGCAGCGGCCGGATGCGCTTGCCGCCCTCGACCACGAACTCGCGCAGCAGCCGGTAGCCCTCGGCGACGTCCGGATCGCCGACCGGCGGTCGCCGCGCGTCGAGAAAGCCGGCGAGCAGCTCGTCGACCCGTCCCCGGACGGCGCTCGTGACGGCGGCGACGCCGCCGGTGTCACCGACGCCGGTGATCCCCTTGATGGACGTGTCCACGGTGTCCGCGGTCATGCACGGCCTCCTCGCTCGGCGAGCCGGTATCCCTTGCGGAAAGTTACTTAATGAACACGCAAAGTAGAACCGGTCGTTCCGATAGTCGGAACTTCTCGCCGAGCCGCACCCGCCCGCCCGGCTCAGCGCGCTCTGCCGGACAGGGCTCCTTAGTCGGCTTTGCCGAATTGTGCGATCGCGATCGCGAGCAGGGCGAGCCCGAGGACGGCGAGGACGGCCACCTCGACGGCGATGGGCACGTGCCACGCGCCCCACGTCAGCCCCGGCGCGAGCCGGTCGCGTACGGCGGGCGCCAGGTTCAGATGCGCGAAGACCAGCCGCCTGATGGGATCCACGGCGTACGAGAGGGGGTCGATCCGGTTGAGCGCGGTCAGCCACGCGGGCAGGTTCGAGGCGGGGAACATCGCGCCCGACATGAAGTACAGCGGCATGATCAGCAGCTGGTTGAGCGCCATGAACGACTGCATCTGCCTGACCCGCACGGACATCGCGACCCCGAAGGCCGTGATGGTGAAGGCCAGCAGCACCTGGATGCCGAACACGCCGAGCATCAGGCCCGGCGCGTACGGCACGCCCACGGGACCCGCGATGCAGATGACGACGAGTCCCTGGAAGGCCGCGACCGTGGCCCCGCCCAGGCACTTGCCGAGGACGATGGCCCCGCGGGACACCGGCGCCACCAGCATCTCCCGCAGGAAGCCGAACTCCCGGTCCCAGACGATGGAGGCGGCCGAGGACATGGCGGTGAACAGGACGGCCATGGCGAGGATGCCCGGGTAGAGGAAGGTGCGCAGGCCGAGCCCCCCGGTGCCGCCCGAGGTGAGCTGCGACAGGCCGGTGCCGAGGACGAACAGGAACAGGAACGGCTGCACGAGAGAGGTGAGGATGCGCAGCGGCCCGTTGAAGAACCGGATGATCTCGCGCTGCCAGACCACCTTGACGGCGCGCAGCTCGCTCGTCGCGCTGCGCCCGGGCACCCGGACCGCCGTGACGGGCAACGTCATCGCCTGCCTCCTCGCGCGGCCGCGAGCGCGCCCAGGCCGCGAGCGCCGCCGGTCGCCTCCGCGTCGCGGATCGACCGGCCCGTGTACGACATGAACACGTCGTCGAGGCTGGGCCGGGCCACGCTGACGGACCGGATCGGCAGCCCCGACCGGGAGAACAGCTCCGGCACGAATCGCTCCCCCTCGTCCACGTGGAAGACCACCGCTTCCCCGAAGGCGACGGCCCGGATGCCGAACCGCTCGTCCAGGGCGGCGACGGCCGCCGCGCCGTCGTCGGTCTGGATCTGGACGCGGTCCTTGCCCACACCGGCCTTCAGCGCGGCGGGGGTGTCGAGCGCGATGATCCGGCCGCCGTCCATGATGGCGATGCGGTCGCAGTGCTCGGCCTCGTCCATGTAGTGGGTGGTCAGGAAGACCGTGATGTCCTCGGCCTCCTTCAGCTCCCGGATGTAGGACCAGATGGAGCTCCTGGTCTGCGGGTCCAGGCCCACGGTGGGCTCGTCGAGGAACAGCACCCGCGGCGAGTGCAGCAGGCCGCGGGCGATCTCCAGCCGTCGTCTCATGCCGCCCGAGAACGTCGCGACCTTGGCCGCGCGCCTGTCCCACAGCCCCACCATCTCGAGCACGCCCCGCAGCCGTGGACCGACGTCCGCACGGGGCACGCCGTACAGGTCGGCGTGGAAGCGCAGGTTGCGCTCGGCCGTCAGGTAGCCGTCGAGCGTCGGGTCCTGGAACACCAGCCCGATCGAGCGCCGCACGCTGTCGCGTTCGCGCACCACGTCGTGCCCGGCCACGCGCGCCTCGCCGGCCGAGGGCGTGGTCAGGGTGCAGAGCATGCTGATCGTCGTGGACTTCCCGGCGCCGTTCGGGCCGAGGAAGCCGAAGATCTCCCCTCTGCGCACGGTCAGGTCGATGCCGCGTACGGCCTCGACGTCGCCGTAATGCTTGGCCAGGCCGGTGGTCTCCACCGCCGGATGCGTCATCCCGCCTCCCGATTGAGTACACTTGGTGTAACAGTACACCAGGTGTAACCAAGGGAGGCCGATACGCTGTGCCCATGAGTGCGGGCGGACTGCGGGAGCTGAAGAAGAGCCGGACCCGGCAGGTCATCGCCGACACCGCGAACGCGCTCTTCCGGGCCCGGGGGTTCGACGAGGTCACCGTGGACGAGATCGCGGCGGCCGCCCAAGTGTCGAAGAAGACGGTGTTCAACCACTTCCCGACCAAGGAGGACCTGGTCTTCTACCGGGCCGAGGACCGGGAGGCCATGTCGCTGGCGGCGGTCACCGACCGCCCTGCCGGGGTCTCCATCCTCGACTCCTTCCGCGCGCTGTGCCTGGCGCAGACGAGGCTCGTCGCGGGGATGCGGCGCGACCTCGTCCACCCGCGCAGCTTCTTCGACCTCGTCAGCGGCAACCCGTCGCTGGAGCGGAAGATGCACGAGGTCAACGAGCGCATCACCCGGGTGCTCGCCGACGCGCTGGCGGCCGAGGCGGGCGCGGAGCCCGGCGACCCGCTGCCCCGCATCGTCGCTTCGACGCTGGTCGGCGCGCAGCGGGCGCTCTACCGGCGGCTGCGCCAGCGAGTCCGGGAGGGCGGGCCCGACGAGGAGATCGAGCGCGCCCACCGCGCGGACGTCGAACGGGTCTTCGACCTTCTCGGCAAGGGCCTGGGCGGCTACCCGCCGGCCTGACCTCTACTCGGCCACCGCGACCCTGGCCTCCGAGCCGTCCACGGTCTCGGCGCGCTCGCGCCGCCAGGGCCCGTGGAACAGGAAGACGGCGGGCGCGAACAGCGCCAGGCACACCAGGGAGACCACCAGCCAGGTCTGCCAGCTCGTGGCCTCGACCACGTGCGGGATGACCAGCAGGCCGACCACGGCGATCGCCTTGGTGAGGAAGCCGAACAGCCCCCAGGCCGTGCCCTGCAGCCGGGGGTCGACGTCCTCGGCGTCCTCGGAGTAGTTCGCCATCCACGGCCCGTACGCGACGCCGAGCGAGCCGCCGAGCAGCGCGCCGACGATCATGAGCATGCCGCTGGAGACGTCCTGGCCGCCGAGGAGCGAGGCCAGGTAAGCGGTGACGAGTACGGCCGCCACGGTGCCGCCCAGTGTGAACGGCTTGCGCAGCTGGGTGCGGTCGGACAGGCGGCCGGCGACGATCAGGGTGATCAGGTTGAGGCTCCAGAAGCACGCCATGATCGTGGAGGCCTCGGCGGCCGTGATGCCGAGCGCGCCGACCAGCATGGTCTGGCCGAAGAGCGTGAGCGTGATGTAGAGCACCAGCCACAGCGAGATGCCGACCACGTGGGCCCAGATGTTGCGCCGGACGAACAGCGAGGTGGCCCTGGCCGGCCTGGTGAGGTCGACGACGTCGGCGGCCTGGCGCTCGGTGTGCTGGATCTGCGCGCGCAGTTCCGGCGACAGGTCGGCGATGTTGAGGGCGATCACGATCGAGATGACCAGCGAGAAGCAGCCCATGATGACGAACTGCGACCGCCAGGAGTCGTCGAAGATCGGCAGCGTCCAGCCCGCGACGGCGGCGGCGAGGAAGTTGGCTCCCACCGGACCCCAGGTCCAGAAGCCGAACGCCTGGGCCCGGCCGAGACGCGGCGAGAAGTCGCGCACCAGCGGCGCCGTGCTCGCCATCGCCACTCCGTCGACGAAGGCCAGCACGATCCTGGCGATCAGCAGGTCCCTCGAGCTGTGCACGAGCGTCATGGCGAAGCAGCACACGGCGGTCAGCAGCATCAGCGGGACCAGCAGGCGCACCCTGCCGAGCCGGTCGGTGAGCCTGCCGCCGATCGCCGACGCGACGGCCCCCGCGACCGCCGCCGCCCCGGACACCGCGCCGTACGTCGCGAGGGACATGTCGAGGTCCTTGAGGAGCAGCGGGACCACCGGGGCGATCTGCGCCTCATAGGAGCCGATGAGGACGGCCAGCACGGCCATCGTGAGGATCTTCATGCGACGCGCACCCGTGGGGTACTCGTCGAGCTCGCGTACGTAGGACAGGCCCATTGACACGCCTTTCTCGTCAGCCCCCGTCCCGGCCATGAGTTCTAGAAGTCAGCTCTAGAATTCATTTCCACGAATGCTCCGCCTCCTCACGGCCAGAGTCAAGGGGCTGTGAGCATGTGTTTCTCCGGGACCGGATGACTAGAATGAGATTCTAGGATTTCGATCGAAGGAGGACGGGTGGACATCGCCGAGGAACTGGCCGGGCTGGACGCGGCCTTCGACCACACCGCCGTCGCCGCGCCGCGCATCAGGGACCTGCTGCCGATCTACCGCGACCTGCTGGGAGGGGTCTACCTCGGCGGGGGCGACAACGTGGTGAACGGCTACCGGACGCTCCAGCTCAGGTACGCCAACGGGAGCAAGATCGAGCTGATGGAGCCGCTGGCCGGATCGTCGTTCTTCGACAGCTTCTTCGACCTCACCCGCGGCAGAGGCGGGGTCCACCACCTCAACTTCCACGTCACCGATATCGAGGCGGCCGTGGCGGCGCTGCGCGAGCGCGGCTACCGGCTGTTCGGCCTCAACCTCGCCGACCCCCGCTGGCGCGATGTCTTCCTCCACCCGAAGGAGGTGCACGGCGTCCTGGTGCAGCTCGCCCAGCCGGGGCCGCGCAACCCCGAGCCGGTGCCGTCCCTCGACGACCTGCTGGCCGGTCGAGGCCGGCGCGGCAACGGCGTCCCGAGCCCCTGACAACGACCCCTCGCCAACTTTAGATTGGAGTTCTAGAATCCGACTCTAAGACTCACTCCGCCTGAGGAGAACGATGACCGCATCGCACAAACCCGTCCCCAAGCCCACGCCGGACACCCAGCCGTTCTGGGACGGCACGGCGGAGGGATGGCTGCGGATCCAGCGCTGCCGCGCCTGCTCGCGGCACTACTTCTATCCGCGGCCCGCCTGCCCGCACTGCGGCTCCGACGACGTCGCGTGGGTGACGGCCAGCGGCAGGGCCACCCTCTACTCGTACGTGATCAGCCATCGTCCGGCTCCCGGCTTCGAGCAGGACGGGCCGTACGCGATCGCGGTCGTGGAGCTGGAGGAGGGCGTGCGGATGATGACGAACATCGTCGGCGTCGAGATCACGCCGGAGAACCTGCCCCTCGACATGGAGCTGCGCGTGGTGTTCGAACAGCGCGGCGACGTGCATGTGCCCCTCTTCGAGCCCGCCGGAGGTCCGGCCCGATGAACATCGTCATCGCGGGCGCGGCCGAGACCGACGAGCTCGGCAAGCTCCCCCACATGTCCACCGCACAGCTCCACCTCCAGGCCGCGCGCAACGCGCTCGCCGACGCCGGGATGACCAAGGACGACATCGACGGCGTCGCCACCGTCGGCATGCCCGGCCCGATCCAGATCGCCCACGCGCTCGGGATCGCGCCGGCCTGGCTCGACGGCACCGGGGTGGGCGGCTCGTCCTTCCTCTTCCACGTACGGCACGCCGCCGCGGCCATCCGGGCCGGGCTGTGCACGACCGTGCTCATCACGCACGGCGAGTCCGGGCGGTCGCGGGTCGGCGCGCCCCGGCCGGCCCTCGGCCCCGACTCGTTGATCGGCCAGTTCGAACTGCCGTACGGCGTGCTCGGCCCGCCCACCATGTTCACGCTGACGGCCCTGCGCTACATGAAGGAGACCGGGCTCACGCACGAGCAGCTCGCGGAGGTCGCGGTCGCGCAGCGCCGGTGGGCGCACCGCAACCCCCGGGCCATGTTCCAGGACCTGATCACCGTCGAGGACGTGCTCGCCTCCCGGATGGTCGCCTACCCCTTCCACCTGCTGGAGTGCTGCCTGGTCACCGACGGCGGCGGCGCGCTGATCGTGACGACCGAGGAGCGCGCCCGCAGGTCGCCGGTCCATCTGCTCGGCTCCGGCGAGTCCGCCGAGTCGCCGATCATCTCCCAGATGGAGGACTTCACCACCTCCGCCGCCTTCCGCCGCTCCGGCGAGGCCGCCTTCGCCGAGGCGGGCATCTCCCACGACGACGTCGACCACCTCATGATCTACGACGCCTTCGCGCACGTGCCCATCTACGGGCTGGAGGATCTCGGCTTCGTCAAGCGCGGCGAGGCCGGGCCGTTCATCGCCGAGGGACACACCTCCCCCGGCGGCCGCCTGCCGCTCAACACCAACGGCGGCGGCCTCTCCTACACCCACACCGGCATGTACGGGATGTTCGCCATCCAGGAGTCCGTACGGCAACTGCGCGGTGAGGCCGCCGCCCAGGTGCCCGGCGTCGAGGTCGGCGTCGTCCTCGGCAACGGCGGCATGTTCGCCTCCGCCGCCACGCTCGTCCTGTCCAGCCGTCGCCCCTGAGCGGTCGCCACCCTCCGGCCCCGCACCCTCCGGCCCGGCCGCCGGAGGGTCGACGGCGGAAGGCCATCGAGATCATCGCCGGCTAGTGGTCTACTGTCCGACTCCTCCACCTGATCACCAAACCGCCGGCAGGCGACTGGCCAACCTGCTGGAGCGACATGCCCGCGCCGCCATGAGCAAGGGGCATGAGTGTCTCACCGTCAACAACGACGTGGATCCGCGCCTGAGGGACCTGCCGTCGCTCAACCGCAGGCCCGATGTCGCGCTCCACCGGTGCCTCGACCGAGAGCGGGGCGAGCGTCTGCGCGCCGAGCACGCGCTGCTCGTCGTGGAAATCGTGTCTCCGGGATCGGAGACCCAGGACACCCGACACGCTCGGTGAGTACGCCAAGGCCGGTATCCCGCACTACTGGATCGTCCGTCACCCTCTCGAAAGACGAGCCCGGTGAGGCTCCCGTCGTGAGCAACCCGATCCCCATCACCATCGATTGGGCGGAACTGCAGTTCTGAAACAGCGATCCGGTCTCCCGTTTGGCGACCTGCTTATACAGGGAGGGCGTCTCCGGGGAAGCCGTGGCACGGGTGCACCTCGCAGCGCATCATCCCGGCTCGAACGCAGGGGTCCCCGGCCATGACCTCCGCGGCTTCTTCGGCCGGCACGGTCATGATCGCGACGCCGGCCACGGTGTCGGAGGCGACCGGGCACAGGATCGCGATCACCCCCTCAGCGCGCAGCGACACCATGCGCCGCTGGTGTTCGAGTTCGATCGCCTCCGCGCCGTCCATGGTCCGCTCCGGCCCCCACTGAAGGAGCACCAGGCTGTAGGGCTTCGCGGTCGCGGCCAGAGCCCGAATCTGTTCGTCGGTCACGGTCGTGCTCATGATGTCCTCCTTACTTCTCGATGCGCTCGGCCAACGAGACGATGATTCCTTCGGGCCCGCGGACGTAGGCCATCCGCCACACGCCTTCGTATTCGCCGATGCCTCCCACCAGGCCGTAGCCGTCGGCTGCTGCGTGGTCGATCGCGGCGTGAAGGTCGTGCACCTCGAAGGCGACGTTGCGCAGGCCCAGCTCGTTGGCCGGCGCGGCAGGCGAACCCGGCAGGTGGTCCGGCCGCGTGAAGCTCGACAGCTCCAGCGTCGTACCTCCGCCGGGCGCTCGCAGCATGACGATCTCGGTGCGGGCGCCGGTCATGCCGATCACCATGTCCAGGAACTCGCCTTCGACGGCCATCTTCGGATCGGCCTTCAGACCGAGGCCGACGAAGAACGCCGTCACAGCATCGAGGTCGGCGACGGTGATGCCGACGTGGTCGAAGCGCCTTATGAATGTCATCAGATCCCTTTCTAGGTTTCTTCAAGAGACGCCGAGAAAGGTAACACCCGGAGTTCCGTAAGGGAACCCTACTTGCTAGATTGCTGCCATGCAGCGAACGCGGTTCGGGGACATGGCGTGTTCCATCGCACGCACCTTGGACGTGATCGGCGAGCCCTGGTCTCCGCTGATCCTGCGCGACGTGTGGGCCGGGGTGCGCCGCTTCGACCACATCCAGGCCGACCTGGGGATCTCCCGCAAGGTACTCACCGAGCGGCTCAACCATCTGGTCGAACAGGGTGTGCTCGAGCGGGTGCCCTACGACGCCCGCCCCCGCTACGAGTACCACCTCACCGCCAAGGGCGCCGATCTCGTCGAGATGCTCATGGTGATGGCCCGGTGGGGTGACCGCTGGCTCGCCGGCGAGGCCGGGCCTCCCGTCCTGTACCGTCACCATGCCTGCGGGCAGATCGGCCACGTCGATCCACGCTGCAGTCACTGCGGAGAGCCGATGCACGCCGACGACGTCGACCTCCTGCCAGGCCCGGGTTCGGCCTGATGACCAAACGTCGTGACCCCCTACTCGACGTCGCGAATCACGCTTTTCACGCGCCCGGAATGGTGGTCTCGCGACTGGTTCGGTAGCGGCCCGGGGTCGTTCCGATGATGCCGGTGAACGCTGCGATGAAGCAGCTGGGGTTGGCCCATCCGCAGGCGTAGGCGGTTTGGGTGGTGCCGTGGCCGTGGGCGAGGAGCACGAGCGCGTGGTAGACGCGTAGCTGCGTGCGCCATTCGTAGAAGGTCATGCCGAGTTCGTTGTGGAACAGGCGGCTGAGGGTGCGGGTGCCGGCTCCGATCGTCTTCCCGAGTTCGGCCAGCGAGGCGTTGTCCGCCGGCTTCTCGTACAGCATCCGGGCGATGGCTTGCAGCCGGTCGTCCCGCGACTCCGGCAGGTGCAGTGGCTGGTCCCGTGCCTCGCGGAGTTCGTCGACCAGGACGCGAAGGAGGCGAAGGCGCGCGGCTGTAGGCAGGCGCGGCGTCGCCGTAGTTGCGAGGGCCGGTCAGGGCGAGCAGGACCTCACGGGCGAGGTTGGACGCCAGGAACACGACGGGGATGCTCCGGTAGGAGCCGGGCGAGGGATGGCGCGAGAAAGACGATCCGCATATCGGTGTCGCCGTGGGCGCGGTGGTAGTGCGTGAACCCGCCCGGGGTCCAGGCGACCCGGTTCGCGGGAATGATCGACGTGCCGCGCTCGGTGTGAACCGCCAAGACGCCGCTGGCCGCAAACACCAGGTGTCCGCGTGCGTGCGACTGCATTGCGCTTGTTTCGCCGGACGGCCACAGGTGGCGCCCGCCAGACGGCCAGTTATGCGAGGTCGCACCGGCAGTCCGGCGAGGTCGGCGGCGATCGGGCATCGGTGGGCATCGTATCGATGGTCGGCCACGCCGTGATCTCGTGACCACTGCCTCAAGTTGCTCACAGGTACGCTCGCCCAGGTCCCCCGCCGGGAGTTCGTCTACTGCTCGGGATGGGAGGACCGGACGCCGTTCGCCGAACTCCGCACCCGGCTCCAGGCCGATCCCGCGTGGCGGGTCCACGACCTCCCGACCGGTCACGACGCGATGCACGAGGCCCCGGAGGCGGTCGCCGCACTACTGCTCGGCGAACGCACCGCGGACGCATCACCCGATCGTCAGGGCTTCATCCCCGCCAGTTGGTGAGCGCGTCGCGCGCCTCCACGTGGGAGCCCCGCACGAGCGGGGGCTGGTCTCCAGCGACTCCGGGTCGTCGCCGAGTCCCTCGGCGAGAGCGGCGACGCGGGCCACGACCTCCGCGACGGCGTCGAGGTCGGCGGGC
This sequence comes from Microbispora sp. NPDC046973, assembly GCF_040644495.1. Lineage (NCBI taxonomy): Bacteria > Bacillati > Actinomycetota > Actinomycetes > Streptosporangiales > Streptosporangiaceae > Microbispora > Microbispora sp. NPDC046973. The sequence goes on along the minus strand of NZ_JBEYWQ010000004.1, from coordinate 383,246 downwards.
TCGACGTCACGCGCGCCCCGCAGCAGCGTGGCGCCGCGCAGGTCGCCCAGCACCCGAGGATGGCCGCGTCATTGATTCCGGGGACATCTCGCCGCCCCGCCCTGATCATTGGGCGATGCGACCGGAAATCACCGCGATCGGACGGCTCGCCGCGATCGGTGCGCTGAGCGCCGCCGCGATCGGATGCTCCGGCGGCGGCGTGCACGCACGCGACTCCCCGGCCTCCGTGCCGGGCACACCGACGGCGGCCGCCCGGCCCGACGTGGTCCCGTCTCTTTCCGGCGGCACCTGGACGGAGACCGGAACGGCCGCGGCCGGCGCGGTGATGTCGAGTGTCGCCGCGACCGGGCGCGGCGAGGCCTGGGCCGTGGGCAGCCCCGGAGAGAACAGGCAGAACGGCCCGGTCCTGCGCTGGGACGGCCGCGCCTGGCGGCCCCAGTCACCGCCGCCCGGCCTGCGCTATCCGCGAGTGGTGTCCGGGACGTCCCCCGGCAACGTATGGGTCTTCGACAAGGACGCGAACGCATGGCAGTGGGACGGCCGGCGGTGGTCGGCCCGGGGACGACCACCCTGGAAGCTCCCGGTCCTCCTGGATGACGCCGTGGTCACCGGCCCCGGGGACGTGTGGGTCGCCGGAGGGCAGGACGACGGCACCGCCGGAGATCCTCCCTGGCGTCCCGGGCTCGCGCGCTGGTCCCCTTCCGGCTGGGCCGTCGTGCCGTCCCCTCGATCCACCTGGCCGGGCATCCGCCGCTTCGGCGTCACCCCCTCCGGGGGCCTGTGGGCGCTGACCGGCGACGGGGACACCGGATCAACCGTGGAGCGCTGGGACGGGCGCCGCTGGACGGTCGTGTCGGCACCGCCGTGGCCCGCAGGCGCCAAGGTCGACTTCAGGGACCTGGCGGTGGTGTCGGAACGGGAGGTCTGGGTCGCCGGTTCGATCCAGTTGCCCGGCCCCCGCCAGGCCGCGCTGCTGATGCGCTGGGACGGCGACCGGTGGAACCCGGCTCGTGACCTTCCGGCGGGGGCGATCTCGTTCAATGCCGTAGCAGCGGACGGCCACGGCGGGGTGTGGCTGGGCGCGTCCAACTACTCCTACGACAACCATCGCATTCTGCTGCACTTCGATCCCCGCTCCTGGACGTACGAGAAAGCCCCGAGGGTCCACAACGATCCGGAGGTGTTCGACCTGGTCAGGATCCCGGGAGAGGACCGGGTGTTCGCGGTCGGCGGCAACCCCTCATACGACGAGGACAGCCAGGCCTGGATCTGGACGAGGTCCTGAGCCGAGTCCGCAACGGTCGCGCCGGGTCCGGCGCCGTTCCGGTCAGATGGCCGACGTGTAGGTGACGAAGGTGCGCTGCTTCGTGAACGCGGTGCCATTGAAACAGGCCACCTTGTCGACGTCCACGAGCGTGCCGCTGACCGACCAGAGCCCGCCGAGCTGGCAGTATTCCGGGCCGGGACCGAAGCCGGTCACCTGGACGTCGTCCGGCAGGACCCCGACGCCCTGGAACTTCACCCAGCGGAACGGAAGGGCGTCCCGCACCGTGTTCGGCATGATGACGGGGTTGTAGCTCCAGGCGGACGACGGCGGGTACGGCCCGGGCGTGGTCGGGGACTCGTCCATCGTGTACGCGAAGTACTTGGGCGGCTTCGCACCCCCGGTGACGGCCCGCTGCCGGGTGTAGCTCAGGGTCCAGCCGGTCTTGAGAGGCTTGCTGGTGGCGTCGAAGCAGCGCACCTCGACCACCTGCCCGGCCGCGCTCGGAGTCCAGTTGCCGACCTTGCACCGCGCGGGCTGCGCCGGATCGACCGCCGTCACCTGCAGATTCCCCGTGGGTGTCGTGGGCAGCCCGGGCAGGGTGGCCGTCCAGACCCCCACGGGCCCCGCCGCGACGCCGTTCACTCCGGCCGTCGAGTTGTACGAGGAGACCACCGAGGCGCCGTCGTAGTAGAGGGAGGCGACGGCCTCCGGCGGGGAGAGAGTGCCGCTGCTCTGCTCGTACACGATGGTGAACGGCACGTACGCCGGGGCGCCGCCGTACTTGTAGCACTGCACCAGCACCGACAGGTTCGCGACGATCGGACTCCACTTGACGACCTGACACCATTCGGGATTGGGCGACACGGCCGTGACGTGCACCACCCCGTCCGCGAACGGCATCTTGGGGAACGTGACCTCGACCAGGCCGGGGGGCCCCACGATCGCGCTCGTGATGACGCCCGGCGTCCAGAGGCCCTGGCGGGCGGCCGGTGGAGGCCCCGCGAGCACGTTGACGTAGGCGAACCCCCACACGTTCGGGACGGCCGCCCGAGCGCCCGTGGCCGCCGGGACGAGCCCCGCCACCATCATGAGCGTCACGCAGAGCCGGAGAACCGTCTTTCTGATCCGATGCATCTCGTCACCCGTTCGCCGTGGACGCCGAACCGCGCGCCATCAGTAAGGCCCGTAGGTCACCGCGCAGGGGACGCCGTTGAGCGTGAAGCCGGTGGGGTGGTCGTCGGCCCCGTTGGCGGTGAAGCCGATATCGAAGCTCGTGCCAGGAGAGATGCTCGTGTACCAGCTACTGGCGGCCTGAACGCTCGGCGGGGTCGCGGAGAAGGTCGCGTTCCATCCTTGCGCGATCGTCTGGCTTCCGGGGAAGACGAACTGCAGGATCCAGGGGCTGAACACCCGGGTCCCGGTGTTGCGGATCGTCACTCTGGCCGTGAAACCCGTGACCCACCCGACGCTGGCGTAGGTCACGGCGCAGTCGTAGCCGGCCGGCACGTCCGCGAGCGCCGCCTGGGCGGGAGTCGCGAACAGCGCGGCCAGGAGAATCCCGGCCATACCGATCCCCGATGAAGCGCGCGGAAAACGCATCGGTCCCCCTCCGGAGTGGCTTTCTTTGAAACCGATTTCACTGTGATCGTGAGCCACCCGGCATGTCCTGTCAAACAATCCTCGGAGGGTATTTCGCGATTCTCGGCCCAGGCGTGCGTCCATGCACCGCTCCAGGTCGGCCGAGCTGGGAGTTTCACCGACGGCCACACAGCGGTCACCCGATAAAGGCCGGCGGAGGGCTTTGCCCGGCGTCGCGAATTGCGCTTTTCAGACGCGCCAGAATATGCCCGAATATGTTCGTCGTCCGTCCGCGTACGGCGGGAACCGGACACGGACGGACGACCGGGCTTCACCCCCGCCAGGTGATGAGCGCGTCGAGCGCCTCCACCTGGGATCCGCGGACGAGCAGGGGGTTGATCTCCAGCGACTCCAGGTCGTCGCCGAGGCTCTCGGCGAAGGCGGCGACGCGGGCCACGACCTCGGCGACGGCGTCGAGATCGGCGGGCTCGGTGCCGCGCGCGCCCCGCAGCAGCGCGACGCCGCGCAGCTCGTCCAGCGCCCGCCGCACCTCGGCCGCGTCCACCGGCAGGACGCGCAGCGCCGTGTCGCGCAGCGCCTCCACCCAGATCCCGCCCAGGCCGACGGCCAGGGTGAGCCCCCACGCAGGGTCCCGTACGACGCCGGCCAGCAGCTCCACGCCGCCGCCGCGCTGCGGCTGGACGAGCGCGCCCACCCGGCCGGCGCCGGGCACCGCCGCAGCGGCGGCCACGACCTCGCGGTAGGCCCGCTCGACGTCCCGCGCGTCGGACAGGCGCAGCCGGACCCCGCCGATGTCGCTCTTGTGCCCCAGCCCTTCGGCGGCGGCTTTCAAGACGACCGGGTAGCCGAACCCGACCGCCGCCGCCACCGCCGATTCCTCGTCGTGAACCAGCTCGCCGGGCACGACCGGGATCCCGGCGGACGCCAGCAGGGCGGCGGCGCGGTGCTCGGCCCACACGCCGGTCCCCGGCTCGGCCGCCGGGGCGCGCACCGCGGCCTCGGCAGGGACGGCCGCGTCCGCCGCCTCGACGGCGGCACGGTAGGCCCGGGACCACCGGACCGCGGCGCCGATGGCGTGCATGCCGTGCTCGATGCCGCCCGCGACATACGGGAAGCCGGCCTCCCGCTGGACGTCGCGGCCGAACTCGGTGACGTCGGTCAGCACGTTGCTCACGACGACGACCGGCATCGGGGCCGCGGCGATGCGCTTGGCGCTCGCCGAGAACATCGCGTACACGGGCGCGGGGTCGGGCGGGGCGGCGCGCGGGAGGTCCGACAGCAGCATGACCGCGTCCACACCGGGGTCGGCGGTGACGGCCTCCAGCGCGCGGCCGAGCAGCGTGCGGTCGATGAGCACGTATCCGGTGACGTCGAGGGGGTTCTGCACGGTCCCGAAGGCAGGCACGATCTCCCGCAGCCGGGCGACGGTCTCCGGCGCGAACGCCGGCAGCTCCAGCCCCTCGTCCTCGGCCCGGTCGGCGATGATCTCCGACGCGCCGCCCGAGGGCGTGACGACACCGATCCGCGGGCCCGGCAGCGGGCCCACCTCGGCGAGCAGGCCTGCGGTGATGATGAGGTCCTCAAGGGACCGCACCCGCACCACCCCGAGCTGCCGGAACGCCGCGTCGATCACGTTGTCGTCGCCCACGAGCGCGCCGGTGTGGGCCTGGGCGGTGCGCGAGGCGAGCCGGCTGCGCCCGATCTTCAGCGCGACGATCGGCTTGCCCGCGAGCAGCGCCCGGCGCGCCGCCCGGGAGAACGCGGCCGGGTCGCGGACCGACTCCAGGAACAGCGCGATGGCCTTGGTCGCCGGGTCGTCCACCAGATAGTCGATCACGTCGGTGACGGTGACGAGCGACTCGTTGCCCATCGAGGTGAGCAGGCTGATCCCGACGTTGCGGGCCTGGGCGAAGCCGAGCACCGAGCTGGCCAGCGCGCCGCTCTGCAGCACCACGCCGACCGACCCGCGCAGCAGCGGGGACGGGATCGGCAGGCCGTACGGCGTGACGTCCGCGGCGGCGTTGATGAAGCCGTTGCCGTTGGGGCCGAGCACGGTGAGGTCGTTCTCGCGGGCGAACTCGACGATCTCCGCCTCCAGGGCGGCGCCCTCCGGGCCGGTCTCGCCGAAGCCCGCGGTGAGGATCACATAGTGACGGATGCCGAGCTTGGCCCCCTCGCGCAGCACGGGCAGCACGGCGGTCGTCGGCACCATCACGTACGCGAGGTCGACCTGGCCGGGGATGTCGGACAGGCTGCGGTGGGCCTGCTCGCCGTGCACCACGCCGCCGCGGGGGTTGACCAGGTGCACGGGCCCGCGGAAGCCGTGCGTACGGAGGTTGGTCAGCGTGCTGATCGACCAGCCGGACTTGTCGGTCGCCCCGACCAGGGCGATCGACCGGGGGTTGAACAGCTCTCCTACCGGCATCCTCACTCCCCGATCGTGCCGAGGCGGGCGTGGCCCTTGAGCAGGTTGCGGGCGATCGTCCGGCGCTGGATCTCGTCGGTGCCCTCGAAGATCCGCAACAGGCGCAGCTCGCGATACCACCGCTCGATGGGCAGTTCCTTGGTGTAGCCCATGCCTCCATGGATCTGCAGCACGCGGTCGACGACCTGGTTGGCCATGACCGCGCCGTTCAGCTTGGCGATCGAGGAGGCGTGCCGGGCGTCCATGCCCTGCTGCACGCGCCAGGCGGCGTGGAGCGTGAGCCACTTGGCCGCCTCGATCTCCACCTGCGAGTCGGCGATCATCCACTGGATCGCCTGGTATTCGGCGATCGGCTTGCCCATCGACACGCGGATCCTGGCGTAGTCGATCGCCATCTGGAGCATGCGCTCGGCCGAGCCGACCGCCCGCGCGGGGATCATGTAGCGGCCCTGGCCGATCCACTGCATCGCCAGCTCGAAGCCTCTGCCGAGCTCGCCGAGGATGTTCTCCTCCGGCACCCTGACGTCCTCGAACACCAGCGAGGCCGGGCCCCACTGGCCCATCGTCGGGATCGGCTCGGACTTCCAGCCCATGTCGCGGTCGGCCAGGAAGCAGGTGACGCCGCCGTTCGCGCCCTTGTCGGGGTCGGTCACGGCGAACACCATCACGAAGTCGGCCTCGTTGCCGCCGGTGATGAAGGTCTTCTCGCCGTTGATGACCCAGTCTCCGCCGTCCTTGACGGCACGCGTACGGATGTTGCGGGCGTCCGAGCCCGCGCCCGGCTCGGTGATGGCGAAGCAGGAACGGCGCTCGCCCTCGATGGTGGGGATCAGGTAGCGCCGCTTCTGCTCCTCGGTGCCGGCGTAGAGGATGTTGTCGGCGGACCCGCCGAAGCTGAACGGGACGAACGTCCGGCCCATCTCCATGGCGATGATCGCGGACATGACCGGGCCCAGCGCGGCTCCGCCGTACTCCTCGGGGGTGTTGATGCCCCAGAAGCCCATCTTCTTCGCCTTGAGCCGCAGATCGCGCAGGACCTCGGGATCGAGCCCAGGGCCGCCGGCGCGTTCGCTGCGCAGCACCTCGGGTTCGAGCGGCATGATCTCCCGCTCCACGAACGCGCGGATGGTGTCACGGATCTGCAGTTCCTCTGGGCTCAGGGAGAAGTCCATCGACGCGACTCTTTTCTAGAATTGCTCTCTAGGAATCGGCTCCAGCCTGGTTCCCCGCCGAAGGGGTGTCAAGAGGTCTGGAATCACTTTCTAGAATTCGACCGACTACGATGGCGTCGTCCCTGGAAACGCGCCGTCCCCGGAAACGAGGAGCCCAGATGGCACGCAAGCCCGGCGGCAGGAGCGGCTCGTGGGAGTGGAGCCGCACCGCCCAGACGCGCAAGAGCATGCTTCAGGCCGCCCGCGAGGTCTTCTCCGAGCACGGCTTCGCCGACGCGAACGTGGCGGACGTCGTCGAGCGCGCGGGCTCCAGCGTCGGCAGCCTCTACCACCACTTCGGCGGCAAGACCGAGCTGTTCCTCGCGCTGTGGGAGGAACACCAGGCCGCCCACGAGGAGGCGGCCGCCTCCAGCGTCGCCGCGGCGAAGCAGGCGGGCGTGAAGGACCCCGTCGAGCTGTTCATCGCCGGGGCCAGGGCGTTCCTCGAAGGGTCGTGGCAGCGGCGCGACCTGGCGCGGCTGTTCATGGACGGCGACGGCCCGCCGGGGTTCGAGCTGATGCGGCGCACCCGCGGCCGGGAGTGGGTGCGGCAGAACGCCGTCCTGCTCGGCGCGGCGAACACGCCGACCGACCGCCTCACCGTCTCGGTCCTCACCAGCGTGATCGGCGAGGCCGGACGCGAGGTCGCGACGAGCGAGACCGAGGAGGAGGCCGAGGAGGTCGTCGATGCGGCGATCGCGCTCATCCGCCGCTTCGGCGATCCCCTGGCCACCCACGAGGACGACACCACCACCGACGCGGCAGGTGCGGCGGACGACGCCGGGGCGGCGCCGAACTGACCCCCCGCGAGCCGACCCCGGCGCCGCACCCGCGGGTCAGGCGGGGCGGAAGGCGGCCCTGCCCCGGTCGATCACGACGGTGCCGTCGTCCTTCGCCGTACGGAACAGCGCCGTCGCGCCGTCGCCGGACGTCCAGATCGACACGGTCAGCGTCTCGCCCGGGAAGACCGGCTTGCTGAACCGTCCCGACATGGCCGCGAACCGGGCCGGGTCGGACCCCGCCACCGCGTGCAGCAGGGCCCGCCCGGTGATCCCGTACGTGCACAGCCCGTGCAGGATCGGCCGGGGGAAGCCGGCGCGGGCGGCGAAGGCCGGGTCGGAGTGCAGCGGGTTGCGGTCTCCGGACAGGCGGTACAGCAGCGCCTGGTCAGGGCGGGTCTCGTAGGTCACGATGTGGTCCGGCGGCCTGCCGGGCTCGGCCCACTCGTCGCGGGGGCCGCGCTCGCCGCCGAAACCGCCCTCGCCCCGGATGAACACCGAGCTCCGGCTCGTGATCAGCAACTCGCCGCTTTCCGCGTCGGCCGCCCTGGCCTCGGTCGTCACCAGCGCCCCCGAGCCCTTGTCGTAGATGCCGGTCACCGTCGAGGTGGTCCGCACGCGACCGGCGGGCGGCAGCTCGCGGTGCAGTTCGAAGGCCTGCTCGGCGTGCACGAGCATGGCCGGGTCGAAGTCGCCGAGCCGCCGTCCCGTCGGGGCCTGGGCGGCCAGCACCGCGAAGGTCGGCAGCACCCGCTGCCGGAGCCCCGCCGAGTTCTCCGTGGTGAAGGCGAGCTCCTCGGTGCCCGCCCCGACGCCCAGCGCGTACAGCAGGGTGTCGGCGGACGTCCAGGACCGCTCGTGCGGCTCGCTCTCCAGTCCGATCAGACCGTGGTCGAGCGGCATGTCAGTCCTCCCCGCCCGGGATGCGCCCGCTGGTGAGGGCGTTCGGCGCGGCCTTGTCCACCAGGGCGGGAATCACCTCGCCCAGTTCGGCCGGATCCCACCGGGCGTCCTTGTCCACGCCCGGCCCGGCGTGCCAGCCCTCGGCGACGCTGATGTGCCCGCCGCGCACGTTGAAGACCCGGCCCGTGATCCCCCGCGACTGGGCGCTCGCCAGCCACACCACCAGCGGCGCGATGTTGTCCGGCGCCGCCGGATCGAAACCGCCCTCGGCGGGCCGCCTGCCGCCCGGGATGAGGTTCTCGGTCATCCGGGTGAGCGCGGCGGGCGCGACCGCGTTGACCGTCACGCCGTAACGCGCCAGCTCCTTGGCCGCGATGATCGTCAGCGACGCGATTCCCGCCTTGGCCGCGCCGTAGTTGCCCTGGCCGGCGTTGCCGTAGATGCCGGACGACGACGTGGTGTTGATCACCCGGGCGTCCACCGGCTCGCCCGCCTTGGCCCTGGACCTCCAGTAGGCGGCGGCGTGCCGCAGCGGGGCGAAGGTGCCGCGCAGGTGCACCCGGATGACCGCGTCCCACTCGTCGGCGGTCATGTTGACGAGCATCCGGTCGCGCAGGATGCCCGCGTTGTTGACCAGGACGTGCAGGTCGCCGAAGGTCTCCACGGCCCTGCTGATCATGCGCCCCGCGCCGTCGAAGTCGGAGACGTCCTCGCCGTCGACCACGGCCTCGCCTCCCATGGCCCTGATCTCCTCGACCACCTCGCCCGCGGCTCCGGTGGACGACCCGGTGCCGTCGACCTCCGCGCCCAGATCGTTGACGACGACCTTGGCGCCCTGGCGCGCGAACTCCAGCGCGTGCCCCCGCCCGATGCCCCGCGCGGCGCCGGTGACGATCACGACCCGGCCTTCCACGATTCCGCCCATGCGCAGCTCCCTGACTCGACCTTGACCCATCCTCGCGTGAACGGGATTCTAGTAATGGAATCTAGAATTTGATAGGGAGGAGCCGGTCATGATCCAGCTCGCCGAACGATGACGGCCGTGCCGCAGACCATCGCGGCGGACCCCGGCGAGCGGGAGCGGCTGCGCCGCGCCTGGCGGACGCTGTCGGTCGTGAGCATGGCCAGCGTCCTGACCGCGCTCGGCGGCAGCGCGCTCAACGTGGCGCTCCCCCAGGTCGTACGGCAGACGCACGCGAGTGCGGACGCCGCGAGCTGGATCCTGCTCGCCTTCCAGCTCACGACGACCGTGCTCATGGTCGTGTTCGGCCGGCTCGCCGACCTGTTCGGGCGGCGGGCGATGTACCTCGGCGGCCTGGCCACCTACACCGTCGCCAGCCTGCTGGCCGGGCTCGCGCCGGACGCGTGGGTCATCGTGGCGCTGCGGGTGGTGCAGGCGGCGGGCGGGGCCATGCTGCTGACCAACAGCGCCGCTTTGGTGACCGCCGCCTTCCCCAAGTCGCGGCTCGGCGAGGGGATGGGCGTCTACACCGCGTCGTTCTCCATCGCCCAGCTCGCCGGCCCGGCGCTCGGCGGCCTGTTCACCGAGCACCTCGGCTGGCGCTGGGTGTTCTGGTACAACGTGCCGCTCGGCGTCGCGTGCCTGGTCTGGGGCGCGGTGGCCCTCCGCCCCGGTCCGCCGCAGGGCCGCGACCGGGGGCTCGACCTGTCCGGCAACGCGCTCGTGCTCGCCTGTCTCGGCGGCCTGCTACTCGCGCTGTCGGAGGTGACCAGGCTCGGGTGGGGACATCCGATGGTCGTCTCCGGGCTCGTGGTGTTCGCGGTGACGCTTCCGCTGTTCGTCGTGCGGGAGCTGCGGGCCCGTCATCCCGTGGTGGACATCCGGATGTTCCGCGATCTCACGTTCGCCCTCGGGACGCTGGCGTCGTTCCTCAACTCGACCGCCCGGGTCGGGGTGGTGCTCCTCGTGTCGCTGTTCTTCCAGGCCGTCCGCGGGGAGGACCCGGTGCGCGCGGCGGTGAAGGTGCTGCCGCTCTCGATCGCGGCGATGGCCGCGTCGGTCGCGTCGGGCTTCCTGCTGCGCCGCCTCGGCCCGCGCACGGTGGCGGTCGCCGCGACCTCGTTGACGACGGCGGGCCTGGCCGTCCTGCTGTACCTGATCTCCCCCGGCATGTCGCCGGCGTCGCTCATGGCCGCCCTCGTGCTGATCGGCGTCGGCTCGGGCATGTTCCTGCCCTCCAACACCACCGCGATCCTGGACGGGGTGCCGTCGCACCGGCTGGGGATCGTCAACGCCATGCGCCTGATGCTGCAGAACACCGGGGTGGTGGTCGGCACCGCGCTGGTCCTGTCGATCATCACGGTGCCGCTGCCGGCCGGGCTGCACGACGCCGTCTTCGCGGGAACGCTGTCCCACGTCTCGTCCACGGCGGTCGAGCAGCTCGTGACCGGCTACCGCTGGGCTCTGGCCTGCATGACCGCCGTGTCCGCGCTGGCCGTGCTGACCTGCTTCACCAGAAAGCGAGCCGGCTCACCCGTCAGCTGAGGACGCGGCCGTGGCGGTCGCGGGCCTTCAGCCGCACGGTGGGCATCTCGGGCGCCGGAAGGGGCTCCTGCCCGCCCGGGACGACGCCGAAGCGGCCCCCGCGCATCCAGTCGTCGCGCGCCCGCGCGATCTCCTCGTGCGAACGGCCGACGAAGTTCCACCACATCACCAGGGGCTCCTCGAACGGCGTGCCGCCCAGCACGAACAGCCGGGCCGGGCCGGCCGCCTCCATCGGCACCGCCGTACGGCCCTGGCCGAGATAGAGCAGCGAGCCCGGGGCCAGCGCGACCCCGGCCACGTCGGCCGTGCCCGACATGACCAGCACCGCCGTCTCGTACGCGGGATCGACCGGCAGCCGCTGTCGTCCCGGACCGGCGAACAGCACCTCGGCTCCGAGCAGCGGGGTGTGCACGCGGGCGGGCGAGCGCAGCGGCCCTGCCTCGCCCACCACGACCGTCACGGTGACGTCCCCGTCGCGCAGCACGGGCAGCGCCGCGTGGTGCTCGAACCGGGCCTCGCCGTGCCGGGCCTCCTCCGGCAGCGCGACCCACAACTGCAGCCCGTGCATGCCCGGCGGGTGCTCCGGCGGCGACTGCTCCGAGTGGGCGATCCCGTGGGCGGCGGTCATCAGGTTGAGCTGCCCGGGCACGATCGACTGGACGTTGCCGAGGCTGTCGCGGTGCAGGATCTCGCCCTCGGCGAGCCACGTGACCGTCTGCAGGCCGGTGTGCGGATGCGGCGGCACCTGCATGCCCGGCCGGCCGCTCACGTCGTCGGGCCCGAAGTGGTCGACGAAGCACCACGCGCCGACCATCCGGCGCGGGCGCTGCGGGAGCAGCCGGCGCACGGTCGTGTAGCGGCCGAGCGGCACGTCGTGGCCGGGCAGGAGCACGCTCTCCGGCACCGTCTCGTCCGCCACCGTGCAGCCGTACAGCGCCGGCTCTCCCTGGTCGAGGGGCCCGCCGGTCACTCGGCCGTCTTTCCGCCGTCGAGGGAGAACCTGGCCCGCTGATCGGCGGGCACCAGGTCGAGGTAGTCGGGGTGCCGCTCGATGTACCGCTTCACGAACGGGCAGAACGGCAGGACCGACAGCCCGGCGTCCCGGGCGGCGTCGAGCGCCGCCCGGACCAGCGTCGAGCCGAGGCCCCGGCCTTCGAAGGCCGGGTCGATCTCGGTGTGGGTGAAGGAGATCCTCGGCCCGTTGAGCCGATAGTCGGCGAAGCCGGCGAGGGCGCCATCCACGGTGATCTCGAAGCGGCTCGCCTCCGGGTTGTCGGCGACCTGCGGTTCTGACTGCTGCATCGGGTTTCCTTCCAGGATCGTCGTCAGGCGGCGATCGTCGCGTGCATCTCCCACACGAGGATCTCGGCGGGCTCCGTCGCGGTGACCTTCTGCCCGCCGGTGGCGGTGAACCGCACGGCGTCGCCGGTCTCCAGAGTGCCCGCACCCTCCAGGGTGACGGTCCCCCGGGGTACGAACAGGTGCAGGAACGGCGCCTCGGGCAGCTCCACGCTCTCGCCCGGCTGGAGACGGGCGGCGTACAGCGCGGCGTACCGGTTCTTGATGCGGATGGCCGCCTCGCCGGCGTGCTTGTCCATGCCGCTCGCGACCGGCACCAGGCCGCCGGCCAGCAGGTCGTTCTCGATCTCCAGCTGCTCGTAGCCGGGGGTGATGCCGGGCTCGTCGGGGACCACCCACATCTGGACGAAGTGCACCGGCTTGTCGTGCGTGTCGCCGCCGGTCAGCCGCCAGGAGTCGTTCTTCTCCGAGTGCAGGATGCCGGTGCCGGCGCTCATGCGCTGGGCCAGGCCCGGGTAGATGACGCCGGAGTGGCCCTCGGAGTCCTGGTGGACCAGCGAGCCCTGGAGCACCCAGGTGACGATCTCCATGTCGCGGTGCGGGTGCGTCTCGAAGCCGGTGCCCGGGTGGACGACGTCGTCGTTGTTGACCAGCAGCAGCCCGTGGTGGGTGTTGTCGGGGTCGTAGTGGCCGCCGAACGAGAACGAGTGCTTGGAATCCAGCCAGGAGATGCGGGTGGCGAAGCGCTCGGCCGCCCGGCGGATGTTCACACGAGGGGTCAGCCTGGTCGTGGTCATGGGTGCCCTTTCCTCATCGCCATGTAGATGATGCGTCATCTACTGGTGCCCCACAACATACATGACGAGTCATTGATTCCCGCTAGCCTGGGGACCATGAACAGCCCTCGGTGGCTCGACGCGGACGAGCAGCGCGCCTGGCGAGCGTACCTGCGCATGCAGGGCCGCCTGACGGCCCGGCTCAACCGGCAGCTGCAGGCGGACTCGGGTCTGTCCCTGGCGGACTACGAGGTCCTCGTGCACCTCACCGACAGGCAGGAAGGGCGGCTGCGGCCCTACGAGCTGCAGCGCGACCTCCAGTGGGAGCAGAGCCGGCTGTCCCACCACCTGACCCGGATGCAGCGCCGGGGGCTGGTCAGCCGGGAGGAGTGCGCGGACGACGGCCGCGGCGCGTACGTCGTGATCACAGAGGAGGGCCGCCGGGCCATCACCGCCGCGGCCCCCGGGCACGTGGAGACCGTGCGCCGCCTGTTCTTCGACGGCCTCACCCGCGAGCAGGTCGCCGCGCTCGAACGGCTCTCCACAGACGTGCTCGACCGGCTCGGCTAGCTGACCAGTCCCTCGGGGAAGACGACGTCGGCCACGCCGGGGACGGTCCTGGCGACCAGCTCGGCGATGCGGGCCGACCGCTCGTCGCCGGGGCCGTACAGTTCGACGACGCCGTCCCGCACGGCCGCGCCGAAGGACGCCGTGTCGGCGCAGTCGCGCAGCGCCGCGAGCACGTCCTCGCGGATCCGCTCGTCTCCCTGGGCGAGCAGGCCCATCAGGTCGCGGCGGCTGACGATCCCCACGAGCTCGTCGTCGCGCAGGACGGGGACGCTCTTCACCCCCGTCGTGATCATCAGCTCGACCAGGTCCATGGTGTCGGCGCCGTCCCCGACGGTGGCGACGCGCGGCGTCATGACCTCCTCGACGAGCGCGGACGGCCTGCCGGTGGGCAGGGCCTCGGGCCGCAGGAAGGCCCGGGGGTTGGCCCCGAACTCGCCGCGCAGCAGGTCCATCTCGCTGACGATGCCGACCATCCGCCCGGCCGCGTCGACCACCGGCGCGGCCGTGATGTCCTGCTCGTACAGCAGGCGGGCGGCCTGCTTGATCGTCGCCGTGCGCCGGACCGTCACCACCGGCGTCGTCATGATCTCGCGGACCAGCATCGTGACCACCTCCTACGCGGCCGGCGCGAGGGCGAGCGTGCCGCCGGGCGCCGGTGCGACCCGCGCGCCGAACTCTCGGCTGATCTCGTCGAGCGTCGTCCGCAGCCACTCGCGGTCCTCGCCGCAGGCCTGCCGCAACCGCATCCGCACGGCCCGCATCGGCGCCATCCGCAGCTCCAGCAGCCGCCCCGACCCCGCCTCGGCCGTCGCCTCGACGGTGACGAAGTACAGCAGCCGCAGGTCGTCGCGGAACTCCTCGTAACCGGTGATGCCCTCGTAGTCGTCGACGAAGTCCCCGCAGCCGTAGAGGATCAGCCGGTCCCGGTACACCTCCAGAGGACGGGGATGGTGGGAGGAGTGGCCGTGGACGAGATCGACGCCGCCGTCGACCAGCGCGTGCGCGAACTCGACCTGGTCGTCCTCGACCTCGTAGCCCCAGTTGGAACCCCAATGGAGGGAGACGACCACGATGTCCCCCGGCCGTCTGGTCTCCCGGACACGGTGGACCGTCTCCGCGGCGGCGTCGCGGGACGCCTCCGGCAGGAAGGCCACTCCGGGCCGGTCGCGGCGCGCCGCCCATCCGCCGGGGACGCCGCTGGACGGCATGGCGACCGCGAACACCAGCACCCGCCCGCCGCCCGGGAGCGCCACGACCGCGGGCCGCCACGCCTCGTCCTCGTCCCGTCCCGCGCCCGCCTGGTCGAGTCCCGCCTCCCCCAGCGCGTCCAGCGTCTCCGTGAGGCCGCGTACGCCGAAGTCGAGCACGTGGTTGTTGGCCAGCACGCACACGTCGGGCCGGGCCACGGCCAGAGCGGGGAGGTTGGCCGGGTTCATCCGGTAGTGCACTTGCTTGCCCGGCGCGAAGTCGCGGCTGCGGGTGACGCTCGTCTCCAGGTTCAGCACGCGCACGTCGGGGGCGACCTCGTCCAGCACCTCCAGGGCGTCGCCCCACGGCCAGGAGTAGCCGGCCGGCCGCGGGATCGGGCCGTTCGCCTCCTCCGCCAGCTCGACGTACGCGCGGGCGTCCCGGAGGCACGGCTCCTCGAGCGCGGGATCGCCGGGGTGCGGGAGGATCTGGTCGACGCCTCGGCCCAGCATGACGTCGCCGCACAGGAACAGCGTCACCGGATCCCCCGCCGCCGACCGCATCTCACCCCTCCTCGGTCAACACCGCACAACGGGCGCCGCCCGGACAGCGAGGGAAGTCCTTGTGGTGGCGCAGCCAGAGGCGGACGAGGGCGGCTTCGAGGTCGCGCACGTCCAGCCCCGCCTCGCCGGCGATCTCCCGCAGCCGGTCGAGGGGGTGGTGTCCCCCGCCGAGCAGCCCGGCGTGCCGCCCGGCTTCCACCGCCCGGTCGTCCGGCGGCGGGTCCACCCCCGGCCAGACGCCGCGCAGCTCGCGCAGGAACAGCGCGACCGTCACCGGGCCCCAGCCGGGCAGCGCGTCGAGCGCGGCGCGGGTCTCGTCGAGGCCGCTCCCGCGCAGCGCGCCGACCTCGCCGCCCACCGCCTCCGCCAGGCGGAGCAGCCGGGTCGCCGTGCGGTAGTCGTAACGGGCGTATCCGCCGCGGTCGAGGATCTCGACCAGCTCCTCCCAGGTGCGGCCTTCGACGTCGGAGAGCCCCCGCACCCCCGCCTCGGCCATCGCCCGGTAGGTCCGTACGGCGATCGCGGCGGAGATCCGGGCGCCGAACAGCGTCGCCGCGAGCAGCCACCGCTCGACCTCGCGGTCCCCCCGGTCGACGTCGATGCCCATCTCCCGGGAGAACCGGCCGCCCAGGGCCTCGACGAGACGGCACGCGCGGTCCGGCAGGCGGGTCAGGTCCCTGTCCGCCGCCGTACGGCTCCGCGTCCTGGACGTCACATCTCCATCCTCCCCCCTGGCCGCCCGCCGTCATCGGGCGGCGTCAGGCGCCGGACGAAGCACGGTCAGGGCACGGGTCAGGGCACGGGTCAGGGCACGGGTCAGGGCACGCGGCAGAGGATCTCGCCGTGCAGGACGCTGAACCAGGCGTCCTCGCTCGCGGCCCACTCCCGCCAGCCGTCGGCGATTCGCCGCAGGTCGTCCTGCGTGGCGTGGCCGGCCTCGATCGCCCGGTCCGCGTAGGAGGACTGGACCGTGCGGTCGGCCCACAGCCCGCCCCACCAGTCCCGCTCCTCCGGGGTCGCGTAGCACCAGGTGGACGACGACGAGGTGACGTCGGCGAACCCGGCCTCCCTGGCCCAGGCGCGCAGGCGGCGCCCGGCGTCGGGCTCGCCGCCGTTGGCGCGGGCCACCTTGCGATAGAGGTCCAGCCAGTCGTCCAGAGCCGGAATCTGCGGATACCACACGAAGCCGGCGTAGTCGGAGTCGCGCACCGCGACGATCCCGCCCGGCTTGGTCACCCGCCGCATCTCGCGCAGCGCGCCCACCGGGTCGCCGACGTGCTGGATCACCTGGTGGGCGTGCACCACGCAGAAGGAGGCGTCGGGGTAGTCGAGCGCGTGCACGTCGCCGGTCGTGAAGCTCACGTTGCCCAGGCCGCGCCCCTCCGCCTCGCGACGCGCCTGCTCCAGGATGCCGGGCCCGGTGTCGAGCCCGATCACCTCGCCCTGCGGCACCAGTTCTGCCAGGTCCGCGGTGATCGTGCCCGGACCGCAGCCGACGTCCAGGATCCGCATGTGGGGTTTCAGCGCGCCCAGCAGGTACGCCGCCGAGTTGGCGGCCGTACGCCAGCGGTGGGAGCGCAGGACGGACTCGTGAAAGCCGTGGGTGTAGACGGCCGTTTCTTGTGCCATGCGGATACTCTTCCATGCGTCTCGTTATTTGAGCAATAACGTCTCATATTCAGAGACGCCAAGTCGCCGATGCAGGCGGCGCAGCGGCGCCGGGGCCCACCAGTTGGCCGGACCCGCCAGCCGCATCAGCGCCGGCACGAGCACGCCGCGGATCAGCGTCGCGTCGACGGCGACCGTGAGCGCCATCCCGACGCCGAGCTGCTGCAGGAACACCACCCGTCCCGTGGCGTACGCCGCGAACGAGGCGGCCAGGATGGCGGCGGCCGCGGTGACCAGCGGCGCGCTGCGGGCGATGCCCGCGGGCACGGACGCCACGGCGTCGCCCGTCCGGTCCCACTCCTCTTTGATGCGCGCGAGCAGGAAGACCTCGTAGTCCATCGACAGCCCGTAGGCCACGCAGAACATCAGGATGGGGATGCTCGGCTCGATGGACCCGGTCGGCGTGAAGCCGAGCAGCCCGGACAGATGGCCGTCTTGGAAGACGAACACCAGCGCACCGAACATCACCGACAGGCTCAGCAGGTTGAGCGCCGACGCCTTCAGCGGCGCCACGACGCTGCCGGTCATGACGAAGAGCACCGCGAACGTGACCAGCACGATCAGCAGGCCGATCAGCGGCAGGCGTGCGGTCACCCCGTCCCGGTAGTCGGTCAGCTCGGCGGGGTAGCCGCCCACCTCCACCGCGAAGGGCGCGGGGACGGCCCGCACCCGGCGCACCAGCCCGGGCGCGTCGGCGTCGAGACGGTCGCTCGCCGCCACCACCGACAGCCAGGTGCCGCGCGCGGCGGCGAAACGCGCATCCGCGGGCCCGGGGACCGGCCGGCCGGCCGCGTAGGACCCGGCGGCCGAGTCCACCCGCACGACCCCCTCGATTCGCGACAGCGCGGCGGCGTACGGCCCCGCCTGGGCGGCGTTCCCTTCCGGCGCGACCACGTGGACCGCGTCTGCCTCCTCCTGCGAGAAGCCGGCTCTGATCTGGTCGTACATCTGCCGCACGGGCGCCGACGACGGCAGCACCCGGTCGTCGGGCAGCCCGAAGCGGACGCCGAGGAAGGGCGACCCGAGCAGCAGCACGACCGCCAGCGCCGCCCCGCCGAACGCCAGCGGACGGCGCACCACGCGCAGGGCGAGACCGTGCCAGAACCCTCGGCGCTCGCCCCGGGCGGAGCCGGCACGGGCGACCGCGTGACCCAGCAGGACCAGCGCGGCCGGGAGCACGACGGTCGCGCCGATCACCGCGGCGACCACGACCGCGACCCCCGCGTACGCGAAGGAGCGCAGGAACGGGAAGGGGAAGGCGAACAGCACCGACAGCGAGGCGGCGACGGTGACCCCGCTGAACAGCACCGTGCGCCCGGCGGTGCGGACGGTCCGCGTCACGGCCTCGGGCACCGGCAGGCCGCGCCGCAGCTCCTCGCGGAACCGGAAGATCACGAACAGCCCGTAGTCGACCCCGAGCCCGACGCCCATGACCAGGGCGATGTTCGAGGCGAACGTCGAGACCTCGGTGAGGAGCACGACGCCGCGCAGCAGCGCCAGCGACCCGGCCACCGCGAAGATCCCGACGCCGAGGGTGACCAGGGCCGCCGCGATCCGCCGGTACACCAGCCACAGCAGCAGCAGGACCATCGGCAGCACGACCAGCTCGGCCCGGACGAAGTCCTGCCGGGCCTGTTCCATGACGGCGCGGAAGACCTCGTCCGAGCCCCCTGCCCGGACGTCGATCACGGCGTCGCTCCGGGTGAACCGCGGGGTCAGGGCCGGCAGCACGGCGCGACGCACCCTGTCGGCGTCGCCGGGCACCCAGGCGAGCACCATCGCCTGCCGCCCGTCGCCGGAGCGCAGCGTCGCGGGCGCGTCTGTCGTCCAGTACGACCAGGCGTCGCCGACGCCGGGATAGGCCGCGAGCTCCCGGGTCAACGCCCGCCCGGCGGCCTGGACGGGGCCGCTGTCGACCGTCCCCCGGCGGGCGGTGACCAGCAGCGCCACGTTGGGGCTGCCGGTGCGGAACAGCCGGGCGAGGTCGTCGCGCGCCCGCGCCGACTCCGAGCCCGGCGCCTCGAACCTGTTGAGGGACAGCGCGCCGATGGTCCCGGCGCCCACGACCCCGGCGACGAGCGTGATCAACACGCTCACCACGACGACCCACCCCGCTCTGCGTACGACGATTCCGGCCGGCACGAGCCCCCCTGATAGTTTTACGAGCGATCATTCGTGTTTGAGGCGAGAGAATACGAGCAATCACTCGTATTCGCAATGAGGGGTGCCATGGAGAGCGAGGAGGCGCGGCCCCGGCGGCGGCAGGCGCGCGGCGAGCGGCGGATGAGCGAGATCCTCGACGCGGCGGCGGCGGTGTTCGCCGAGCAGGGCTACGAGAAGACCACCACGAACGCCGTCGCGGCGGCGGCCGGGATCTCCCCCGGGTCGCTCTACCAGTTCTTCCGCAGCAAGGAGGCCGTCGCGCAGGCGCTCGCCGACCGGTTCACCGCCCAGATGCGCGAGGCGCACGGGGAGGCGTTCGCCCCGGCCGACCTGGCCGCCATGGACCTGGACGACCTGATCGACCGGGTCGTCGATCCCCTGGTGGCGTTCAACGTCGCCAACCCGGGGTTCAAGGCGCTGTTCGCCCGCCCGGACATGCCGCCGGGCCTCGCGACGGCGGCCGGGCCGATCCAGTCGGCGCTGCTCGGCCGGGTCGAGGCGATCCTCGCCGTACGGGCTCCCCGCCTGTCCGCGCCGGAGCGGACCCGCAGCGCGCGCGTGCTCGTGCAGATCTTCCAGGCGATGACGCCGGTCGTGGTCGCGGCGACCGAGGAGGAGCGGGAGGCCGAGGTGCGCGAGCTGAAGAAGGTGCTGCGCGGCTACCTGGCCCCGCTGGACGGTTGATTCCCCGGCCCGAGCGCGGGCATGGTGATGCGATGACCAGCGATGAGGCGCGCGACGGAGTCACACTGACCAACCTCGACCAGCCGCTGTTCGACGGCGCGGGCGCGACCAAGCGCGACCTGGTCGACTATCTGGACGCGGTCCGCGACCGCGTCATCCCGGTGCTGCGCGACCGGCCGCTGTCCGTGGTGCGGGTGCGGCAGGGCCAGGCGCCGTTCATGCAGAAGAACGTGCCCTCCTACGCCCCGGACTTCGTGCGGACGGTCACCCTCTGGGCCGAGTCGTCCCAGCGGCGGGTGTCGTACGCCCTGTGCGACGACCGACGCACCCTGCTGTGGCTCGCCAACCAGAGGGCGGTCGAGTACCACCCCGCCCTCGTCCTCGCAGGGGACTGGGACCGCCCCACCCATCTCGTGCTCGACATCGACCCGCCGTCGGCCGAGGCGTTCCCGCAGGGCGTCGCCGCCGCCCGCCTGGTCGGCCGGGCGCTGGCCGACGCCGGCCTGTCGGGGGCGGTGAAGACCAGCGGCGCCAAGGGCCTGCACGTGTTCGTGCCGCTGGAGGCGCACACGACGGAGGACGTCGCCGCGGCCACCCGCGCGCTCGGCGTACGCGCCGAGCGCCTCGACCCCGCCCTCGCCACGACGGCGTTCATCAGGGAGGACCGCGGTGACAGGGTGTTCATCGACTCGACCCGGTCCGGCGGGGCGACCGTGGTGGCGGCCTACAGCCCGCGTGTACGGCCCGGCGTCCCCGTGTCGTTCCCGGTGGCCTGGGAGGACCTGGACCGGGTCACCCCCGGCGACTTCACCGTCCACACGGCGGCGGAGCTGCTGCGGGACGGCGACCCGTGGGCCGCGCTCATGCCGGAGCCCCAGCGGCTCCCCCGCGACCTGATCGAGGAAGGCCACACGATCCCGGTCGCCCGCGTCCAGGCGATGCACGAGGGCAAGCGCCGCGCCCGCGCCCGCCGCGCCACGTCGTGAGCAAGTTGGCGACAGCATGTTGCTATAGTTCGCGACATGCCGTCGCCAACATCGCGCCAGAGCTGGATCCCCCTCGTCGTGCTCGCGACGGGCGTGTCGATGGTCGTCATCGACGCCACGATCGTGAACGTGGCGGTGCCCGCGATCATCTCCGACCTGGGCCTCGGCGCCACCGACGTGGAGTGGGTCAACTCCATCTACTCGCTGATGTTCGCGGCGCTGCTCATCCCCTTCGGCCGGGCCGGTGACCGGTATGGCAGGCGCCGCCTGTTCGCCCTGGGTGTCGCGGTCTTCCTGCTGGCCAGCGTGCTGGCGGCGGCGTCGGTGAACGGGCCCATGCTCATCGGCGTACGAGCCGTGCAGGGCGTGGGGGCGGCGATGGCCGTCCCGATGACCCTCGCGATCATCAACCGCGTCTACGCGGGCCGCCGGCGGGTGATCGCCTTCGCGGTCTGGGGCTCCATCATCGGCGGCATGGCCGCCGTCGGCCCGCTGGCGGGAGGCTGGCTGGTCACCGAGCACGGCTGGCGGGCCGCGTTCTGGATCAACCTGCCCATCGGCGCGTTGCTGCTGCTCGGCTCGCTGCGCGTGCCAGAGTCTCGGGACGGCCACACGGCGGGCGGCGACCTGGCCGGGCTCGTCCTCGCCGTGCTCGGCACGACCGGCGTCGTCTTCGCCCTGATCGAAGGCCAGAAGTACGGCTGGCTGGAGCCGCGGCGGACCGCCGACCTGTTCGGCCTGCGGTTCGAGAGCGTCTCCCCCGTGCCGTTCGCCTTCGGTGTCGGCGTCCTCGCGCTGATCGCCCTCGTCGTACGCGAACGGCGGCGCGAGCGCGCCGGCCGGCCCGTGCTCGTCGACCTGACGCTGTTCGAGCTGCCGAGCTTCCGTTACGGCGCGATGGCGGCGGTGATCGTGGCGCTCGGCGAGTTCGGCCTGATCCTCGTGCTGCCGCTCTTCCTCCAGTCCGCGCTCGGCTACACCGCCTTCCGGGCCGGCCTCGTCATCGCCGCGCTGGCCCTCGGCACCTTCCTCGCGGGCGGGCTGGTCCCCCCGCTGTCGAAGACGCTGTCGCCGCGGACCATCGTGCGGATCGGCCTGGGCTTGGAGGCCGTCGGCGCGGCCGGCATCGGCCTGTCCCTCGCGCCGGACATGGGCGCCTGGCGGCCCGTGCCGTGGCTGCTCCTCTACGGCGCGGGCATCGGCTTCGCCACCGCGCAGCTCACCGGCGTCCTCATGGCCGACGTGCCCGCGCGTCTGTCCGGCGGCGCGTCCGCGCTCCAGAGCACGGTCCGCCAGCTCGGCGCGGCGCTCGGAGTCGCCATCCTGGGCGGGGTGCTGGTGGCCGGGCTCGGCTCGGCCGTCGAGCGCGGGCTCGCCGACCGGCCCGAGCAGGTGCGCACGAGCGCGGCGCGCGCGGTCGAGGAGAGCGCCGGCGCCGCCATCCCCGCGCTCCGCGACCCGGTGATCCACGCGGCGGCGGTCGAGGCGGCCGCCGAGGCGACCCGCAGGGTCACGTTCATCACGGCGCTGACACTGCTGGCCGGCGTCGGCGTCACCCTCCTGCTTCCCCGCACACCGGTCGTCGAGGACGAGCCGCCGGAGCCGGTCGCGGCGGGCGGGCCGGATACTGGAGGTCGCGACCTGGACATGTAGCGACCCTGGAGGGGGTAATGCCGAGGATCAGCGCGGCGACCGTCGCGGATCACCGGGCCAACCAGCACGCCGCCCTGCTGGAGGCGGCGCGGGAGATCCTGGCCGCAGAGGGCGTGCACGCGCTCACCCCGGCCGCCGTCGGCGCCCGGATCGGCCTGGCCCGCTCCAGCGTCTACCGCTACTTCGCCTCCACCGCCGACATCCTGGCCCAGCTCGTGGAGGACGCCTTCCCCCGCTGGTCGGCCCGCCTGCGCGCCGCCATCGCCCCCGCCGGCCCGGACGGCTCGCTGCCCGCCAGGATCCGCGTGTACGGCAAGGCCGCGCTCGACTTCGTCGGCAGCCCCGACTACGCGCTGATCCCGGCGCTGCAGGCGGTCGGGCTGCCGGGCGAGTGCCGGGTCCGGGTGGACGAGCTGCACGGCGCGCTGATCGCCCCGCTCGCCGACGCGCTGCGCGAGACCGGGACCGACCATCCGGAGCTGCGGGCCGAGCTGGGCTGGGGCGTGCTGCGGGCGGGAGCCCGCCGCCTCATGCCACCCGACGCGCCACCCGACGTGCCATCCGACGGGGCGGCACACGACCGGGAGCCCGCGGACGCGGACCCCGAAGAGATCATCGAGATCACCCTCGACGTGCTTACCCGCGCCCTGCGCTGACCCCTGCCCCATGACATCATCGCGATGCCACATGACGTCATTCTTGATTGACCTGACGTCAAAGTGACGTCATAGTAGGGGCATGGACCTGCTGCCGTATGTCGAGAACCTTCGCCGTCAGCTCGCCGTCGCCGCCGAGGCGGGGGGCCCGGACGCCCGCGCACTGGCCGAGCGCCTCACCGGCGCCCTCGAATCGGCCACCAGGCTCACCCTGCTGGAGGCGCTGTCGGCGGCGGCGGACGAGATCACCCGTGATCTCGCACCGGGTTCTGTGGACGTGCGGCTACGCGGCGGCGACCCGGCGTTCGTGGTGACGCCACCGCAACCGGGGCCGTCTTCTGGAGGCGCGATGGGCGGGGCGGAGACCACGCCGCCGGCCGCGGCGGAGGCCGTCCCTCCCGCCGGGCCCCTGTCCGGGTCTCTGTCCGGGTCTCCGTCCGGGGAGGAAAGCGGCACCGCGCGGGTGACCCTGCGGCTGCCGGAGCACCTCAAGGTGCGCGTGGAGGAGGCGGCCGCCCGGCAGGGGATCTCGGTCAACGCCTGGCTGGTCCGCGCCGTCTCCGCCGCGTTCGAGCCGGGCGCCGGGAGTGGTCCCGCCGACCGGCCGCAGCAGCCCCGCAGCGGGCGCAGCTACACGGGCTGGGTGCGCTAGCCGCGCCCGCCCGGTCTCATCACCCGTCACCGCTCTTCGCCCGGCCCCGAGGCCGGGATGTTCCACCGGACCCGTGAGGAGGGCTCCGCCATGCCTGCTTTCGACACCCCCGACCCGATCACCGCCGACATCCAGATCTACCTCGGCCAGGTCCGCGTCCACGCGAGCGACCGTGCCGACACCGTGGTGGAGGTGCGCCCCAGCGACCCGTCCAGCGAGGCGAGCGTGCAGGCCGCCGAGCGGACGATCGTCGAGTTCTCCGGCGGACGGCTGCTGATCAAGGACCCCAAGCCCAAGGCCCTGAGATACCTGCTGCCCTGGCGCGGCTCCATCGAGGTGACCCTCGAACTGCCGGCCGGCTCCCGCGTCGAGACCCAGGGCGCCGCCGACCTCATCGCCACCGGCCCGCTCGGCCAGACCGTCCTGCACAGCTCGTACGGCGACCTGCGCCTGGAGGAGACCGGCCCCCTGGAGGTCAAGGTGTCCTACGGCGACGTCTCCGTCGACCGGGTGACCGGCCCCGCCGAGGCGACCACCTCCACCGGGGCGATCCGGATCGGAACCGTCGACGGCCCCGGCACGCTGAAAACCTCCACCGGCGCCATCACCCTCGGCGAGGCGACCGGTGACCTGCAGCTGAAGACCGCCCACGGCGACATCGTCGTCGACCGCGTGCTGGCCGACCTCACCGCCAGGACCGCGCACGGCGGGATCCGGATCCACGCGGCGGTGAGCGGCACCCTCCACCTGGAGACCGGCTACGGCAAGGTCGGCGTCGGCATCGCCGAGGGCACGGCCGCCTGGCTGGACCTGCACTCCAAGAACGGCGTGGTGCGCAACGCCCTCGACGCCGCCGAAGGCCCCGAGCCCACCGACACGGTCGTCGAGGTGCACGTGAACACCAACTGGGGCGACGTCGACATCCACCGGTCCTGACCCCCGAACACCAGCAAGGAGACCCCCATGAGCGACGCGATCACAGCCGAAGGACTGGTCAAGAGATACGGCGAGGTGACCGCTCTGGACGGGCTGAGCTTCTCCGTCCCGCACGGGACGGTGCTCGCCCTGCTCGGCCCGAACGGCGCCGGCAAGACCACGACGGTGCGGGTCCTGACCACGCTCCTGCGCCCCGACGGCGGCCGCGCCACCGTCGCCGGATGCGACGTCGTCGGCGACGCCCGGCGGCTGCGCTCGTCCATCGGGCTGTCCGGCCAGTACGCCGCCGTCGACGAGCACCTCACCGGCGCCGAGAACCTGGAGATGATCGGGCGGCTCTACCACCTGGGCGCCAGGCGCAGCAAGGCCCGCGCCCGTGAGCTGCTCGAACGCTTCGACCTCACCGACGCCGCGGACCGTCCGGTGAAGGGCTACTCCGGCGGCATGCGCCGCCGCATCGACCTGGCGGGCGCCCTGGTCGCCGACCCTCCGGTGCTGTTCCTGGACGAACCCACCACGGGCCTGGACCCCCGCGCCCGCGCCGCGCTGTGGGAGACCATCTCGGAGCTCGTCGCGGCCGGAAGCACGCTGCTGCTCACCACCCAGTACATGGAGGAGGCCGACCACCTCGCCGACCAGATCATGGTGGTCGACCACGGCCGCGCCATCGCCCGCGGCACCGCCGACGAGCTCAAGGACCAGGTCGGCGGCAACCGCGTCGAACTGACCGTGACCGACGCCGCCGAGCTGGAGACCGCCCGGCAGACCCTCGCCCCGTTCGCCGTCGGCGCCGTGCGGACCGTGCCGGACTCGCTCCAGATCACCGCCCCGGTCAGCGACGGCCCCGAGGCGCTCCGCCAGGTCCTCGGCATGCTCGCCGACGCCGGGGTCCGGGTGCGGGACGCCGGCCTGCGGCGGCCCACCCTCGACGACGTCTACCTCACCCTGACCGGACACCAGGCGTCCGGCACCGACCCCCAGGCCCGGGAGGCCACCCGATGAACGCGCTCACCATGCCCCTCGCCGACGGCTGGACGATCGCCAGGCGCAACACCCTCAAGATCAGGCGCTCGCCGGACCTGCTCGGCTCCGCGATCATGTTCCCGATCGTGTTCGTGCTGATGTTCGCCTACGTCTTCGGCAGCGTCATCGACATCCCGGGGATGTCGTATCGGGAGTTCCTGCTCCCCGGCATCTTCGTCCAGGCCGTGCTCATGAGCGCGCAGATCACCGGCTACACCCTGACCCTCGACCTGCAGAAGGGGATCTTCGACCGGTTCCGCTCGCTGCCGATGGCCCCGTCCGCGGTGCTGATCGGCCAGACCGTCAGCGACCTGCTGATGAACCTCGCCAGCCTGGTCGTCATGGCGGCGATGGGGCTGATCGTCGGCTGGCGGGTGCACACCTCGCCCTCCGAGGCCGTCCTCGGCTTCGGGCTGCTGCTGCTGTTCGCCTACGCGTTCTCCTGGTTCACCGCGGCCGTCGCGCTGGCCCTGCGCACCCCGGAAAGCTTCAACAACATCGCCACCACGGTCTCCTTCCCGCTGATGTTCGTCTCCAACGCCTTCCTCGACAGCTCCGAACTGCCCACGCCCCTGCGCGTCGTCGCCGAGTGGAACCCCGTCTCCACCATCACCCAGGCCGCACGGGAGCTCTTCGGCAACACCAGCACCGCCATGAAGACCTCGGACGCCTGGCCCCTGCAGCACGCCGTCCCGGCGTCGCTGCTCTGGATCGCCGTCATCCTGGTCGTGTTCATCCCGCTGGCGACCCGCCTGTACAAGAAGGCGGTCAGCGCCTGACCCGCGCGCGCCCCAGCCGGCGACGGGCCCGGGCCCGGGCATGATCAGTGCTTGCGGCCGACGGCTCCCACGATGCCGGACCGGCTCGTGTCGGCCGGCACCTCCCAGGGGACGTCGGGCCGCCACGCCTGCACGGGGACCAGGCCCGGCTCCAGCATCTCCAGCCCGTCGAAGTAGGACGCGATCCGCGCCAGCGGCCGGCCCGCGAGCCCGCCGGAGGAGGTGGCCGAGTAGACCTGCTTGCTCGCCTCGACCACCTCTTCCTGGACGTCGCCCTTGTGGATGTGCGACAGCACCAGGTGCCCGCCCGGGACCAGCCGTTCGCGGACGCTCGCCGCGATCCGGTCGGCGACCTCGTCCTCCGGGACGAAGTGCAGCACCGCGACCATGAGCACGGCGAACGGCCGGGTGAAGTCGATGTGGGCCCGCACCGCCGGGTCGTCGAAGATGGCGTCGGGATCGCGCAGGTCACCGCTCATGACCATGGTGTCCGGATTGTCGGCCAGCAGCGCCCGCGCGTGGACGAGGACGACGGGGTCGTTGTCCACGTACACGACCCGCGCCCCCGGGGCGTGCCGCTGCGCGACCTGGTGGACGTTCTCCTGCGTGGGCAGCCCGGCGCCGATGTCGACGAACTGGGTGACGCCCGACTCGGCCAGGTGCCGTACGGCCCGGCCGAGGAAGCCGCGGTTCTCCCGGGCGATCTCCCGCCCGTCGTTGCCCATCTGGCGGCCGATGGCGAGCATCTTCTCCGCGGCCTCCCGGTCGGCCGGGAAGTTGTCCTTGCCGCCCAGGTAGTAGTCATACATCCGGGCGACGCTGGGGACGGTGGGATCGATGCCCGCCGGTGCCTGTCCGAAGTCGTCCAATGCGTCCGCTCCTCGCCGATGGGATCGCTCCCACGGATTCCATGACCTTGAAGATCATCCCCTGGGATTCATCTCGGGGCAACCGGGCAGCGGCACGGTGACGATCTCACAGGAGGACTCATGACGCCGCGCATGACCCTGACGGCGGCGGTGCTCGACGCACCCGACGCCCGCGAACTGGCGGTCTTCTACCAGCGGCTGCTGGGCTGGCCGATCGACGACGACGAACCCGGATGGGTGACGTTGCGCCCGCCCGGAGGCGGCACGGGCCTGTCGTTCCAGACCGAGAAGCTGTACGAGCGGCCCGTGTGGCCCGCGGCACCCGGCACGCAGCGGATGATGCTCCACCTGGACATCGAGGTGGACGACCTCGACGCGGCCGGGGCCCACGCCGCCGAGGCGGGCGCGACCCTCGCCGGCCACCAGCCGCAGGACGACGTGCGGGTCTACCTCGATCCGGCGGGGCATCCCTTTTGTCTGTGGGTCAGGACGGACTGACCGGCGCGCTGATGATCTGGCGGCGAGGACGACGGGCGTGTGAAAGCGGATTAATGCGGGCGACATTCCACGGACGGTGATCGCGTAACAACGTCTGGTCAGACTTCCGGGATATGAGCGAACCGAGAAATGCCGCCGGCGGGGGCGGGCACGCGTCTCCCGGCCCGCATCCCCGTGACCCGCATCACCGGGACCCGCATCACCGGGACCATGGCGTCCGGTCCTGGCGGCGGGAGATCGCGGAGCTGGCCGCGCTCTTCCTCGCCGTCGGCCTCGCCCACGTGCTCACCACCTTGCTCGGCCACCGGGACCCTGGCCCGGTGGTCCTCGTCGGCCTCGGCCTGGCGCTGATCCTCGGCTCGGCCGTGCACCGGCGGCTGTCGGCCTCGGGAGGCGTACGGCTGCGCGCCCGGGTGAGGGCGGAGCAGCCCACGAGCCTGTGGCGGGTGCGGGCCAGGGTCGCCGAGCGCCCCGGCCGCCTCGCCGCGCTCGCCGGGGCGTTCGCCCGGCTGCGCTGCAACATCCTCGCCCTGCAGATCGCGCCCGCCGGGAGCGCGTCGATGATGCCGGGGGGCTGCGACGCCCTGGACGAGTTCATCGTCGAGGCCCCGGCCTCGCTGACGCCCCTCGACCTGTGGCGCGCGGTCGACCGGGCCGGCGGGGCGGACGCCGTCATCGTCCCCGCCCAGGTCAGGGACCTCATCGACCCCGGCATCCAGGCGCTGCTGCTGGGTCAGCGCGTGCGCGACGACCCGGGCGAGCTGGTCGCGGCCATGACCGAGTTGCTGCGCACGGCGGACATCAGCAGGTGTGGCCCCGGCGAGCCCGCTCC
The DNA here is from genome assembly GCF_040644495.1 of Microbispora sp. NPDC046973. Classification (NCBI taxonomy): domain Bacteria; kingdom Bacillati; phylum Actinomycetota; class Actinomycetes; order Streptosporangiales; family Streptosporangiaceae; genus Microbispora; species Microbispora sp. NPDC046973. Next base: position 354,761 of record NZ_JBEYWQ010000004.1, on the reverse strand, counting down.
CGAGGGAGAACCGACCGTGATGGCCGTTCCCGTGCCCGCCGGCGGCGTGCTGGTGGCGCGGCGGCCAGGCCTGCCGTTCACGCCGACCGAGACGGCGCGGGCCGCCGCGCTGGCCGCGGCGGCCCGACACCGTCAGTGGGCGGACGAGTGAGCCGGTCCGGACGAGTGAGGCAGCCTCAGCCCGCAGCGTCGAGCCGGCCGAGCTCCTCGGGCGTCAGCTCCAGGTCTGCCGCCTTCACCGAGTCGAGGATCGTCTCCGGCCGCGACGAGCCGGGGATCGGGATCACCACCGGCGCCTTGGCCAGCATCCAGGCCAGGCACACCTGCTGCGGGCTCACGTTGTGGGCCCGCGCCACCTCCGCGAACGGCGCGAAGCGCGAGCCCAGCTCGCCCGCCCTGGAGATGCCGCCGAGCGGGCTCCACGGCAGGAACGCGATGCCGAGCTCCGCGCACAGCTCCAGCTCCGGCTCGCTGGAACGGAAGGCCGGGGAGAACTGGTTCTGCACGCCGACCAGACGGCCGCCGAGGATGTCGTTGGCCTGGCGGATCTGCTCGGGGTCGGCGTTCGAGATGCCGGCGTAGCGGATCTTGCCCGCGTCCAGCAGGTCGCGGATCGCCCCGACCGAGTCCTCGTACGGCACCCGCGGGTCGGGCCGGTGGAACTGGTAGAGGCCGATCGCGTCGACGCCCAGCCGCTTGAGCGAGGCGTCGCACGCCTGCTTGAGGTAGTCGGGCGAGCCGTTGAGCGTCCACGAGCCGTCGCCCGGGCGCAGGTGCCCGCCCTTGGTGGCGACCAGCACGTCCGAGGTGTCCCCGTCGTAGCTCGCCAGAGCCTTGGCGATCAGCGTCTCGTTGTGGCCCACCTCGTCCGCGTGCAGGTGGTAGGCGTCGGCCGTGTCGATGAGCGTCACCCCGGCGTCCAGTGCCGCGTGGATGGTCGCGATCGAGCGCTGCTCGTCGGGCCGCCCCTCGATGGACATCGGCATGGCCCCGAGACCGATCGCGCCGACCTGCACGTCGCCGATGCGGCGAGTCCGCATAAGAAGATCCCCCTTCGAAGGACACAGATCAGAGTTCTGTGTCCTATCCTGCGAATCCGGCATTAAGCCGTCCAACAGAAGATTTCGATCGCATTGAGCAGCGTGGGTGATGAACGGTGGAGCTGCGGCAGCTCAGGTACTTCGTGGCGGTGGCCGAGGAGAGCCACTTCACCCGGGCGGCCGAGCGGCTGCACATCGCGCAGTCCGGCCTGTCGGCGTCCATCCGCGCGCTCGAACGTGAGCTGGGCGCCGACCTGTTCCGCCGCAACACCCGGCAGGTGCGGCTCACGCCCGAGGGCCGGGCGTTGCTGGCGGAGGCCAGGCGGGCGCTCGCGGCGAGCGACGCGGCCCGTGACGCCGTGGCCGCCGTCCAGGGCCTGCTGCGCGGATCGCTGTCCATCGGCTCGCTGCAGTGCCTGCACGCGGTGCACCTGCCGACCGTGCTCGCCGGGTTCGTGGCCGCCCATCCCGGCCTCGACATCCGGCTGCGCCACGGCGGCTCGGGCGAGCTGGTCGAGCAGGTGCGCGAGGGCCGCCTCGATCTCGCCCTGGTGTCCCGCCCGGCGCGCGAACCCGACGACGTCGTGATGGCCCCTCTCGCGGCCGAGCCGCTGGTGCTGGCCTGCGCGCCGGGACACCCGCTGGCCGCGCTCGCCAGGGTGAGGCTGGAGGCGCTGCGGGGCGAGCGGTTCGTGGACTTCCCGCCGGACTGGGGCACCCGGACGCGGGCCGACGAGGCGCTCGCCGCCGCCGGCGTCGACCGGCACGTGGCCCTGGAGGTCACCGACGTCCACTCCCTGCTCGATCTCGTGGGGAACGGCCTCGGCGTCGCCCTGGTCCCGCGATCGTTCTCGGCGAAGACCGCTCGCGTGCGCTTCCTGGAGCTCGCCGACCCCGTGCCGATGTGGGAGACCGTGACGGTGAGCGGGGCACCCGGCGGCGCCGCCGCGGCGGCGCTGCTCGACGAGATCCACCAGGCCATTCAATGACTTTCTAGTCAAAAACCACCCAAGTTGGTATATAACACCTCGTAAGGCTTTCGGGGTTCGGCCCCAGGGCCGCCGAACAGCCGACGACCACGAAGGCGACTCCTATGAGCGTGCACGTCCACGTCCGCCTCAACGACGGTTACGCCGTCACCGAGGACGGACAGCTGCTTGAGCGGAGCAGTTGCCACTGCGGCGCCTCGTGGGAGACGACCTACCGGGTGGACGAGGGCGAGCCCGAAAGCAGCTGAGCCCCACCGGCATCCCGGGCGGCTTCATCAGATCCTCATGGAGATCTCAGCGGAGGCCGAGACGCGCTTCCTAGCGTCGTGAGACGACGACACGACGCGAAGGACGATCCCGGTGACCGTTGACACACTCCGCCCGCCCGGGCCGGCCGTGGGAGCCGCACCCCGCCGGGCGCCCGCCCGGCTCGCCCCGGCCGTGCTGCTCGCCGCCACGGCGGTGCTGTACGTCTGGGGCCTCGGCGCCTCCGGCTGGGCCAACTCCTTCTACTCGGCGGCCGTCCAGGCGGGCAGCGCGAGCTGGTCGGCCTTCTTCTTCGGCGCCTCCGACGCGGCCGGCGCCATCACCGTGGACAAGACGCCCGCCGCGCTGTGGCCGATGGCCCTCAGCGTGCGGATCTTCGGGCTGAACTCCTGGAGCATCCTGGTCCCCCAGGCACTGATGGGCACGGCCGCCGTGGGCGTGCTGTACGCCACCGTCCGCCGCCACTTCCCCGTCTGGGCGGCGCTGCTGGCGGGCGCGGTCATGGCGCTGACCCCGGTGGCCGTGCTGATGTTCCGGTTCAACAACCCCGACGCGCTGCTGGTGCTGCTGCTCACGCTGGCGGCGTACTGCCTGGTGCGGGCGCAGGAGCGGGCGGACACCCGCTGGCTCGTCCTCGCCGGGCTCTGCGTCGGCACCGGATTCCTGGCCAAGATGCTGCAGGCGTTCCTCGTGCTGCCGGGCTTCGCCCTCGTCTACCTCGTCGCGGCTCCGGCGGGCCTGCGCCGGCGGATCGGTCAGCTCGCCCTCGCGGGGCCGGCCGTTCTCGTGTCGGCCGGATGGTGGCCGGCGATCGTCGCGGCGATTCCCTCGGGCTCCCGGCCGTACATCGGAGGGTCGCAGGACGACAGCGTGCTGGAGCTGGCGCTCGGTTACAACGGCCTCGGCCGGCTGAACGGCGACGAGGCCGGCGGGCTCGGCAACACCAACCAGCAGGCCGGACCGCTACGCCTGTTCGACACCGAGGCGGGCGGGCAGATCTCCTGGCTGCTGCCCGCCGCGCTCATCCTGCTGGTGGCCGGGCTGTGGCTGCTGCGCCGCGCGCCGCGCACCGACCCGGCCCGGGCCGCCCTCGGCCTGTGGGGCGGCTGGCTGCTGGTCACCGGCCTGATCTTCAGCCTGATGCAGGGGATCTTCCACGCCTACTACACGGTCGCGCTGGCCCCGCCCGTCGCCGCGCTCGTGGGCATGGGCGCGGCCCTGCTCTGGGAGCGCAGGCACCGCCCCGGCGCCGTCGTCACGCTCGCGGCGACGGTGGTGGTGACCGCCTGGTGGGCGTCGGTGCTGCTGTCGCGCGCCTCCGGCCGGTTTCCCTGGCCGGCGCCGGCGGTCCCGGCCGCCGGCGCGGTCGCCGCCGTGGCGATCCTCGCCCTGCGGCGGGCGCGCGTGCGGCTGCTCGCCACGGCCGCCGCCGCCGGGCTCGCGGCCTGCCTGGCCGGCCCCGCGGCGTACGCCCTGGAGACGGCGGCGACCCCGCACACGGGCGCCATCCCGTCGGCGGGCCCGAGCGCCTCCGGCGGCCCCGGCGGTTCCGGCGCGCGCGGGGCCTTCGGGCGGGGCGGCTTCGACGGCGGCCCGCGCGGCGCGTTTCCCGGCCGGCCCGGTCAGGGCGCACTCCCCGGCGGGTTCGGCGGCGGGCGGGGCATGGGCGGCCCCGGAGGTGGCGGCCCGGGCGGCGGCCCGGGTGGTGGTGCGGGTGGCGGGCTGCTGAACGCGGCGACGCCCGGCGCCGCGCTCACCGCGCTGCTGTCCGCCGGCGCGGGGCGCTACACCTGGGTCGCGGCGACCGTCGGCTCCAACAACGCCGCCGGATATCAGCTGGCCACCGAGGAGCCCGTCATGGCCGTCGGCGGCTTCAACGGCACCGACCCCGCGCCCACGCTGGCGCGGTTCCGGCAGTACGTCGCCGAGGGACGGATCCACTACTTCATCGGCACGGGCATGGGCATGGGCCGCGGCCCGGCGACCGGCGGCGACGAGGCCACCCGGATCGCCGCGTGGGTGCGGGAGACCTTCGAACCGCGGACCGTGGACGGCGTCACGGTCTTCGACCTCACCGCCGCGGCCACTGCGGCGACGGCCGCCTGACCGTGCTCGCCGGTCACCACGCATCCCGCCGCCTGGCACACCGCGATCCCGCGGGCTCTCCCCAAGGCGACCGGTTCTCACTAGGCTGATCCAGAAGTTTCCTCTGTTCAGGTGCTGGAGCCGCCCATGTCCCCCGCCTCGCCGGATGTCGCCCTCGCCCGCCGCCAGTCGCTCGCGGACCTGCTCAGGCGCTCCGCCCGGCGGCACCCCGGCCGTCTGGCCGTGGCGGACGCGGCCCGCTCCCGTACGTACGCGGAGCTCGACGAGGACGTGACGCGGGTGGCGGGCGCGCTGGCCGCCCGGGGCGTGCGTCCCGGGGACCGCGTGGCGGTGCTGTCGCGCAACAGCGTGGACTACGTGCGGACCATCTTCGGCGTGGCCCGCGCCGGGGCCGTCCTCGTGCCGGTCAACTTCATGCTCGGCGCCGACGAGATCGCCTACGTCCTGTCCCACTCCGGCGCGGTCGCGCTGATCGCGCAGGACGCCCTGCTGCCGGTGGCGCGGGACGCGGCCAAGCAGGCCGACGGGCTGCGGCTGCGCATGGTGTACGGCCCGGCGCCCGAGGAGGGCTGGGAGCCGTTCGACTCGCTGCTGCAGGAGGACGCGGCCGAGCCGGTCGTGCCGATCGGGCCCGACGACCCCGCGCAGATCCTCTACACCTCGGGCACGGAGTCACGCCCGAAGGGCGCCGTGCTGTCGCACGCCGCGCTGATCGCCCAGTACGCGAGCTGCGTCATCGACGGCGGCATGACCCGCGACGACGTCGAACTGCACGCGATGCCGCTGTTCCACTGCGCCCAGCAGCACTGCTTCCTGGTGCCGGACATCCAGCTCGGCGCCTCCAGCCACATCCTCCCCGGGGCCGACCCCGCCGCCGTGCTGGAGGCGATCGAGCGCCACGGGGTGACCAAGTTCTTCGCGCCGCCCACGGTGTGGATCTCGCTGCTGCGCCACCCGGACTTCGACCGGCGCGACCTGTCCTCGCTCCGCAAGGGCTACTACGGCGCGGCGATCATGCCGGTCGAGGTGCTGAGGGAGATCGCCGAGCGGCTGCCGGACGTGCGCCTGTGGAACTTCTACGGCCAGACCGAGATGGCGCCGGTCGCGGTGATGCTCCAGCCGGAGGACCAGATCCGCAAGGCGGGCTCGGCCGGCCAGGCCGCCCTGAACGTCGAGACCCGGGTCGTGGACGCCGACGGGAACGACGTCCCTCGCGGGGAGATCGGCGAGATCGTGCACCGCAGCCCGCACGCGATCCTCGGCTACCTGGACGACCCCGAGAAGACCGCCGAGGCGTTCCGGGGCGGCTGGTTCCACTCGGGCGACCTCGGAGTGATGGACGAGGAGGGCTACCTCACGGTCGTCGACCGGATCAAGGACATGATCAAGACCGGTGGGGAGAACGTCGCCAGCCGCGAGGTCGAGGAGGTCGTCTACGAGCACCCGGCGGTCGCGGAGGTGGCCGTCGTCGGGGTCCGCCACCCGAGCTGGATCGAGGCGGTCGTCGCGATCGTGGTCACCAAGCCGGGCGTGACCGTCACCGAGGAGGAGCTGCGGGCCCACGTCCGGGCGCGGCTGGCTCCGTTCAAGGTGCCCAAGGCCGTCGCGTTCGTGGACGCGCTGCCGAAGAACCCGAGCGGCAAGATCCTCAAGCGCGAGCTCCGCGACCGCCACGCCGCCCTCGCCGACCGCATCCCCGGCGTGCGGCTTCCGGGACGTCAGGAGGGGTAGCCGTAGCGGCCGTGGAGGCGGACGAAGCGGGCCAGCGTGAGGACCTGGCGCGGTTCGAGGCCGATGACGGTGCGCTCGAACAGCACGACCTCCTCCCGGCCGCCCGTGCCGATGGGCTGCACCAGGCGTCCGCCGAGCCGCAACTGCTCGACCAGCGGCGCGGGGACCGTGGGAAAGGCGGCCGAGACGATGACGGCGTCGTAGGGGGCGTGCTCGGGCACCCCCCGGCCGCCGTCGCCGACGAGCACCTCCGCGTTGCGGATGCCCTGCCGGGCGAGGTTGCGGCGCGCTCCGCGTACGAGGTCGGGCCACAACTCGACGCTGACCACGTCGGCGGCCGTGCGGGCGAGCAGCGCGGTCTGGTATCCGAGGCCGCTGCCGACCTCCAGCACGTGCTCCCGGCCGGTGAGCCCCAGCCCCTCGATCATCGTGGCCGACAGCGACGGCTGGGTGGTCACCTGCCCGTGCGCGATGGGGATCGGCACGTCCTCGTAGGCGTGGGCGATGTGTTCCGCGGGGACGAACCCGGCACGCGGGGTCGAGCGCACGGCCTGGAGCAGGCGCTCGTCACGCACGCCCACCGCCCGGACGGCCCGGACGAGGTCTTCGGGACAGGCGGCTGCGCTCACGTCCACCACGCTCACGTTCAGACGGCGAGCGGCGCCGTCCCCCACCGCGGCCCGCTCACCCCGAGTGATGCCCCCTCAGCCGCGCCGGAACCCGGCGGCGCACCCGGGACGCGCCCGCGGTGCCTCAGGTCACACGTCTCGTGAAGCCCGCGAGGGGCAGCTCGACGACGAAGCATGCCCCGCCGCTGCCGGAGGTCTGCACCCACACGGCTCCGTGGTGCGCTTTGACGATCTCCCGGGTGATGGCCAGGCCGAGCCCCGCGCCGGCGTCGTCCTGGCCAGGAGGACCCTTGAGCCGGACCAGCCGCTCGAATATCCGCTCCCTTTCCTCCTCCGGAACGCCCGGGCCGTCATCCGACACCGTCAGCCGCGCGACGCGGCCCTTGCGGCCGACCTCGACGTGGACGTGGTGCCTGGCGTGCCGCTGGGCGTTGTCCAGCAGGTTGGTCAGGACCTCACACATCTGGGTGCGGATGACCTCGACCGGCACGCCGGGAACGCACGCCACCGACACAGGGATGGGGTCGGCTCGGTCGGCGACTTCCTGCCTGACCAGCTCGCACAGGTCGAGCCGTTCCCATTGCACCTGTACGAAGCGGCTGCGGGCGATCAGCAACAGGTCGTTCGCCAGCGCTTCCAGTCGATCGACCCCGCGGAGCACGTCGTGAAGCGGACGGCGACCGGGCTCCCCCGGATGGGAGAGCGCCTCCTCCACCGTGACCCGTATCCCGGCCAGTGGAGAGCGGATCTCGTGCGCGACGGTGGAGGCGAACCGGCGCTCGCGTTCCAGCATGTCCAGGCTGACGTTGATGTTGCCGACCAACTGGTCCACCTGCGTTGGGTCCCGCCGCCGGACTATCTGGGCGTACTCGTCCCTGACGTTGATGTCGGCGAGATCGCCGGAGATGACGCCCAGACGGTGCAGCAGCCGATGGACCACGACCGTGCCGGCCACCAGGGCGGCCGGCACCAGCCAGTTCCACAAGCGCCTCCATACGACGACGTCACCCGTAGGCGCCGCCCCGTCGTACCGTCTGCGCGGCCTGGGCATGACCCCAGCGTATTCCGCAGGATCTCCCGGCAGGGCGGCGAGCCCGGCCTGCAGCCGACAGGGCCGGTGTCAGCCCCCGAAGGTCACCTCCGCCGTGCCGACGGTCCCCCCGCGGCGGCCGGGGGCGCTCTGCCACTGCCAGTAGAGGTTCGTGTGCGCGATCACCTGCTCCGGGGGCGGCGCGCCGTAGGCGGTCAGGTCCTCGGTGGTGTGCGCGTCGCCGACCAGCGTCACGTCATACCCCCGGACGAAGGCCCCGTGGAGGGTCGAGCGGATGCACGCGTCGGTCTGGGCGCCCGTGACGACGAGCCGGCCCACCCCGCGCTCGGCGAGCAGCGCCTCCAGGTCGGTGTCCTCGAACGAGTCGCCGTACCTCTTGTGCACGAGCGGCTCCGCCTCGCGGCGGACCAGCTCAGGCACGTACTGCCAGTTCTCACTGCCCTGCTGCAGATCGTGGTCGTCGGAGTGCTGCACCCAGATGACCGGCACGTCCTGCGCGCGCGCCCTGCCGACCAGGGTGTCGATGTTCGCGATCACGGTGTCGCGGTGGGGCGCGCCCGCCATCACCCCGTTCTGGACGTCGATGACCAGCAGTGCGGTGTTGGGGCGATCGGCAAGAGTCGTCATGGGTTCCCGTTCTCGTCGCGGATCCTGTGCCGCCTCACCCTAGAACCGGCCACCGACAACTTCGGCCTGCGCACGAAGCACCCCAAATTGGAGTGCTAAATACCTATTTGCTAGCGTCAGGGTGTGCGGTTGACGAAGTTCACGGACCTGGCCCTGCGCGTCACCATGCGCCTGGCGGTCCTGGAACCGGGGGCGTCGCTCACCACCCGCCAGGTGGCCGACGCGATGGCGATCCCCTACAACCACACCGCCAAGGCCATCGCCCGCCTGCAGCACCTCGGCGTCGTGGAGGCCCGCCGGGGACGCGGGGGCGGCCTGGAGCTGACCGAGTTCGGCCGCAAGGCCTCGATCGGCTGGCTGGTCCGCGAGCTGGAGGGAGAGGAGGAGGTCGTCACCTGCGAGGGGGAGATCCCCTGCCCGCTGCGGGCCGTCTGCAGCCTGCGCGGCGCGCTGCGCGCGGCACAGCAGGCCTTCTACGCCTCCCTCGACCCGATCACGGTGGATCAGCTGGCCTCCGCGTCGACGAGGCCGGTGCTGCTCAGCCTCTCCTGACCTGCACAACGGGAAGCCCCGGCAGGTTCGTGGCATTTAAATTTGCCTATCACATACCAATTTGGAGGATGTCATGCTCTCCCCGGAGTCGGCCGCGACCGTCCGCACCACCCTGCCCGTGATCGCGGGGGCGATCCAGGACATCACCGCCCGCTTCTACGACACGATGTTCGCCGACAACCCGGAGCTGCTGCGCGACCTGTTCAACCGCGGCAACCAGGCCAACGGTGACCAGCGCGTCGCGCTGGCGGGCTCGATCGCCGCGTTCGCGACCGCGCTGGTGGAGCGCCCGGGAATGCGTCCCGGCACGATGCTGTCCAGGATCGCCAACAAGCACGCCTCCCTCGGCGTCACCGAGGAGCAGTACGCCGTGGTGCACAAGTACCTGTTCGGCGCGATCGTCGATGTGCTGGGCGACGCCGTGACGCCCGAGGTCGCCCGGGCGTGGGACGAGGTCTACTGGCTCATGGCCGAGACGCTGATCGGCCTGGAGCGCGACCTCTACCGCGAGGCGGGCCGGGGCTGGACGCGGGCCACCGTGATCGAGCGCCGCGACGAGACGGCGGACGTGGTCGCCTTCCTCCTGCGTCCGGACACCCCGATGTCCTTCCGGCCGGGTCAGTACGTCAGCGTCCAGGTGACGCTGCCCGACGGGGCGCGGCAGATCCGGCAGTACAGCCTGTCGAACGCCCCGGAGCGCGGCGACTGGCGGATCACGGTCAAGCGGGTGCGCGGCGAGGGCGCCCCCGAGGGCGAGGTCTCCGCCTGGCTGCACGAGCACGTCCGGGCCGGTGACGTGCTCGCGGTCTCCGCGCCCTTCGGCGACCTGACCCTGCCCGAGGGCGACGGCCCGCTGCTGCTCGCCTCCGCGGGGATCGGGGTCACCCCCATCCTGTCGATGCTCGACCACCTCGCCGCCACCGGGTCGGACCGGCGCGTGCTGGTCGTGCACGCCGACCGCTCGCCGGACGCGCACGTCCACCGCGAGGAGCTCGCGGACCTGGTCGCGGCCCTGCCCGGCGCCACCCTGCACCGGTGGTACGAGGATCTCCCGGAAGAGCATGCCGCCGGCCATGTCGCCGCCGTGGGCCGGGCCGACCTGGCGGCGATCGACCTGCCCGGAGACGTCGTGGCCTGCCTGTGCGGGCCGCTGCCGTTCATGCGTGCCGTGCGCGCGCAGCTGGTCGAGCTGGGCGTGCCCGCCTCCGGCATCCACTACGAGGTGTTCGGCCCCGACCTGTGGATCGCGGCCGCGTGATCCCCTGACCGGCCCGCCGCCCGCCCGCGGCGGGCCGGTCCGCCGACGACACCGTCAGCGTGAGAACCCCGCCGACGTGAGAACCCCGCCGGTGTGGAGATCCCTCAGCGCAGCAGGCCGACGCCGGCGTAGCCGTCCACGCCGGGGATCCTCGGCAGCTTCGGCTCGTCGGGCTCGGGCCGCCACTGCTCGGTCACGACCAGGCCCGGCTCCACCAGGTCGAACCCGTCGAAGAACCGCAGCAGTTCGGCGTGGGTCCGCGGGGTGACCGCCCCGGCGGAGGTGTTCTTGTACAGCTCGCGTCCCTCGCGGATCTTCTCCTCGTCGAGGTCGCCGTACGACAGGTGGCTGATGGCCATCGCGCTGCCGGGGGCGAGCCGGTCGCGCAGCGTGGCGACGATGCGCTCGGCGTCCTCGGTGCCGGGGACGAAGTGCAGCACGGCCACCATGAGCAGGCCCACCGGCTTGCCGAAGTCGATGTGCTCGTTGATCCGGGGGTCGCCGAGGATGGCCTCGGGCTCGCGCAGGTCGCCGTCCACGACGATCGTCTGGCTGTTGTCGGCCAGCAGGGCCCGGCCGTGCGCGAGCACGATCGGGTCGTTGTCGACGTAGACCACCCGCGAGTCGGGGGCTTCGCGGAGCGCGACCTGGTGGACGTTCTCCTGCGTCGGCAGCCCGGCGCCGATGTCGAGGAACTGGCGGATGCCTTCCCGGGCCATGAGGGTCACGGCCCGGCGGATGAAGCGCCTGTTGGTCCGCACGCCTTCCCGCGCGTTCGGGGTCAGCTCGATGAGCTTTTCGGCCGCCGCCCGGTCGACGGCGAAGTTGTCCTTGCCGCCGAGGAGGTAGTCGTAGATCCGGGCGACGCTGGGGACCGTCACGTCGATTCCCGGCGGGCCCTGCTCCTTCTTCATCCCGTCCTGCCCCTGATGCGCTCGTACGTTGATCACAACGTAGCTGATGGATCAGGATTCGGCGCATCAAAAGGGAAAGCGACCGGCACCGCCTGGGCACGGCCGGTCGCTCGGATCACCGTCGCGGACCCCTCAGTCCCGCGCCGGGCGCTCACCCCCGGGGGTGCCGGCGACCAGGATGTCGACCGGACCCGTCGTGACAGGAGCGGTGACGACCGGGTCGGCGATGAAGTCGCGCATCCAGTGGAAGCTGGCCTTTGGCGTGCGCACCTGGGTGTCGTAGTCCACGTGCACCAGGCCGAACCTGGCGGAGTAGCCCCGGGCCCACTCGAAGTTGTCCATCAGCGACCAGCAGAAGTAGCCCCGCACGTCCGCGCCCGCGCTCATCGCGTCACGGGTCGCGGCCAGGTGGTCGCGCAGGTAGTCGATGCGCCCGCTGTCCTCGAGCACGCCGCTGTCGCCGTACCCGTTCTCGGTGATGTAGACGGGCGGCAGGTCCGGATAGCGGGAGGTCAGGCCGACGAGGGTCTCGTACAGCCCCTCGGGCTCCACCACCCAGCCGAGCCCGCTGGTGCGCGCGTCCTCCGGCGTGACGGTGCGCACGCCCAGGTCGAACGCCGAGCGCCGGGCGGGGTCGGGCTCCTCGTACGGCGCGGCCTCCACGTGCAGGCGGTAGTAGTAGTTCACCCCGAGGAAGTCCACCGGCGCGCCGATGACGTCCAGGTCGCCGTCCCGCCGGAAGGAGAAGTCGGTGATCCGGCCGAACGTCTCCGCCATGTCGGCGGCATAGGCCCCGCCGAAGAGCGGTTCGGTGAACTGCCGGTTGACCAGCAGGTCCATCCGTCGCGCGGCCCGGACGTCCTGCGGCGAGGAGGTCACCGGCACGGTCGGCGACATGTTGAGCGTCACCCCGATCTGCTGACCGGGTCTGGCCATCTCCCGCAGGCGCGCGACGGCCAGGCCGTGGCCGAGCAGCAGGTGGTGGGCCGCGGCCAGCGCGCCGTGCCCCTCCTTGGCGCCCGGCGCGTGCCGGCCCTCGCCGTAGCCGACGATGGCCGAGCAGTACGGCTCGTTGAGCGTGATCCAGTTCGAGACCGAGTCGCCGAGGGCGTCGTACATCACCTCGGCGTAGTCGGCGAAGCGCTCGGCGGTGTCGCGGACCCGCCAGCCCCCGCGGTCCTCCAGCGCCTGCGGCAGGTCCCAGTGGTAGAGGGTCACGTACGGCTCGATCCCGCCCTGGCGCAGGGCGTCCACGAGCCGCCGGTAGAAGTCGAGCCCGCGCCGGTTCACCGGTCCGCGGCCGTCGGGCAGCACCCGCGGCCAGGCAACGGAGAATCGGTAGGCCCCCGCCCCGAGGTCTTTCATGAGATCGACATCCTCTTGCCAGCGGTGATAGTGGTCGCAGGCGAACTCACCCGACTCGCCCCGTGCCACCGCGCCGGGCACCCGGCAGAAGGTGTCCCATATCGAGGGCCCCCGGCCGTCGGTGTCGACGGCCCCCTCGATCTGGTACGCCGCGGTGGCCGTGCCCCACACGAAGCCGGCGGGAAAGGTCCGCGGCATGGCGAGGCGTTCGTCGGTCGCCGTCATTCCGTCTTTGCTCCAGGTTCCGTGCCCGCTCCGGTGAACAGCCCGGACACGGCGGCCGGCCGTGCGGGCGATGGGACCGTTCCCCCGAAGGCTGCGGGACCCGCCGAGCCGTACGGCGGGCACATATGCGGGCAGACGGAGTTCCGCAGCGGACACCTGAACTCCCTCGCAGGAGAAAGGGAAGCGGCTGCGAGACACGACGGCGGCCGAGCCCGTGGCAACGAGAAAGCTCCGGCCGATGCCCGCCATCACACATAAGGGGGCTGGAGGTTGTCAAGTCACGAAAACGTGACGGGAGGAAATTCCGATTACTGGTTGACGGGCCTCCCGGCTGTTGCCTATTTTGGGGAAACCGGTTGCATGAAACCGGTTACACGAGATGCGATAGCGTTTGGTCCGTGGCAACGATCAGAGAGCTGGCGCGCCTGTGCGGCGTGTCTCCGGCGACCGTCTCCCGCGTGTTCAACAACCCTGAGGTGGTGAACGCGAAGACCAGGGAGCAGGTCCTGCGGACGGCCCGCCAAATCGGCTACCTGCCCAACGAGTCCGCCCGCACCCTGGCCACCAAGAAGTCCTTCATGGTCGGCCTGGTGTGGGATACCGACCACCGCCGGCCCGGCTGGCGGCACCCGTTCTTCCAGGAAATCCTCATCGGCCTGAAGACGGCGCTCAGCGGGCGCGGATACCACCTCCTCATGCTCGCCACGAGCGGGGACACGAGCGGCGAGAGGACCGAGGACGCCTACGTGCGCGCCGTGCGCAGGCACAACCTGGACGGCGTCGTGATGATCGACAGCGGCACCTGGGATCCCTCCCTGCAACGGCTGTCCGAGTCGGGGGTGCCCTGCGTCAGCCTCGACCGTCCCGTGGAGGGATCCCGCGCCACGTACGTGACCTCGGACAACGCGGGCGGCGCCCGCCTGGCCGTGCGGCACCTGCACGAGCGGGGGCGGCGGGCGATCGCCACGATCACCGGCCCTGCGCACACGCGTCCTGGCGCCGAGCGTCTGCGCGGCTACCAGGACGAACTGTCCCGGCTGGGGTTGCCGCGCCGGCCCGAGTTCGTGGTCGAGGGCGACTTCTACCTGTCGGGCGGTCACGCCGCGATGCGCCGCCTGCTGGAGGCCGACGAGCGGCCCGACGCCGTGTTCGTCGCGGGCGACGAGATGGCCGTCGGCGCGCTGCGCGCGATCGGCGAGGCCGGCCTGAAGGTGCCCGAGGACATCGCCCTGGTCGGGTTCGACGACATCGAGGTGGCCGCGCTCGTGCCGCCGGGCCTGACGACCGTCGCCCAGGACAAGGCCGGATTCGGCACCGCCGCCGCGGAGGCCGTGGTCTCCATGATCAACGGTGCGGACACCCCGCCGCCCCGGATCCTGCCGACCACACTCGTCGTACGCGGCTCCAGCACGCCCCTGCTCTGACCCGCTCCCGCTGGTCCTGTACGGCGATGAGCGTTCTGGAGCGTTGTGCTCCCGGAGGCGCTTATCGTGATGAGGCACCCATCACCCTTGACCCTCCGGGGGACTTCTGTGTCCGAGCAGTCCTGGCCTGCCCGCATCCGTGCCGATTTCGCGCAGCGCGTGCTGGACCTGCGGCTCCAGCACCCGGGGGTCCTCGCCTCGCTGGACCAGCACACGACCGCCGTCAGGCACGCCATCGCGGAGCTGGGCGAGCGGGTCGGGCCGGCCTCCCTGCTCGCCTATCTGATCGGCTACTGGGACGGCGCGCGGGAGAAGGGCTGGCGGGCGCCGGGACCCGGCCAGCCGCTCGACTTCGCCACCCTGCGCATGAGCGCGGTCTGCCTGATGCTCGACGCCGCGGCGGAACCCGCCTGACTCCACACCGCCTCCGGCACGGCGGCGGGGCGCCCCTCCCGGTGAGGGACGCCCCGCACGGCCGAAGGTGGGCTCACCGGCGCGGCGACGGCGGCTCCTCCGGGGGATTCGGCCGGGACGAGGTGGGCCGCGCCACCTCACCCGGCGCGTCCTGCGGCATCGGGTCACCCAGGGCACCCGGGGCGCTCGGGGCGCCCGGGGGGACCATGCCCGCCGGGGGGATGGGCGTCGTGGCGGCGCCCGGAGCGGCAGGCGGGGTGCTCTCGGGGTAGGCCGGCCGGCTCTCCCGCGCGTCCCCGGCGCCCTGCGCACCCGGGATGTTCCCGCCGGCGTTCTGCGGCCGCGCGACGTTCTCCGGCTGTGCCGTGCCCTGGGGCTGTGCGGTGCTCTGGGGCTGCGCCGTACCCTGGGGCCGTGCGGTGCCCTGCGGCTGCGCCGTGCCCTGCGGGTACGCGGTGGAGGGGGCCGGCTGGGCGAAGGCCCCCACCCGCTGCCGCGGCTGCTCGGCCCGCGGCATGGCGGCGGTCTCCATCGCGTCGGCGCGGCCCCGGCTGTAGGCCGCGGCCTGGGCGCGGATGGTGTCGGTCTCGGCCTCCGCCCGGTTCAACCAGTGCTCCCAGCGCTGCTGCATCGGCCGGACCAGGCCGCCGCCGACGCCGACGATGAGGATGCCGGCCATCGTGGCAAGGATCGCGATCAGCACGGGCGTCGTGACCGTGGTCGCGACCTCGATCTGGTTGAGCGCGGCGATGACGCCGAGGCCGATGATGAACACCGACGCGATCGTGGCCAGCGCCCGGCCGTAGGACAGGGAGCCCAGAGCGGCGGTGACGATGTCCTTGACGGCCCTGGCGACGGCGGTGGCGACCACGATGATGACGATCGCCACGGCGGCCTTGGGCAGCCAAGCCACCACTCCGGCGAGCAGGTCGCCGACGGGGTTGGGTCCGAAGACGGAGAAGGCGATCTGCAGCGTGACCAGCAGGATCGCGTAGTAGACGAGCTTCGCGAGCAGGCCGGACGCGTCGTACTTGCTACGCGCCAGCGCCCGTCCCACGGCCCCGCGTTCGACCCACCGGTCGAACCCGACGCGTTCGAGTACGGCGTCCACGGCCTTCTGCAGTGCCTTGGCGACAAGCCAGCCCACCACGAGGACGACGACGAATGCGAGGAACTTGGGGACGAACGTGACGACCGACGACCAGGCGTCGGCCACTCCTCTTCCCCAGTCGACCGGAGCGGCCATGGGTCCTCCTGTTGAGAGCCTTCCGCGACGTACCGAGCCCCACGGCTACCCGATGATCCGCGTCTCATGCCCGTGCGCGTCCGGCCGGCGCGCGAAATGCTCCCGTATAGTGTACGGTACGATGTACGACAGGAAGGGGCGGATTTCTTGTACAAGCCGAGCGACGAGGAACTGAAGAGCGTCGAGGACTGGTTCGCGGAGTACGACGCGCTCGCCGAGCAGGGGGCGATCGAGCGGCTGGCCGACCTCGCGGTCTTCCCGATGAACCTCGCCACCGACACGCCGGGCGGCTACGCGGCCGTACGGCAGTGGACGCGGGAGGAGTACGTCGAGGCGATGCGGGAGGCCATGGGCGGCGGAACGGCGGGGCTCGACCTGGAGTCGGTGCGGACGCCGCACTTCCTCAGCCCCAACCTCGTGTTCGTGGAGACCACGGCGACGATGACGATCGAGGGCCGGCGGGAGAGCATGCACTACGGCGACCTGCTGGTGCGCACCGAGGACGGGTGGGCGTTCCAGACGATGGCGCAGGGCGGCTGGGGCCACGGCTGGCCGCCCGCCCGGCGCGGCTGACCGGGCAGACGGCCCGGGAAAAAACGAACTGCGAACGCGACCACCGCGCGGTTAGCCTTTCCCGTGTCGCGAAGGTCCCGGCGATTCCACGAGAAAAGCCGGTTCCCGGAGCGTCACGAAAGCACTACGCACCTCCCGGTGCGAAGGCGACGGTTACTTCCTCTTCCAAGGAAAAACGCGGGTTCGAATCCCGCCGCCGGCCTGGTCCGGCGTCGTCCAGCGGCCCAGGACACACGTACACCGTCACCGTCTCGACCTCGGGAGGACACGAATCGACATGCACCTCCCGGTGCGCCGACAGCGGTTACTTCGAGGTTCGAATCCTTACAGCCCCATTGGGGCTGGTGCCCATCAGGCGGGCGAACCGCTGTCATTCCGATCTCGGGAGGGGAACGACTTCGGGTGCCGCGCCCGGTGCGAAGGCGACGGTTACTTCGGTTCGGGATCGAGTGGTCGCGGGTTCGAGTCCCGCCCGGGCGGTGAATCCGGCCGGTAGCTCAGCGGCAGAGCACTGTACCGTCACCGATTCCGGTCTCGGGCGCGGCCCGAAGACGTGCTCCTCCCCTGACGCGAGAGGAGCCCGTTCCCATGGCGAAGTTCAACACCGGCGCGGCCGGGGTCGCGCCGGTCAGCCCGGTCACCACCGAGGCCGTTCCGGGCGGGCGCACGCACGAGGGCGCGCCCGGCTACCTCCGCGACGCCAGGTCGGAGCTGTTCGTCCTCGCGGTGTCGAACATGGTCGGCGAGGACACCTTCTACGAGAGGGCCGGCGGCCGCGACGACAGGTTCCGGGCCCTCGTCCACCGGGTCGCCGTGGAGGACGGCGACTGGACGGCCCGCTTCCTGCCGTGGCTGCGCGGTGAGGCGAACATGCGCTCCGCCTCCCTGGTCGCCGCCCTGGAGGCCGTACGCGCCCGCCTGTCCGCCGGGCTCCACGGGGGCAACCGCGAGCTCGTGGCCTCCGTGCTCCAGCGGGCGGACGAGCCGGGGGAGGCACTCGGCTACTGGACGTCGCGCTACGGCCGCGCCGTCCCCAAGCCGGTGAAACGCGGCATCGCCGACGCCGTGCGGCGGCTCTACACCGAGCGCGCCCTGGTCAAGTACGACAGCGGCGCACGCGGCTTCCGCTTCGGCGACGTCATCGAGCTCGTCCACCCCACCCCGGCGGACGACAGGCGTGCCTGGCAGGGCGACCTGTTCGCCCACGCGCTCGACCGGCGCCACAACCGCGACAAGCCGATCCCGGCGTCGCTGCGGACGCTGCGCGACCGGGCCGAGCTGCTCGCCCTCCCGGAGGGCGAGCGCCGGACGGTGCTGGCCACACCGCAGCGCCTCACCGCCGCCGGCATGACGTGGGAGGCCCTGGCGGGCTGGCTGCAGGGCCCCATGGACGCGCAGGCCTGGTCGGCGGTCATCCCCTCGATGGGATACATGGCGCTTCTGCGGAACTTACGGAACTTCGACGAGGCCGGCGTCGGCGACGACGTGGCCGAGTGGATCATCGCAAAGCTGACCGACCCCGAGGAGGTCGCACGGTCCCGGCAGCTGCCGTTCCGCTTCTACTCGGCGTACCGGAACGCTCCGTCCCTCCGGTGGGGGCACGCCCTGGAGACGGCGCTGACGCTCGCCACCCGCAACGTGCCGTCGTTCGCAGGGCGCACGCTCGTGCTCGTGGACACGTCGGCGTCCATGACGTTCGGGACGATCTCCGCGCGGTCGTCGGTCGCCCCCGTCCAGGCGGCGGCGCTGTTCGGTGTGACCCTCGCCGCGCGCGGCGATCGGGTCGACCTCGCCGGCTTCGCCGACGGCGTCTTCGGCCACGAGGTCCGCCCGGGAGCGTCCGTGCTGCGCGAGGTCGAGCGGTTCTGCGCGCGGATCGGCGAGGTCGGCCACGGCACCCGGATCGCCGACGCGCTGGCCCGTTCCTGGCGCGGCCACGACCGGGTGGTGATCCTCTCGGACATGCAGACCATG
Source organism: Microbispora sp. NPDC046973 (assembly GCF_040644495.1). Classification (NCBI taxonomy): domain Bacteria; kingdom Bacillati; phylum Actinomycetota; class Actinomycetes; order Streptosporangiales; family Streptosporangiaceae; genus Microbispora; species Microbispora sp. NPDC046973. The sequence goes on along the minus strand of NZ_JBEYWQ010000004.1, from coordinate 336,376 downwards.
ACCGGCCACCACGCGACGGAGGTCACGACCGCGGTCCCGGCGAGCGTGCCCGTGTACGGCTTCAACCTCATGGGCTACCGTGCCGCGGCGATGCCGACCGGCTCGGCGAACCGGCACGAGTTCGGCGGCTTCTCCGACGCCTGCTTCCGGCTGATCCCCTTGCTGGAGGCGGGCGCCTCGGCCGGCTGGCCGTTCTGACCTCGGCGGGAAGGGCTCCGCCCCGGCAAGACGGTTGACGTTTGTTGGGGCGGTAGTCAAACTAACCGGGAGAAGATCGCGGAGCTCGACCCTCGGAGGGCGGCCATGGTGCGCAAGGTTCTGACCGTGCTCGCGGCGCTGCTCGTCCTCCTGCCCGTACCGCTCCGCGACCCCGCCGTGGCCGCCGCGGCGCCCCGGGTCACCTACGACCACCACTCGCTGACGGTCGACGGCCGGAGGATCGTCGTGCAGGCCGCCGAGGTCCACTACTTCCGGCTGCCGAGCCCCGGCCTGTGGCGGGACGTGCTGGAGAAGATCAGGGCCGGCGGGTTCAACGCGATCTCCGTGTACTTCGACTGGGCCTACCACTCCCCCAAGCCGGGCGTGTACGACTTCACCGGCGTGCGTGACGTCGACCGATTCCTGCGTACGGCCGAGCGGGCCGGCCTTTACGTCATCGCGCGGCCGGGGCCGTACATCAACGCCGAGACCACCGGCGGCGGGTTTCCCGCGTGGCTGAAGAACGTCCCGGGGCGGGCCCGCAGCAGTGACGCCGGATTCACCGCGGCCTACCGGGACTGGCTCCACCACGTCAATCCGATCATCGCCAGGCACCAGGTGGGCCACGGCGGCTCGGTGATCCTCTACAACGCCGAGAACGAGTACGCCGTCGGCACCGACGCGGCGTACATGCAGGACATCCAGGACCAGGCGCGGGCGGACGGCATCGACGTGCCGATCACCACCAACGACTGCTGCGACGCCGGCAGTTGGTCGTCCACCTGGGCCGAGGGGCCGGGAGCCGTGCAGATCCCCGGCGTGGACGACTACCCGCAGTCCTTCGACTGCGCGAACGCCGAGACGGTGTGGGGCCCGTGGGGAGAGGGCACCACCGAGAGGCTGCGCGACGACGCCCCGGTGTTCGCCGCCGAATATCAGGCCGGGGCGATCGACGGCGACGACGCGGGCTACGACCGGTGCCGCGAGCTGACCGGCCCGGCGTACATGAAGTACTTCTACAAGTCCAACCTGCTGGTCAGCGGTGCCACGCTCTTCAACTACTACATGGGCTTCGGCGGCACCAACTGGGGCTTCCTCGCCCAGCCCAACGACGTCTACACGTCCTACGACTACGGCGCGGCGGTGACCGAGGCCCGGGGGCTCACGGCCAAGTACGACGAGTTCAAGCGGCAGGGCTACTTCCTCCAGGCCGTGGCCCCGCTGGCGAAGACCGACCCCACGGCGGCGCCCACAACGGACGACCCCGCCATCGGGGTCGTCGCCCGGGCCAACCCGGACACGGGCACCCGGTTCGCGCTCGTCAGGCACGCCGACCGCGCCGCCACGACCACCGACACGGCCACGCTGTCGTGGACGGTCCCTGACGGCACGTACGCCCTGCCCGTCCAGGTGAAGGGCAGGGACGCGCACGTCCTGGTCGGCGGGTACGACATGGGCGGCCAGCGCCTCGCGGCATCCAGCTCGGAGATCATGACCCACGCCCTCATCGGCGGGCGGGACGTCGCCGTGCTGTACGGCACGGCGGGTTCCCCCGGCGCGACGATCCTGCGATATTCCACGAAGCCACAGGTGAAGGTGCTGGAGGGCGACGTCCGCTCCGGGTACTCCGACGGGAACCTGCGCCTGGACTACACGCACGAGGGGCTCGCCCGCGTGCTGATCAGCGGCGGCGGACGGCGGCCGCTGCTGCTCCTGCTGGGCACCGACGCGACCGCCGCGACGTTCTGGCGGACGGGCACGGACGCCGAGCCGGTCCTGGTGCGCGGCACGTCCCTCGTCCGGTCCGCCACCGTGGAAGGAAGCACCGCCGAAGGCGGCACCGTACGGCTCGCGGCCGACACCGCCGAGGCCGGGGACGTGGAGGTGTTCGCCGCCGCCTCCCGGCTGCGGGTGAACGACGCCGGGGCGGGCGAGGTCGCGGTGCGCGTCACCCGGACGCCGAGCGGGTCGCTGCTCGGCCGCCTGCCCGGTCCCCGCGAGGTGCGCCTGCCCGCGCTCGACGGCTGGCGGGTTCACGACGAGTCACCCGAGGCGGCGCCCGGCTTCGACGACTCGTCCTGGCAATCGGCCGACAGGACGACGACGGAGAGCCCGATGAAGCCGAAGTCGGGTCCGGTGCTGTACGCCGACGACTACGGCTTCCACTACGGCGACGTCTGGTATCGGGGCCGCTTCACCGCGACCGGTGCGGAGACGGCCGTCGCGCTCAGCGCGATCACCGGCAGGCGCGGGCGCTACCTCGTCTGGCTCGACGGGCGCTACCTCGGCTCCGCCGCGGGCGGCACCGAGGCCGACGCGGACGCCGGCACCCCCGACCCGGGGCCGGGCCGCTTCTCGATCCCGGCGGGCCTGCTGACGCCGGGACGGCAGGCCACGCTGGCCGTGCTCGTGCAGAACATGGGACACAACGACGACTGGACGGCCGACGACAACCGGTTCAAGCAGCCGCGCGGCCTGGTGGCGGCGGCCGTCGAGGGGTCCGCGGCGGCGATCGCCTGGAAGATCCAGGGCGCCCGCGGCGGCGAGGACCTCCCCGATCCCGTGCGGGGGCCGCTGAACACCGGCGGTCTGTACGGCGAGCGCTCCGGGTGGCACCTGCCCGGATACCCCGACCGTGCCTGGGACGGGGTCGGCTCCCCCGCCGACCGGCCGCTCGCGCCCGGGGTGACCTGGTATCGCACCGGCTTCCGGCTCGACCTGCCCGAGGGCCAGGACGTGTCCGTCGGCCTGCGCTTCGGCGGCGACATCCCGGCGGCCGCCCGGGTGGTGGTCTACCTCAACGGCTGGAACCTCGGCCAGTACGGCGGCGGCATCGGGCCGCAGAAGGAGTTCGTGCTGCCCGCCGGGCTGCTGCGCGGGCACGGCCACAACACCCTGGCCCTGGCCGTGACCTCCACCGAGCGCGCCTCCGGCGGCCTCGGCCCGATCGGCCTGTTCGCGTACGGGAACGTCCGCGGCGGAGTGCCCGTCCCCGAGGTTGCGGCGCCGTCGTATCCGCTCGCCCGCTGAAGCCTGCCCGCTGAAGCCTGCTGCTTGCTCACCCCCTGGGACGAGGGGGCGATTCGGTGCACTCCGGATAGTTGTATAGGCTTCCTATGTAAATTCGGTTCCCGTCCGGAGGAACACCTGTGTCCGTCACCCCGAGCGCCGATCCCCCCGAGGAGTCCCAGGCGGTCGCGGCCGTCCTGGACGATCTCGCGGTGCTCGCCGTACGGCGGCTGTCCGCGCAGAGCGACCTCAGCCTCACGGCCGCGACGACCCTGTCCTACCTGGACCGCAAGGGCCCGGAGCGGCTGAGCGTCCTGGCCGCGCGGCAGGCCGTCACCCAGCCGTCGATGACCCAGCTCGTGCAGCGCCTGGAGCGCGAAGGCCTGGTATGCCGGGCGGTCGACGACCTCGACGGCCGTGCGGTGCGGGTCAGCGTCACCGACGCCGGCCGGGCGCTGCTGGCCGAGCGTCGCCGGCGGCGCAGAGAGCGGCTCGCCGAGATGCTCGGCACGCTGTCCCCCGGCGAGCTGCGCGAGCTGACGCGGGTCGCCGGCGAGTTCCTCCCCCTGCTCCGGCGCCTGCTCGAGGGCACGGCGGACGAGTAGGGATCAGGGCGCTCCCCCTCGCTACTCCCAGGAGGTCCGGTGAGCTCTGCTCATACCCCCATGTCCAATCCGTTCAGGCAGCCGAAGGCGGTCTGGGCCGTCGCCTTCGCCTGCGTGATCTCGTTCATGGGGATCGGGCTGGTGGACCCGATCCTGCCCGCCCTCAGCTCGAAGCTGCACGCGACGCCCAGCCAGGTGTCGCTGCTGTTCACGAGCTACCTGGTCGTCACCGCCGTGGCGATGCTGGTCACCGGGTGGGTCTCCAGCCGGATCGGCGCCAAGCGCACCCTCATCGTGGGCCTCGCCCTGATCGTGGTGTTCGCCGCCCTCGCCGGGATGTCCGGCAGCATCGGCGGCATCGTCGGCTTCCGCGCCGGCTGGGGTCTCGGCAACGCCCTGTTCATCGCCACCTCGCTCGCCGTCATCGTCGCGTCGAGCAGCGGCGGCTTCGCCGGAGCGATCATCCTGTACGAGACCGCGCTCGGCGTCGGCATCGCCGTCGGGCCCCTGCTGGGCGGCGTTCTCGGCGGCATCAGCTGGCGCGGCCCGTTCTACGGCGTCGCGGTCCTGATGGCGATCGCCCTGGTCGCCACCGTCACCCTGGTGCGGCCCACGCCCACGCCGGCGCAGAAGACCGGAGTCACGGCCCCGATCAAGGCCCTGCGCCACCGCGGCCTGCTCATCCTGGGCCTGACCGCGCTCTGCTACAACTGGGGCTTCTTCACGGTGCTGGGCTACGCGCCGTACCCGATGGAGCTCGACGAGCATCAGCTCGGCCTCGTCTTCACCGGCTGGGGGATCCTCGTCGCGATCTTCTCGGTCTTCGGCGCCCCGCGGCTGCAGGCCCGCTTCGGCATCGCCCGCACGCTGTACGCCAACCTCGTGCTGTTCAGCCTCGACATCCTGGTGATCGCGCTGTTCACCGACAACCGGATCGCCGTGATCTGCGGCGTGATCGTGGCCGGCGTCTTCATCGGCGTGAACAACACGGTCACCACCCAGGCGGTCATGACCATCTCGCCCGTGGAGCGGCCCATCGCCTCCGCGTCGTACGGGTTCATCCGCTTCATCGGCGGCGGTCTCGCGCCCTTCGTCGCGGGCAAGCTCGCCGAGCACTTCGACAGCCGGCACGCGCCGTTCTACATGGGGGCCGCGGCCGTGCTCCTCGGCGTGGTCGTCCTCACCACCGCGCACCGGCAGCTCGGCGAGGCCGAGCGTGCCCAGGCGGCCGAGATGGCGGCCGCGGGCCCGGCCGCCGCGCGACGGGAGGAGCTGGAGGAGGAGGCCCTGGCCGAGGACCTCGGCTCGGCCACCTGACGGGCTCGGCCCTCCGCCGGTAGCCGTCTATGTGTAGGCTGTCTATATGTAGATAGTCTACATATAGGGGAGGGAATGGCGAAGAGGCGTCCGCGAGGCCTTCGCGACCTGCTGGTGTGGCTGCACGTCGTGACGTCCCTCGGCTGGATGAGCCAGGCACTGGCGCTGGCGGTGCTCGTCCTGTCCGGAGCGGCGGCGGGCACCGCGGCACTGCGGTCGAGCGCCTACTCCCTCGCGGAGGCGCTGGACGGCCAGGTCCTCCTCTACATGGCCAACTCCTCCGCGTTCACCGGCCTCATGCTCTGCGGCCTCACCGCCTGGGGCTACTTCCGTCACTGGTGGGTGCTGGCGAAGTTCGTCATCACGCTCTCCCAGCTGTACCTGGGAATCTTCCTGCTCAGCCCCCGTCTCGCCGCTCTCGCCGAGGGGCACGGGGGCTCGCCGGGCGCGCAGGTGGCGGGATCCATGCTCATGGCGGGCGCGATCGCCTTCCAGGCCTGGCTGTCGATCGCCAAGCCCTGGAAGCGCACGCCCTGGACGGGTGCCGGGCAGCCGCCGGCGCCCTCCGGAAGTGCTTCGATGTTCGCGTTCGCCCTGGCCGTCCCCGTCGCCGACTACCTGCTCGGGGCCCACGTCCTCGGTCACCCGCTGCCGCTCCTGCCGCTGCTGACGGTCGTCGCCTACCCCGTGTGGCGGGCGCGGGCGGGCCGGGTCAGATCCGCGTGAGCAGGTCCGGGGTGAGCGCGGCGACCCCGGCGCAGCCGGACAGGGCCAGGGTGAGATCGGTCTCCGCCAGCACGCAGCGGATCACGTGCTCCACCCCCGCCTGGCCGTCCAGGCCGAGCCCGTACGCGTACGGGCGGCCGAGCAGCACGGTCCGTGCGCCGAGCGCGAGCGCCTTGACGACGTCGTCCCCGGAGCGGATACCGCCGTCGAACAGCACGGTGAGCCGGTCGGCCACGGCGTCGGCGACGGCCGGCAGGGCGTCGGCCGCCCCGATCGAGCCGTTGACCTGGCGTCCGCCGTGGTTGGAGACGACGACGCCGTCCATCCCGGCGTCGGCGGCCAGGCGGGCGTCGTCGGGGTGCAGGACGCCCTTCAGCACGATCGGGCCGTCCCAGTGCTCGCGCAGCAGCGCGAGGTCCGGCCACGTCTTGCCCGGATCGCCGAACATCCCCACGAAGTGCAGAACGGCGGCGTTCGGGTCCTCGTGCACGGGCCGGGCGAGCCCGGCCTGGAACGCCGGGTCGGTGAAGTAGTTGGCGGTGCCGACACCGCGCAGGAACGGCAGGTAGGCCTGGTCGAGGTCGCGAGGCCGCCAGGCCAGCAGCGGCGTGTCGAGGGTGACGACCAGCACGGTGAACCCCGCCGCCTTGGCCCGGGCGAGGAAGCTGAGGGTGACCTCGCCATCCTTGCCCCAGTAGAGCTGGAACCACCGCTCGCCGTCCCCCATGGCCGCCGCGACGTCCTCCATCGGCGTGCTGGAGGCCGACGACAGGATGAAGGGCACGCCCGTCGCGGCGGCGGCGCGGGCCGCGGCCCGCTCGGCCTCCGGATGCATGATCGACAGCACGCCGATCGGCGCCAGCGCCAGCGGCGCGGGCAGCCGCCTGTCCAGCACGGTCACCGACAGGTCGCGCTCACGCACGTCACGGAGCATCCTCGGCACGATCCGCCAGCGGTCGAGCGCCTCACGGTTGGCGCGCTCGGTGCGCCCGCTGCCCGCGCTGCCGGCGACGTAGCCCACCGGGCCCGGCCCGAGCCGCCCCTCGGCCATCTCCTCCAGCCGGGTCAGGTCGGTCGGCAGCCGGGGAACGGCCCCGGTCATGCCGTTGAGGTAGATCTCGTACTGGAAGTCCGCCCAGCTCATCGCGCTCGCCCTCGCTCCGCTTCCACCCGGCCGTCGCCCCGGCGGCTCCTGGCGAACACATTATCGGGAACCGATCACCGCGCCCCGCCCGCCGGGTGGGGGTGCGCGGCGCGCGACGTGAGGCGTTCCCAGTTGCGGTGGGCGATGTCGGCCTTCTGCTCATCGGTGAAGGGGGCGTTCTCCAGGAAGGAACGGGCGACGCCGGCGCTGGTGTCCACGAAGGGAAAGCCACCGGGGCGGAACCCGTAGGTGAAGGGGTAGTCGGTGGAGTACAGCATCCGTTCCGTCCCCACGACTTCGGCTGTCCAGCGGAGGTAGCGGGGGCTGACGGTGCCGCTGCCGGCGACCCAGAAGTTGTGCGTGAAATATTCGGCGAGAGGGCGAGCCAGGCCACCGGCGTCGGCGAAGAATCCGGTGTGGTCGAGATAGAAGAGCACGACCTCTCCCCAGTGACCGGCGATCACCTGGAGATCCGGGTACCGGTCGAAGACACCAGAGAAGATCATCCGTAGGTACTGCACGCCCAGGTCGTAGTACCAGCCGATCGCAGGTCCCGCCAGCGCGGTCCCGATGGGACCGATGTTCGAGTAATAGGCGTCCACCACCGCCTGCACAGGCATCTGCGGGTGGAAGTGGAGGGGAACGCGCAACCGCTCCGCGGCGGCGTACAGCTCGTCGTACTCCGGGTCGTCGGCGAGCTTGGAGCCGGTGCGCCCGTAGAGCATGGCGCCCGGGAAGCCGAGTTCGGTGACCGCCCGCTCCAACTCCGCGGCCGCGGCCGACGGTGACTGGGTCGGGATCGCCGCGAACGCCTGGAACCGGCCGGGGTTGCCGGCCACGATCTCCGCGAGATGGTCGTTGGTGTCGCGGGCCACGGCGACCGCATCCGCGTCAGGCAGGTTCTGCGCGCCCGGTGACGAGATCGACAGCACGGCCACGTCGATTCCCTGGTCGTCCATGTGCGCCAGCCTCGTCTCCGTGGTGTCGCGCAGTCGCCGGGCGACGGGACCGTCGCCGAACCCCAGGTTCGGCAGTTCCGGCACCCCGGACCGCGACCACGCCTCCATGATCGCGGGCAGGGCGACGTGCTCTTCCACTGCGACGATCCGCAGTCGGTCGGACATGCGATGCTCCTCGGCACTCTGTTTCCATTGGAACCATCGATAGAGTATCAGTGTTAATAACTACGGAACTACACATGCGTTATCACCGATACACGCCGGCATGTCCATCGAGGGGGAGCAGCACCGCTTACGACGCGGCCGCCGGCCGGTCAGCGCGGGCCAGGGGCGCGGCGGAAGAGGAAGGGCTGGCTCTCCCGGCCCGGCACCACGAACCAGCACTCGCCGGTGCCCTCGCTCGCCAGCAGCGAGAAGAACGCGTCGACGACCGTCTCGACGTCGAGGATCGGGAACTTCAGCTCGTCCAGCAGCGCCTTGGCATCGGCGTCCAGGATCGCCGTGTCCGCGAACGACGGGCACAGCCCCTGCACCCGGATGCCGAGGGGCTCCAGTTGCGGGCCGAGCGAGCGGACGAGCCCGACGACCGCGTGCTTGTTGGCCGCGTAGACGGGATCGGAGGGGATGCCCACGATCCCCGCCATGCTCGCGGTGGCCACGATCACGCCCCCGGACCGCATCGCCGGCAGCACGGCGTGCACGCCGAAGACGACGCCGTCGAGGTTGACCCCCATCGCGCGCCGGTAGCGGGCGAGGTCGAAGTCCTCGCCGAGCCCGAACCCCGAGGCGACGCCCGCGTTGAGGAAGGCGAGGTCGAGCCCGCCGTGCCGCTCGACCGCGAGCGCGACCGCGGCCTGGTTGTCCTCCAGCCGCGACACGTCGGTCCGCACGAACGCGGCGCCGATCTCCTCGGCGGTGCGCGCGCCGGCCTCGGCGTCGACGTCGGCCAGCACGACATGCGCGCCGTACGCGGCCAGGCGGCGGACGACCCCCGCGCCGATGCCGCCCGCGCCCCCGGTGACGAGCGCAACCTTGCCGGAGATGTCGTCGGTGTTCACAGCGGCAGTCCTCCCGTCGCGGCCCTGGTCGAGCCGGTGGCGCGATACGCCTCGATGGTGCGCTCGGCGATGCGCATCTGGTGGATCTCGTCGGCGCCGTCCGCGAACCGCGCCCATCGCGCGTGCTGGAACATGTGCGCCAGCGGAGTGTCGGTCGAGTAGCCGAGCGCCCCGTGCACCTGGATGGCCCGGTCGACGATCCGGTTCAGGCTGCCCGCCACGAAGTGCTTGGCCATCGAGACCTCGGTGCGGAAGTCCTCACCCTTGTCGATCTTCGATGCGGCGTGCAGGACCATGAGCTTGCACTGGTACAGCTCCATGGCCGAGTCGGCGATCATCCACTGCACGCCCTGCTTGTCGGCGAGCAGCGACCCGTGGCTGTACCTGTCCAGCGCCCTGCCCACCATCATGTCCAGGGCCGTCTCCGCCTGCGATATCCACCGCATGCAGTGCGCCAGCCGGGCCGGGCCGAGGCGGTACTGGCCCAGCCGGTGGCCGTTGCCCCGCCCGCCGAGCACGGCGGAGTCCGGCAGGCGCAGGTCGGTGATGACGATCTCACTGTGGCCGGTCGAGCCGTGCATGGTCTCGATCTCGCGTACGTCGTTCCAGCCGTCGGCGGGCAGGTCGACGAGGAAGGCCGTGTTGGCGCCCCGTGCGCCCTCCGGCAGGTCGAACTCGGTCTTCGCGATCAGGATGGCGAAGCTCGCCCTGCGGGCGTTGGAGATGAACCACTTGTGCCCGTTGATCACCCACTCGTCGCCGTCCTTCACGGCGCTCGTACGGATGAGGGTCGGGTCGGAACCCGCCACCTCGGGCTCGGTCATCGCGAAGCACGACATCTTCACTCCGTCGAGCAGCGGCCGCAGGTAGCGCTCCTTCTGCTCGTCGGTGCCCCAGTGCAGCAGCGTGTGCATGTTGCCCTCGTCGGGGGCCGCGCAGTTGAGCACCCACGGGCCGAGCCTGGTCTTGGCCGCCTCGGCCTGCACCATGGCCAGCTCGACGTGGCCGAGGCCCATGCCGCCCCACTCCTCGGGCATGTGCGGCAGCCAGAGCCCCTCCTGCCTGGCCCTGCGGCGCAGGTCGAAGATCGTCCGGAGGTACTCCTCGCGGGTGAGGACCTTCTCCTCGGAGTCCTCGAACGGTGTGACCGCCGGGATCACCGTCTCCTGGACGAACGTCCGGACCCGCGCGCGTATCTCCTCGTGCTCCGGGGCGAGCGTGAAGTCGATGGCCATGACCCTCCCACGGGCACGATAATGCGGTTGACATGGCAAATAATGCGATCGCCTGAAATACCGTATCCTTCGGCCGTACGAGCGACAAGGGAGGCGCGATGCCGGCGGAGACCACGGTCCGGAGGCTCGTGGACGCCGCGGAGCGCCTGTTCGCCGAGCGCGGCATCGACGCGGTGTCGCTGCGCGAGATCAACGCCGCCGCCGGGCAGCGCAACTCCACCGCGCTGCAGTACCACTTCGGCGACCGCACCGGGCTGCTGAAGGCGGTGCTCGCCAAGCACCGGCCGGAGATCGAGGCACGACGCCACCAGCTCCTGGACGAGTACGAGGCACGCGGCCCGCGGCTCTCTGAATCCCACTCCCCCGCCCAGGCCCGGCGTACGCTCGCCGCCGCGCTCGTCCGCCCGGCGGCCGCCAAGCTGGCCGACCCCGACGGCGGGCGCGACTATCTGCGCGTCATGGAGCAACTGGTCCACCGCATGCCGCCCAGCCTCCCCGAGGACGGCGGCGGCAGCATCGACCGCTGGCGCGAGCTGGTCGCCCCGCTGCTCCCCGAGGGCGCCGTACGCCTGCATCAGCGCTTCATGGCGATCCGCATGACGTACGTCGAGCTGGCCCGCCGGGCGAGCGGCCCCCCGGCCCGGGACGACCGCCTGTTCACCAGCCACCTGATCGACGTGGTCTCCGCGGTCCTTGCCAGCGAGGTCTCCGACGAGACCGCCCGCCTCCTCGCCGAACGCGAGCAGCGCCCCTGACCCCGCGCCCGGCACCGGGTGGGCGGCGCGATCAGCGCAGGACGGCGTAAGCGTGCTGGACCAGCTCGGCGAGCAGCCACAGCGCGAGCCCGGCGGCCGTCCACCGAAGACGGTCACCATGGCCGAAAACGGCCAGGACCAGGCAGATGAGCCCTCCCAGCATCAGGAGAAGCTCGATCAAAGCCAGCACGCAAGCATCATCCGCGTACGAACCGCCGGAGGCAAGGCCGGTCCACACCGGAATCGGCTGCTGTGCGTGACGTCCTCTCCCGCGCTCACAGGACGGGGGTTTGCCCTGTTGGCGGATGGGGAGGGGAGGACAGCATCGCCGACGGGCCTTTTCCGGATCGCCCGTTTCCCGGTGCGGCGTTGTCCGCTACGGCGCGTTTCCGGAAAGGAGAAACGATGACCGAGCCTCAGCAGCCCGAGCTCCGCCGGTCAGGCGGGGGCGGCGGCGAGGGCGGCGGCGTTCCGCCGGACCAGCGCCCTCCCTACCCTGCGTGACCAGCCGGAAGAGACGCGACGGGCGTGACCGTGGAGGGGTGAGGTGAGCGGGATACCGACGATCAAGAGCCTCGACGAGCTGACCGAGCTCGTCGAGCACCGGCCCGGGCTGTACCTGCGCTATTCCAAGGGTCCCGACGCCGACGCCGGCAAGCCGAGCGTCGACTACGAGAGCCGTCTGGAGCTGCCCGGCCTGTCGGTGACCGTGCTCGACGCCGAGCGCTGGTGGACCCTCCCGCTGCGTGACTGGCTGGCCCGTCAGATCTGCAAGTACACGCACCTGGCCGAGAAGGACGAGGAGCGGCACGCATGGGTGCTCACCGGTCGTGTGACGGCCCGCGGCCCCGACCACGAGCCGCTCATCGACCGGGTGGAGCCGGTCGCGTGGCTCGACGACTCGGTGGTCGAGCAGGCGCGCGAGCACTACGAGAAGGTGTTCGACGCGGGCCGCGACTCCACCGGATGAGGCTCAGGCCCGGCCGCAGGTGGACCCGGGCGGCGGTGCCCAGCCGCTCCGCGAGGTCGCGCGGCCGCCGGGTGCGTGGCCCGTCCCCCACCACCAGGAGATCGACCGGCGGGTCGCCGGCCCGCAGCAGGACGTCCACGCCCTTCTGATCGTGCAGGCGGCCCCCGTACAGCACGCGCGGCACGGGCCACGGCGAAGACGGAGCACAGGCGCAGTACATGCACGCTGCGGATGCACCCCGAAGTCGTGATCGACACTGACACGTCGCCTGTACGGGCGCTCCGCGGAGATCGTCCGCCCGGTAGCCTTGCAGGCCGGTGTGCCCGCTGCGTCCGCGCCGCGGTCACAGGGCCGATGCGTTCGGCAGTGCTCTATATGCTTTCTTTCTCCTGTTCATGACGGTGATCGCGAGGGTGGACATGGTCGAGAGGGCAGGCACCGCGAAGCGTGCGCGATCAACGCGCGCCGCCGGCGGTGACCCCGAACTGGATCTGCGGCAGCTCCTGGCCGGCCTCACCGCCGTACGGGACGGCGACTTCGGCACCCGGCTCCCCGAGGACGGGGACGGCCTGCTGACGGAGATCGCGACGGTCTTCAACGGGATGGTCGACCAGCTCTCCCTGTTCACCTCCGAGGTGACGCGCGTGGCGCGGGAGGTGGGCACCGAGGGCCAGCTCGGCGGCCAGGCCGAGGTGCCGGGGGTGTCCGGCACCTGGAAGGACCTCACCGACTCGGTGAACGCGATGGCGGGCAACCTCACCAGCCAGGTCCGCTCCATCGCCGAGGTCACCACCGCCGTCGCCAAGGGCGACCTCTCCCAGAAGATCACCGTCGACGCCCGCGGCGAGATCCTCGAACTCAAGAACACCGTCAACACCATGGTCGACCAGCTCTCGTCGTTCGCCGACGAGGTCACCCGCGTCGCCCGCGAGGTCGGCACCGAGGGCCAGCTCGGCGGCCAGGCGCAGGTGCCCGGCGTCGCCGGAACCTGGCGCGACCTCACCGACTCCGTCAACTTCATGGCCGGCAACCTCACCAGCCAGGTCCGCTCCATCGCCGAGGTCACCACGGCCGTCGCCAAGGGCGACCTCTCCCAGAAGATCACCGTCGACGCCCGCGGCGAGATCCTCGAACTCAAGAACACCGTCAACACCATGGTCGACCAGCTCTCGTCGTTCGCCGACGAGGTCACCCGCGTCGCCCGCGAAGTTGGCACGGAGGGACGGCTGGGCGGCCAGGCGCAGGTGCCCGGCGTCGCCGGAACCTGGCGCGACCTCACCGACTCCGTCAACTTCATGGCCGGCAACCTCACCAGCCAGGTCCGCTCCATCGCCCAGGTGACCACGGCCGTCGCCAAGGGCGACCTCTCCCAGAAGATCACCGTCGACGCCCGCGGCGAGATCCTCGAACTCAAGAACACCGTCAACACCATGGTCGACCAGCTCTCGTCGTTCGCCGACGAGGTCACCCGCGTCGCCCGCGAGGTCGGCACCGAGGGCCAGCTGGGCGGCCAGGCCGACGTCAAGGGCGTGTCCGGCACCTGGCGTGACCTCACCGACTCCGTCAACTTCATGGCCGGCAACCTCACCAGCCAGGTCCGCAACATCTCCCAGGTCGCCACGGCCGTGGCCAAGGGCGACCTGTCGCAGAAGATCACCGTCGAGGCCAAGGGCGAGGTCGCCGCGCTCGCCCAGACCATCAACACCATGGTCGACACGCTGAGCGCGTTCGCCGACGAGGTCACCCGCGTCGCCCGCGAGGTCGGCACCGAGGGACGCCTGGGCGGCCAGGCCGACGTCAAGGGCGTCTCCGGCACCTGGAAGGCGCTGACCGAGTCGGTGAACGTCATGGCCGACAACCTCACCGACCAGGTGCGCAGCATCGCCGAGGTGACCACCGCGGTCGCCAAGGGCGACCTGTCGCAGAAGATCCGCGTCGACGCCCGCGGCGAGATCCTGGAGCTGAAGGAGACCATCAACACGATGGTCGACCAGCTGTCCTCGTTCGCCGACGAGGTCACCCGCGTCGCCCGCGAGGTCGGCACCGAGGGACGCCTGGGCGGCCAGGCCACCGTACGCGGTGTGTCGGGCACCTGGAAGGACCTGACCGACTCCGTCAACGTGATGGCGTCCAACCTCACCAGCCAGGTGCGCTCGATCGCCCAGGTCGCCACGGCGGTCGCCAAGGGCGACCTGTCGCAGAAGATCACTGTCGAGGCCAAGGGCGAGGTCGCCGCGCTCGCCCAGACCATCAACACCATGGTCGACACGCTGAGCGCGTTCGCCGACGAGGTCACCCGCGTCGCCCGCGAGGTGGGCACGGAGGGCCAGCTCGGCGGCCAGGCCCGGGTGCCCAACGTGGCGGGCACCTGGAAGGACCTCACCGACAACGTCAACTCGATGGCCGACAACCTGACCAACCAGGTGCGCTCCATCGCCCAGGTCACCACGGCCGTCGCGCGGGGCGACCTGACCAGGAAGATCGACGTCGTCGCCCGCGGCGAGATCCTGGAGCTGAAGACGACCATCAACACGATGGTCGAACAGCTGTCCTCCTTCGCCGCCGAGGTCACCCGCGTCGCGCGCGAGGTCAGCACCGAGGGACGGCTGGGCGGCCAGGCCGAGGTCGAGGGCGTGTCCGGCACCTGGAAGCGGCTGACCGAGAGCGTCAACGAGCTGGCCAGCAATCTCACCCGGCAGGTCCGCGCGATCGCCGAGGTGACCAGCGCGGTCACCTCCGGCGACCTCACCCGCTCCATCACCGTGGACGCGGAGGGCGAGCTGGCCGACCTCAAGGACAACGTCAACTCCATGGTGGAGTCCCTGCGCGAGTCGACCAGGGCCAACCAGGAGCAGGACTGGCTCAAGACCAACCTCGCCCGCATCTCCGGGCTCATGCAGGGCCACCGCGACCTGTCTGCGGTCGCCGAGCTGGTCATGAACGAGCTGGCCCCGCTGGTCAACGCGCAGCACGGCACGTTCCTGCTGGCCGAGGAGACCCCGGCGGGCGCGGAGCTGCGGGTGGTCGGCTGCTACGGCCACCGCGACACCTCGCGCCGCTACGCGTTCGGCGAATCGCTGGTCGGCCAGGCCGCGCAGGCCAGGCGGACGATCCTGGTGGAGGACATCCCGCCGGGCTACCTGACCGTGTCGTCCAGTCTCGGCGAGGCCGGGCCCGTCAACCTCATCGTGCTGCCGATCGTGGTCGAGGACCAGGTGCTCGGCGTGATCGAGCTGGCGAGCCTCGGGCGCTTCGCCGGCATCCACCGGAACTTCCTGGAGCAGCTCGTCGAGACGATCGGCGTCAACGTCAACACGATCGTGGCCAACGCCCGCACCGACGCGCTGCTGGCCGAATCGCAGCGGCTCGCCACCGAGCTCCAGGTGCGGCAGGAGGAGCTGCAGCGGTCGAACGCCGAGCTGGAGGAGAAGGCGGAGCTGCTGGCCCAGCAGAACCGTGACATCGAGACCAAGAACAGCGAGATCGAGCAGGCCCGCCAGGAGCTGGAGGACCGCGCCCAGCAGCTCGCGCTGGCGTCGAAGTACAAGAGCGAGTTCCTCGCCAACATGAGCCACGAGCTGCGCACCCCGCTCAACTCGCTGCTCATCCTGGCACAGCTCCTGTCCCAGAATCCCACCCGCAACCTCACGCCGAAGCAGGTGGAGTACGCCAACGTCATCCACTCGGCCGGCACCGACCTGCTCCAGCTCATCAACGACATCCTCGACCTGTCCAAGATCGAGGCCGGCAAGATGGACATCACGCCGGAGCCGGTCAGCCTGCGCCAGCTGCTCGACTACGTGGACGCCAACTTCCGCCCGCTGACCACCCAGAAGGGGCTGCGGTTCGGGGTGACGGTGGCCTCCGACGTGCCGGCCCAGCTGCTCACCGACGAGCAGCGGCTGCGGCAGGTGCTGCGCAACCTGCTGTCGAACGCGGTCAAGTTCACCGAGACGGGCTCGGTCGAGCTGCGCATCGAACGGGCGGCCGACGTGCACCTGCCGGACGCCGCCGGCCAGGAGGTCCTGGCCTTCCACGTGGTGGACACCGGCATCGGCATCGCCGCGGAGAACCTCTCGCAGATCTTCGACGCCTTCCAGCAGGCCGACGGCACGACCAGCCGCAAGTACGGCGGCACCGGGCTCGGCCTGTCGATCAGCCGGGAGATCGCGACCCTGCTCGGCGGCGAGATCCGCGCGACCAGCACGCTGGGCGAGGGCAGCACGTTCACGCTCTACCTCCCGCAGGCCCACTTCGACGGCGTGCAGAGGGACGAACCCGAGACGCGGGAGGAGGAGCCGCCGCTGATCGCCATGCACTCCGTCGCCGCGTACCCCGCGCCCGCGGCGGAGCAGACCACGGGCGGCCGGAGAGACGGCAGGGCGGGGCGTCGCCTGCTGGTCGTCGAGGCCAGGCCCGGCGGCCTGCTGTCCATGCTGGCCCAGAGCGTCGCGGCCGACCTGCACGACACCCACGGGCCGGTCCTGGTGTCGACCGCGAACGACGCCCAGTCCGCGCTGTCGATGCTGCGGCAGGAGAGCGTCCACTGCGTCGTGCTCGACCTCGGCATGCCGCACGACGCCGCGGCCGACTTCCTCAAGGGACTCGACTCCGATCCCGCGCTGCGCGCGTTGCCGGTGCTCGCGCACCACTCCCGCAAGCTGTCGCGCCCGCAGGAGGACCTGCTGCAGGTGCGCTCCCGCAACCAGCCGCTGGAGCGCCTGCCCAGCCTCGACGAGCTGCGCGAGCGGATCACCCTGCACCTGTCCGCCGAGGAGCCCGGCAGCGTCCTGCCGCTCGTGCAGCCGGCCTCGGAGGAGGGGGGGCAGGAGCTCGGAAAGGTCGACAGCGCGCTCGTGGGCCGCAAGGTGCTGGTCGTGGACGACGACGTGCGCAACGTCTTCGCGCTCACCACGATCCTTGAGCTGCACGGCATGCAGGTGCTGTACGCGGAGAACGGCCGCAAGGGCATCGAGGTGCTGATGCGCAACGACGACGTGGACCTGGTGCTGATGGACATCATGATGCCGGAGATGGACGGCTACGCCGCCACCTCCGCCATCCGGTCCATGCCGCGCTTCGCCCAGCTGCCGATCATCGCGGTCACCGCCAAGGCCATGCACGGCGACCGCGAGAAGACGCTGACGTCGGGCGCGAGCGACTACGTCACCAAGCCGGTGGACGCCGAGGAGCTCATCGTCTGCATGCAGCGCTGGCTGGACCTGCCCGGCAACGGCGACAGGTAGGCGCGGCGGCTCAGGGCTGACGGGTCGGGGCCGGGCCCGAGGCGGGGGCGGTGCGACGGCCCCGGGCCCGCGCCGCCCTGCGCAGGTCCTCGAGCACCGCCCGGGCGGCCCGCCGTCCGGAGACCAGCGCGCCCTGGTGGGAGCCGGTGTCCCGGTGGTCGCCGCACACGTAGCGCCGGGCGCCCAGCCCCACCGCCTCCAGGCGCACCGGACGACGGAGCGGCATCGGGGGCGGCATGGCGGGCAGGGCCGCCTCGATCGCATAGGTGGCGACGTGCTCCCACGACGAGGTGTCGCCGTAGACCTCGGTGAGCCTGGCCCGCACCCAGGGCTCATCCCGGTCGCCGTGGACGCCGAGGACCGAGGTGGAGATCAGGGCCCGGCCGTCGGCGGAGTACTCGGGCGCGGCGTCGGTGATCACGATCGTGTCGGTGATCACTCCCGTCGCGTCCACGACCAGCGTGGGCTCGCCGAGAGGCGAGGCAGGGGCGGCGTGGTAGAAGGTCGTGACCGGCCGCATCGCGGGCACCGGCAGGCCGGGCACCAGCCGCGCGGCCGTGGGCGGATCCACCGCCACCACCACGGCCGCGCCCGCGATCTCGCCCCCGCCCGCGAGGGCCACGCCGTCGGGAGTCAGCGCGCCGACCGGCGTCTCCAGCGCGATCGCGTCCTCCGGCAGGCGGGCGGCGAGCTGCGCGGGGATCCGTTCCATGCCGAGGGCCGGCACGCCGATCCTGCCGCGGGAGAACGACCGCCACAGCAGGTGGAAGATCCGGCCGGAGGTCTCCAGCTCCCGCTCCAGCACGACTCCCGCGAGCAGGGGGCGGAACAGGTTCTCCACGATCTCGGGAGACGCGCCCCAGCGCCGCAGCTCGGCCAGCGTGGTGCGCTCGGCTCCGCCGCGCCGCCGTACGAGGGAGTCGGGGAGCAGCAGGTCGCGGGCGGTCACCGCGGCGAGCACCGCCTTGTCGAACGGCGTGCCCACCGAGGCGAGCAGGCCGCTGAGTGCGTGCCGCGGGTGCCGCCAGGGCAGCGCCACCCGCTCGCGCCGGCCGCCCCGGAAGATCATCGCTCCGTTGGTGAACCGCCGCAGGTCCAGCGCGCGGATGTCGAGGACCCGGCTGGCCTCGGGGTAGCTGGTGTTGAAGACCTGGAATCCCCGGTCGAGCCGGAAGCCGTTCACCCGATCGGTGCGGATCCGGCCGCCCACGCCGTCGGACGCCTCCAGGACGCGGACCGGCACCCCCTCCTGACGCAGGTGCCAGGCGCAGGCCAGACCGGCGAGCCCCGCGCCGACGACGATCACGGTGGCGGGCTGTGGCATGAGCGATCCCCTCCCTGACCGGCCGCACGCGCGACGGCTCCCTTCAGGGACTTCGAACCCGGACGGCGGGGCGGATGCAGCGGCTCCACGCCACCGTGGGAGCCCAGGAGGAGACTGGGGGGAGACCGGGATGAGAGATCAGATCTGTGATCGTTCACAGATCCGCACGGCAGGCGGGACTGAAAGTTTCACTGATCGCCGCGCGTCCTCGACACGCAGGTGACACGCCCGCAGCGGCTCCTACCAGCCGCAGGTCGGCGGGCCGGACGCGTCGGATGATTGCGTTCACATCGATGAACCGAAGCTGATTGACCACACCACCGGTTTCGCGTTGTGATGACGCACCCCGGCGCATCCGTCGCACCGTACCCGCCGGGGCAGGTCCGACCCCCGGAGGTCCCGTCTCGGAGAACCCCGATCGCGCCCGTGCTTCCGGCGCCCTGACGCCGGCCGAATGCTGCGCCCCCATCGGCACCCCCTCATGGAGCTCCAGATGACCACACGACGAAGATCCGCTCTGGTCGCCGCCGTGGCCGCGGCCGCCGCGCTCGCGGGGGCCGGGGTCCTGCCGGCCCTGCCCGCCTCCGCGGCGGCGGGCTGCCGGGTGGACTACCAGGTGACCAACCAGTGGCAGGGCGGATTCGGAGCCGCCGTCACGATCACCAATCTCGGCGACGCGGTCAACGGCTGGACGCTCACCTGGTCGTACACCGCCGGCCAGACCGTCACGCAGGCGTGGAACGCCACGGTCACCCAGAGCGGCGCGCAGGTCAGCGCCAAGGACGCCGGTTACAACGCCTCGATCCCCACCGGCGGCACGGCGTCGTTCGGCTTCAACGGCTCGTGGAACGACTCGTCCAACCCCGTGCCCGCGAGCTTCGCGCTCAACGGCACCACCTGCACCGGCGGGGTCACGAGCAGCCCCAGCACGGGTCCCAGTGCGAGCCCCAGTGCGAGTCCCAGTGCGAGTCCGACCAGTTCGCCCTCGGCGAGCCCCACGCCCAGCCCCTCCGCGAGCCCCACGCCCAGCCCCTCCGCGAGCCCCACGAGCATCCCGGCGGGCGCGCGGCAGATGGAGGACCTGGGCCGCGGCCTGATCAGCGTGCGGTCGGGCAGCGGCAACCTGGTGTCCTGGCGCCTGCTCGGCACCGAGAGCATCGGCACGGGGTTCAACGTCTACCGGGGCTCGACGAAGCTGAACTCCTCGCCGATCACCAACTCCACGAACTACTTCGACTCCGGGGCCGCCGCCGACGCCACGTACACCGTGCGGGCCGTGGTGAACGGCGCCGAGCAGGCGGCGTCGGAGACGTCACTGCGCTTCACCGGCGGCGACCACCTCGACGTGCCCGTCCAGCCGCCGTCCGGCGGCACGACGCCCGACGGCGTGGCCTACACCTACAGCGCCAACGACGCGAGCGTGGGCGACCTCGACGGCGACGGGCAGTACGAGTTCGTGCTGAAGTGGGACCCGTCCAACGCCAAGGACAACTCCCAGTCCGGCTACACCGGCAACGTGTTCGTCGACGCGTACAGGCTCAACGGCACCCGCATGTGGCGGATCGACCTCGGCCGCAACATCCGCGCCGGCGCCCACTACACCCAGTTCCAGGTGTACGACTACGACGGCGACGGCAGGGCCGAGGTGGCGATGAAGACCGCCGACGGCACCAGGGACGGCACCGGGAGGGTCATCGGCAACTCCTCGGCCGACTACCGCAACTCCTCCGGCTACGTCCTGTCCGGTCCCGAGTATCTGACCATGTTCAACGGTCAGACCGGCGCGGCCCTGTCCACCGTGGACTACGACCCGCCGCGCGGGACGGTCTCCTCGTGGGGCGACTCGTACGGCAACCGCGTGGACCGCTTCCTCGCCGCCACCGCCTACCTCGACGGCACCCGCCCGTCGCTGATCATGTCGCGCGGCTACTACACCCGTACGGTCATCGCGGCCTGGGACTTCCGCAACGGCGCACTGGTCGAGCGGTGGAAGTTCGACTCCAACTCCGCCGGCAGCCAGTACACCGGCCAGGGCAACCACAACCTGGCCGTCGCCGACGTGGACGCCGACGGCAAGGACGAGATCGTCTTCGGCGCGATGGCGATCAACGACAACGGCTCGGCGCTGTGGAACACCCGCAACGGCCACGGCGACGCGCTGCACGTCGGCGACCTCGACCCGTCGCGCGCCGGGCTGGAGGTGTTCAAGGTGGACGAGGACACCAGCAAGCCCGCCGCGTGGATGGCCGACGCCCGCACCGGCTCGATCATCTGGAGCAACGCCTCCTGCGGCTGCGACAACGGCCGCGGCGTCTCCGACGACGTCTGGTCCGGCAGTCCGGGCGCCGAGTCGTGGTCGTCGGCCGTCAGCGGCATCTTCAACACGAAGGGGCAGAACGTCGGGCGCAAGCCGGGCTCGGCGAACTTCCTCGCCTGGTGGGACGCCGACCCCGTCCGCGAACTCCTCGACGGCACCCACATCGACAAGTACGGCACCGGCTCCGACACCCGGCTGCTGACGGCCGACGGGGTGCACTCCAACAACGGCACCAAGTCCACCCCGTCCCTGTCGGCCGACCTGTTCGGCGACTGGCGCGAGGAGGTCGTCTGGCCGACGAGCGACAACACCGCCCTGCGGATCTACAGCACGACCACGGCGACGAGCCGGCAGATCTACACGCTGATGCACGATCCGACATACCGGGTGGCGGTCGCCTGGCAGAACACCGCCTACAACCAGCCGCCCCACACGGGCTTCTTCCTCGGGGACGGCATGTCCACCCCGGCCAGGCCGAACATCTATCTGAGATGAGACCCCGGCGGCGGCCGCGGACCCACCTGGCGAGGTCCGCGGCCGCCGCCGCGCGGCCCGGCCCGCCGCCGCCCCCGCCGCCCCGAGCGCGTCCTTTATCGGCACCTTGATGCTCGCCCGCCGGCCGGTCGGTCGTCCCGGACACGTCATTGAGGACGGCGGCGAACTGGAACTGGGCTATGTACTGCGGCGCAGTGCGTGGGGCGCCGGATTCGCGTACGAGGCCGCAACGGCAGCATTGCGCGCCGCGGCTGACGAACTCCCCGATCAGCCGGTCCTGGTCGTGACCCAGACCGCGAACCAGCGATCCCTGAAACTCGCCGCCCGCCTCGGCTTCCGCACCGTCAGCACGTTCGAGGAATTCGACGCCGAGCAGACTCTCTGCGCGGCCCCCTTGTCCGGTTTCCGAATCTGATCTCAGTCATGAACGCATCTGTCGGAACGCGGAGACCCTCAGACAGGCGGACCAGCAGGACATCAGCCGATCACGACCGTCACGGTGACCGTTGTTCAGGGCGGGCGCCGGGGTGGGGGCGAAGCGGACGGTCACAGGCGTCAGGGCCGGCGCTCAGGATCGTGTGGCTGCTCAACGCTTCCGTACAGGTGGAGCAGGGGGCTGTCAGGCCTGCTGAGGGGAGAATTCGGGCCGCAGACCCTTGGCACGCACCTCGCGGGCCGGCGGAGAGGGAACGAACGGCTCCGCCTCGACCAAGTGCCGGCGAAACCACTCGGCCGCGATGCCCATGGCCTGGCCGAGTCCGGGTTCCACCGACAGGCCACGCTCGTCGTAGGGCAGGATCTCAAGGAGTTTCGGTTCGCGTGCCCGCTCGTAGGCGTCCAGAACCTCGTCGATGTCGTGAGTGAGATCCTCACGCCCGGTAACGATGAGGAGCGGCCGGGGGGCGAGGCGTTCGAGGAACGCCTCCGGCGCCCACAACAGTATCTGGGCCAGTGACTCAGCCTCTACCTCGTCGTCGAAGGTCGGGAAGACCTCCTTGGCCAGTGCCAGGTAGTCCACGATGTGCGGGTCGCCGGTGCCGAGCAGGGGCATGCGCATCCCGCTGCCGGTCTCGTACCGCTGGCGCAGATCCTGGTCGACCACGTCGAGCAGGCCCTGGACGCCGGCCCGGCCACGGGCCTTCTCCATGGCTCGCCAGCCGTTGAACATGCTGGGGTTCTGGCAGGCGACACATCGGACTCGGCGGTCGATCGCGGCCGCCTGGATCGCCACGGTTGCGCCCAGGCTGTGCCCCCACAGCCCGATCCTGGCCGCGTCGACCTCGGGGCGGCCTTGCAGATAGGTGACGGCATTGCGGACGTCGTCGACGTAGCGGTGCGGGAAGACCTGGCCGCGCGGGTGGCCCTCACTGGCGCCGATGGTGCGATAGTCGATCGCGAGCACGGCGAAGCCGGCCCGTGTCAGGTAGGCGGCGCCGGGCGCCAGAGCCTCCTTCACCATGTGGACGCTGTGCCCCATCACCACGCCGGGCACCGGCCCGTCGGCTTCCCGCGGCAGGTGGAGGTCGGCCGCGCAGCGTACGTCGCCGCTGCGGAACGTGATGTGCTCGATCGTCATCGTGTCACTTCCGTGGAGAGTGGAGGGGTCCAGTCCCAGAGCCGGGAGCTCTTGCGGCGGGCCACGCCGGAGGAGGCCAGACGGGTCATCGTGGTCATGAGCCGGTAGGTGGCGCCGCTGGTGGACAGGCTGAGCCTGGGGTCGGTCCTCGCCATGCGCTGCACCTGCTGGGTGCGCGGGCGGCGGGCCTGGTCGTAGCGGTCGAGAGCCTGCGGGACGGAGGTCACCCGGGCCGTCTCGGCCGCGAGCACGACCGCGTCCTCCAGTGCCTGGCAGGCGCCTTGCGCCAGGAAGGGAGTCATCGCGTGGGCGGCATCGCCCAGCAGCGCGATGCGGCCCTTCACGTAGCTGGGCAGGGGGTCCAGGTCGTAGATGTCGTGACACAGCACCGCTTCGGGCCGCGTGGCGGCCAGCAGCGCCGGGATCGGGTCGTGCCAGCCGCGGGTCCTGGACGACACCTCCCCCAGATCGTCATCGAAACGCAGCCCCGGCTCCTCCTGGCGCACGGTGAGGAACCAGAACACCCGCTCACCTACCAGAGGATGCGCGCCGAACCGGGCGCCGCGCCCCCAGGTCTGAAACCCGCTCACCGGCCAGACCGCGCCCGGCTCTGTCACCCCGCGCCAGCACAGAATGCGCTGGAAGACAGGCTCGGGCGCGTCGGGCCAGACGCCGCGGCGTACCGTGCTGTGAATGCCGTCGGCCCCGACCAGCAGATCGGCCCGCAGCTCGGAGCCGTCCCGGCAGGTGACCGTGACGCCGCCGCCGTCCTGGCGGACGCCGGTCACCTCGGTGCCGGTACGGATCCGCTCGGCCGGTACGTGCCGGGCCAGCACGCGCTGCAGATCGGCGCGGTGGTTGGCGAGCAGCGCCTGATCAGCGTCCGGCTGGAACCTCACCAGGTAGGTCCCGTCCGGCAGCCGCATCGTGGCGCCCGCCTCGGTGGGCACCGAACAAGCCCGGAACTCCTCGCCGACGCCAAGGGCGTCGGCCGCGCGCAACGCGTTCGGCGCGAACGACCAGCCGGCGCCCACCTCGCCCAGTTCCCGCGCCCGCTCCAGCACGGTCACGTCCCACCCTCCGCGCAGCAGGCCGACGGCCGCGGCCAGCCCTCCGATCCCGGCCCCGGCCACGATCGCGGTGCGACCCCGCTCAGCGTTCATCAACCTCTCCCTCGTGCTGCGGCCCGGGCATGCTCGCGAAGGCCTTGTCCATCCAGTCGAAGACGTTGTGCGCCGCGCGCAGCCGCCCGGTGCGCGCAGGATCGGAGCCGGCCAGCTCCATGCCCGCCGCGGTGATCTCGCGGAAGGCGGCCAGGCCCGCCACCCTGCGCCGGATGACCCGTTCCCAGGCGTCATCGTCCACCTGGTAGTAGTGGGTTTTCTGCCCGGGACGGGTGCGACGGCGCACGAACCCGGCGTCGATGAGCAGACGCATGCTGGTGGCCAGCGATGCCCTGCTCGCCCCGATCGCCTCGGCGATCTGACCCGCCGACTGCTCCGGCGGGTCACAGATCATCAACCAGGCCAGCACACGGCCGGCTATGGGCGGGACGGCATATTCGTCGATGCAGAAGGCTGCCGCCCGCTCGACCCACTCAAGGAGCCGCTTCCTGTCTTCTGCCATCCGCTCACCTCCACAATCTTCTATAAACTTCAGTATGTACTGAATATTGTGTCGAAACAAGAGATCGTGAGGGGGTGTTCTGTCTCGTCGGACTTGAGAAGTTCCCTGCTGCCGGTCCGGCCGGCCCAACCGCCCCTCCGAGCCGACCGGCTCACCGACCGTCTGGCCTGAGCGGCAAGAGCAGGCAAGAAGAGCGTTTACCGGACCGGCGTCAGAGTCGCTCCACCGTAGAAGCAGGGGCCGCCGCCCCCCACGTGTCACTGATCGTGTTTGGCGATGGTGAGCAGGTGGCCGCTGACCCCGAGCAGCGACGGCACCGATTCCATCGAGCGCTGCGCGTCGAGCAGGAGGACTCGACGCTCCGGGTCGTCCAGCCAGTCTCCGACGTCGCCGTACAGCCAGAAGGCGCCTTCCAGGCCGTACCGTTCGATCGGGAAAGCCGGCGTCGGCCCGGCGCTTCGTCGGGGTCGTGGAAGTAGGCGGAGCCACCGCTGGGTCGTCGAGCGCACGGTCTCCTGGCTTGGTCGGCGGCCGCCGCTTACACCGACGCTACGAACGCCGGGCAGACCACTTCC
This sequence comes from Microbispora sp. NPDC046973, assembly GCF_040644495.1. Lineage (NCBI taxonomy): Bacteria > Bacillati > Actinomycetota > Actinomycetes > Streptosporangiales > Streptosporangiaceae > Microbispora > Microbispora sp. NPDC046973. The sequence continues at coordinate 311,241 of NZ_JBEYWQ010000004.1, read as the reverse complement.
CAGCCTTCGTCGCCATCGCCGCAGCCCTCATTTTGCTACCGCCGACTATCCAAATGAGTCATCGTCTAAGCGCTCAGCCCCGGGGCCTCCGTGAGGCACAGACCGAGCTGGGTGTACAGCTCCAACTGGTCGAAGTACTCCCGATGGGTCTTGATCTTGCCGTCCTCGATGAAGGACGCGCAGGTGCCGCGGAAAGTGACCGGACGACCGGTGCCCTCCAGTTCGCGCCCGTTCGGCAGCAGAACAGGCCCGAGGTGCGTGCCCGTGGCCGTCCACTCCACCATCAAGGGCGCCTCGCAGGTGACGGCTTCGTACCACACGATCAGCCGGAAGTCGGGAAAACTTTTGAAGATCTGCTCGTACATCCACCCGATCTGCTCATGTCCCTCGGCCACACCGAAGGGCGAGACGAGGACGGCGTCCGGACTGAAAGTATCGAGCACGGCCTCGAGATCGTGTTCGTTGAGCGCGTCGGCCAGCCGGCGTTTCACAGCCCATGGATCGGACATGACGACAGTCCTTCGACGGTCGGTTTGTAACGCAGTCCAACAACTTTAGCCAGAGGCCGGTCAGGCGCTGCCCACGATTACGCCGCCGGAGCACCACGAGCGGGTTCCGGTTCTCACACGGTTACGCCATTTGCGCACGCCATTCCGCACGGCGGTTCCGGCGGCGTCCGGCTGACCGCGCGTCGGCGTCTCCAGGTCCCCGTCCGCCGCGTGACCTGCGTCTTTGTGGGTAGGCCAATCACAGCGGAGGGCCGAGGGGGTGGCAGGATGCGATCGTCGATCAGTCTCGGCCGCGTGGGCGGGGTCCCGGTCGGGCTCAACATCAGCGTCCTCGTGATCGTCGTGATCCTGGTGATCGGGCTGGCCTTCGGGCGCTTCCCCATCGCCTTCCCCGGTCTGCCCACGGCGGCGTACGTTCTGGCCGCGGTGGTGTCGGCCCTGCTCTTCCTCGCCTCACTGCTCGCGCACGAGCTGGCTCACGCGATCGTCGCCAGGCGGCACGGGCTGGAGGTCAACGGCATCACCCTCTGGCTGCTCGGTGGGGTCGCCGAACTGCGCGGGGAGCCCCGCTCCCCCGGCGCCGACCTCAAGATCGCCGGGGTGGGGCCGCTGACCAGCGCCGTGCTCGGCGGCCTCTTCGCCCTCGTGTCCTGGGGGCTTTCGGCCATCGGGGCGCTGCCGCTGATCAGCGGGATGTTCGCCTACCTGGCCGCGGTGAACGTGCTGCTGGCCGTGTTCAACCTGGTGCCCGCCGCGCCGCTGGACGGCGGCCGGGTGCTGCGCGCCTTCCTGTGGGCCCGCTGGCACGACCGCATGCGCGCCGCCGTGGCCGCCGCCCGGGCCGGCCGGGTCTTCGGCTACGCCCTGATCGCGCTCGGCTTCCTCAACCTCGTCTCCGGTCTCGGCCTCCAGGGGTTCTGGCTGGCTCTGATCGGCCTGTTCCTGGTGAACGCGGCCACCGCGGAGGAGCAGCAGACGCAGATCGACGCCGCCCTGCACGGGATCACGGTGGGCGAGGTCATGTCGCGCGACCCGGTCGTCGCCCATCCCGACGAGACCGTGGCCGGTCTGATCGACCGGCTCGTGCTACGCCACCACCTGTCCACCTATCCGCTGCTGGACGACGGCGGCCGGTTCGCGGGCCTGGTGACGCTGGGCCGCGTCCGGCGGGTGCCGCCCGACGACCGGGCGATCACCAGGTTGCGGGACATCGCGTGCCCGCCGTCGGACGTGCCCGCCGCGCGCCCCGGCGACCAGCTCACGGAGTTGCTCCAGCGGATGAGCGGCGGCGCGGACGGCCGGGCGGTGGTGCTGGACGACGACGGCCGTCTCGTCGGCCTGGTCACCCCCACCGACATCAGCAGGACCATCCAGACGGTGGACCTGCGGGCGCACGAGCCGTACCGGACGCCGCGCGGGGCCGACCTCGCCCCGCCCCCTCCCGGGGGCCGCACCCCCGGAGGCCCTCACCCCGGCGGACCCACTTCCGGCGGCCCGGCCTCCGGGGGCCCTGCTCCGGGTACGCTCCCGCCGGCCGGTCGCCGCGACGCCGCCTGAACGCCGCCGGGCCCTGCGTCACCCGGCACAGGTCGCCCGGCCCAGGTCGTCCGGCACAGGTCGTCCGGCACAGGTCACTCGTCGGCGGGCTCCTCGACGTCGTCGGGTGAGTCGGCGCCGGGAGCGTGCCAGTCGCCGGACGCGCCTCCGTCCAGATCCTCCCCGGGCTCCACGTCGGGTGACTGCGCCAGCGGCGGCAGCCGGTCCGGAATCTCCGGTCCCGGGTTGTCCTTCGGCATGGCCTCCTCCTCGGGCTGCTGCCTCTCCGTCTTCGCGTACCCCCGGGCGGCGCGGACATTCGGTCGGATCGCAGGACGGGCCGCGGTAGCCGAAAACAGAGACGCGAGCCGTGTTGAAAGGGAGACCAGGGGTAGGCGGACCGTGCGACCGTACCGGACAAAGCGGTCGTAACTGATAGAGGCAGGCTCTCAAGGAGGTGGGGATATGACGATCGTCGACGACACGGCGGTCGAACGACGGCGGCTGCGGTTCGAGCGGGACGCATTGCCGTACATCGACCAGATCTATGCCGGCGCCCTACGGCTCGCCCGCAACCCCGCCGACGCCGAAGACCTGGTGCAGGACGTCTACATGCGGGCCTTCAGCAACTTCCACCAGTTCCGCGAGGGCACGAACCTGCGGGCATGGCTGTACCGCATCCTGACCAACACCTACATCAACACCTACCGCAGGCAGCAGCGGCAGCCGCAGCGATCCGCGACCGAGGACGTGGAGGACTGGCAGCTCGCGGAGGCGGCCTCGCACACCTCGTCGGGCCTCAAGTCGGCTGAGGTGGAGGCCCTGGAGGGGCTGCCCGACTCCCGCGTGAAGCAGGCGCTGCAGGAGCTGCCCGAGGACTTCCGGCTGGCGGTCTACCTCGCCGACGTGGAGGGCTTCGCCTACAAGGAGATCGCGCAGATCATGGACGTCCCCATCGGCACGGTCATGTCGCGCCTGCACCGGGGACGCCGCCAGTTGCGGACGAAGCTGGAGGACTACGCGGCCGAACTCGGCCTGCTCCGGTCGGCGAGCGCCGCCGCACAGGACGGCGAGAAGACCTAGGCGAAAGGGGCTCAGGCGTCCTCGCGCTCGGGGTTCTCCAGCCGGAAGAAGTTGCTCGGGCTGCCGTCCTTGCGGTGCTCCTGGTAGATGAAGTTGAGCTTGCGCTCCTCGAACGTCGTGAACCACTCGTCCCAGGAGATCTCCTCCAGGTCTTCGCCGCCGTAGCCCGGGAAGTCGAACCGGAGGACTCCGGGGCGGCCCTCGTGCTCGGTGCCGGGGACGGTGGCGGGTCTCGCGTCCCGCTCCTCGGCCCACCGCCTGATCACCTCGTGGTCGGTCGTGACCAGGCTGCGGCCCGGGCGCTCCTCGTGCTCGTCCGCAGAGGAGATCTCCTGCTCGTACTTGTGCTCGCCGGTGACCGGGTGGTGCTGCTCGGACATCTCGACACCTCCCCCTCGTCCTCCCTACCCCGCGCCACCGGCCTTCATCCTGAGGCCCTGCCCGGCAGCCGCACCCAGGCGGCGGACTCCTCCCCCGGCGCGTACGCGGAGTCGAGGCGCTTGCCCACCACTCCGGGCAGGCCCTGCTCGGCCGCCGCCCGCCGCACCGCGTCGGCGTCCCCGGGCCAGGACGGCGCGGTCTGCCAGCGCGGCCCGTTCACCGCGAGGTCCTCCAGGCCCGCGCGGCGGCGCTCGAACGGCTCGTCCAGCAACGACCGGCCGTCGTCGTAGAGCAGGTCGTAGGCGACGTAGACGGGGGTGCCCGCGAACGTGACGACCTCACCGTCGAGCACGGCCGCCCTGCTGCCGAACGACTCGGCCAGCGGGCGCAGCCAGCGGTGCTCCCCCGTGACGTCCGCGCCGGCCGCGTCGCGCAGCGTGAGCCTGCCGCCCTCCACGTACGCGAGCGCCCGCGCGCCACCCCACCAGAACTCCCAGGCGTACGCCTCCGGGTCGCGCGGCGCGCGGGCGCGGGTCACCGGCGTCATCGGCGCGAGCGAGGCGGGCGGAGGCTCCCACTGCCCGCTGGGCGGGTCCATCCGGTGGATCATCCAGTTGCGGCCCCGGGTCTGGAACAGCACGTAGCGGCCCGCGACCCGGGAGCCGCTCAGCACGATCTTGACCTCGCGGTCGCTCCACTTCTCGGTCGCGTAGTGGCCGCGGTCCCAGATCGTCATCGTGCCGCCGCCGTACTCGCCCTTGGGGATCTCGCCCTCGAACCGGGCGTACTCCATGGGGTGGTCCTCGGTGTGGACGGCGAGGTGGTTGGTCGCGGGGTCGGGCGGCAGGCCCTTGGGGATCGCCCAGGAGACCAGCACCCCGCCCCGCTCCAGGCGCAGGTCCCAGTGGAGAGATCTGGCGTGGTGCTCCTGGATGACGAACGTGTCGTCCTCGCCCCGCGGCAGCGGCCCTTCGGCGGGAATCGGCTCCCTGGTGCGCGTCGCGTCGCGCTTGGCCCGGTAGGTCTCGAGTTTGTCCGCCATCCCACTGGTCCTACCCATGGTGTGACTCCCCGTGGGTGACAAGCGTGTCACCTTGTAGCGACATGTCCGGTTAAGGACTTCGTGACCACTTGGTAATTGGGCATCACTATCGTCACGCAGCATGAGTTCAGCGATCAGGCTGACCGCGGGCGCCGGCGTCGTGGCCCTCGGTCTCCTCCTGCCCGGCACCCCCGCCACCGCGGCCCCGAGCCACACGGTCAAGATCACCGTCATGGCCAGCTCCGACATCCACGGAAACGCGCTCAACTGGGACTACTACAAGAACGCGGAGTACGACGACAGCGCGCACAACGACGTGGGCCTGGCGAAGATCTCGACGATGGTGTCGCAGATCAGGGCCGACCGCGGCGCCGACCACACCCTGCTTTTCGACTCCGGTGACACCCTTCAGGGCACGCCGCTGGACTACTACTACGCCAAGGTCGAGCCGATCACCTCGACCGGCGAGGTCCACCCCATGGCCAAGGCCATGAACGCCATCGGGTACGACGCCGTGACGCTGGGCAACCACGAGTTCAACTACGGCCTGCCGCTGCTCGGCGCATGGGTCAAGCAGATGAAGGCGCCGGTCCTCGGCGCGAACGCCGTCTCGGCCACGACCGGCCTTCCGGCCTACCGGCCGTTCGTCATGAAGACCATGAAGGTCGAGGGCGAAAAGCCGATCAAGGTGGGCGTGCTCGGCCTCACCAACCCCGGCGTCGCGATCTGGGACAAGGCGAACGTCGACGGCAAGCTGAAGTTCCTCGACCTCGTCGAGACCGCCAAGAAGTGGGTGCCGGTCATCCGCGGCCTCGGCGCCGACGTGGTCCTGGTGACCGCCCACGCGGGCGACAACGGCCTGTCGTCCTACGGCTCCGACCTGCCGGTGGAGAACGCCGCCGCCATGGTCGCCGAGCAGGTGCCCGGCGTCGACGCCGTCCTGTTCGGCCACGCGCACAACGACGTGCCGCAGCGCTTCGTCACCAACAAGGTGACCGGGCAGCAGGTGCTGCTGACCGAGCCCAGCAAGTGGGGCCAGCGCCTCAGCGTCGTCGACTTCACCCTCGCCAAGCAGCGCGGGAAGTGGACGGTGACCGGCAAGTCGTCCACCACGCTCAACACCAACGCCGTGGCCGAGGACCCGAAGATCGTCGCGCTCATGAAGGAGCAGCACGACAAGACCGTCGGCTACGTCAACAAGGTCATCGCGCAGTCCACCCGGGAGCTGTCGGCGGCCGAGTCGCCGTACAAGGACACGCCGATCCTCGACTACATCCAGAAGGTCCAGACCGACCTCGTCAGCAAGGCCATCGCCGGCACCGCCGACGCGTCGCTGCCCGTGCTGTCGATCGCCGCGCCGTTCAGCCGCACCGCCGTGTTCCCGGCCGGGCCGGTCAGCGTCCGCGACATGGCCGGACTGTACGTCTACGACAACACGCTGCTCGGCATCAAGCTGAACGGCGCCCAGATCAAGGACTTCCTGGAGTACTCGGCGAAGTACTTCGCCCAGGTCGCCCCGGGCGCGCCGATCGACCTCGGCACGCTCACCAACGCCGGCGGCACGCCCGACTACAACTACGACCAGCTCTCCGGCGTGACGTACGACATCGACATCTCCAAGCCGGTCGGCCAGCGCATCACCGGCCTGTCCTACCAGGGCAAGCCCGTCACCGCCGGCCAGCAGTTCGTCGTGGCCATCAACAACTACCGCCAGTCGGGCGGCGGCGGCTTCCCGCACGTCTCGACCGCCCCGGTGGTCTACAACGCCCAGGTGGAGATCCGCCAGGCGCTGATCGAGTACGCCGCCGCGACCGGCACCATCGACCCGGCGACGTTCGCCGAGGCGAACTGGAAGCTCGTCCGCGACGGGGTTCCCGTCTTCGAGAAGTGACGGACGGGGGTGGTCCGCGTCCCGGGCCGCCCCCTTCCTTCTGAGCGGTCGTACTCAGACGATCCGGGTGATCCCGCTCATGCCCGCGCGCCGGTCCTGCGGCGACACTGACGTGTCAGAACGCCGAGGGAAAGGGTGGCCGTGAGCAGAAGCGGGATCGTCCTTCTCGCGATCGTCTCCACGATCGCGGGAATCGTCCTGGTCTACGTGGTGGACGTGCCGCTGCGGGTGGTCGTCTCGCTCGGCTTCGGAGCCCTGTGCCTGCTCTGGCTGATCGTGCTCCTGACGGTGCCGTGGAACCTGTATTTCCAGGCTCACGCCCTGATCCACGAGATACGGGTCAGCCGCGAGCGCGGGGTGGAGGTCTCGCCGGAGCGCGAGGCGGAGGCCCGCCGCATCGCGGTGCGCATGCGCCGGGCGGCCGTCGTCGCCCACCTGCTGTCGGCCGCCCTGCTCGCGGTCGTCACCTACTTCTCCGGCGAAACGGTCGGCTACTACTTCGTCGTCTTCTATCTGCTCGCCACGTTCTTCAGGCCCGCCGGAGCGTGGTTCTCCCACCTGCGCAACCGGATGACCACCCTGCTGGAGGAGGTCCGGTATCCCCGTGAGGACGTCGTCACGCTCGTCGAGCGTGTCAAAGCGCTGGAGGAGCGAACCGAGGAGTCCGAGGCACGGGCCGCCGAACTGGCCGAGCGCCTCGACGCTCTCGGCTCGGAGACGCGTGCCGGGTTCCACGCGGCCACGGCGCGCGCGGACGACCTCGACCGCCGGCTCGACGCCGTCGGCAGGAGATTCGAGGACTCCCTCAGCCGTCTCACCGACAACCAGGAGGTCCTGTCGGGCATCAAGGCGTTCCTCCGCCTGATCAGATCCGAGACGGCGTAGTCCGCGAGATTTCCCGCCGCGCCCTGTAATCGGGGGCTCCGAAGTGGAACTACTGGGTATGGAAGACCCCGAAGAACGCTTCACCGAGCTGTACGACCGGCATTACCGGAACGTGCTCGGGTACGCGCTGCTCCGCGCCGAACGGCAGTCGGCCGAGGACATCGCGAGCGAGACGTTCCTGATCGCCTGGCGACGGCTCGCCCACGTGCCGGAGCACCCCCTGCCGTGGCTCCTCGCCGTCACCCGCAACCTGCTGCGCAAGCAACGCCACCTCGACATGCGGCAGCTGCGGCCGGTCACGTCGCCCCCGGAAGGGGACGTGGCCGACCAGATCAGCGAGCGGCAGGCGGCGCTCGACGCCCTCACCCGCCTTTCCGGTGCCGACGCGGAGGCCCTGATCCTCACGAGCTGGTACGGCCTCGGCCCCGCCGAGGCGGCGAAGGTCGTCGGATGCTCGGCGCGCACGTTCGCCGTCCGTCTCCACCGTGCCCGCCGGCGTCTGGCGGGCATGCTCAATCCCCCTCAGACGGTCCTTCAGGAGCAGATGCGATGAACACCGACGAACTGATCCGCGCCCTGCGGCCCGACGACCTTCTCGACGAGACCTACCACCGCCGCCGCGAGGCCGACCTCGCACGGGTCTTCGCCGACCTTCCCGCCCGCCGGCCCTCGTCCGTACGGGCCCGGCTGGTGCTCGTGGGTGCGGCGGCGGCCGGGTTCGCCGCGGTGGCGGTCCCGGCCGTCGTGGCCGGTGTCGCGGCGCCGCACACGGCGGACGAGCCGGCGGGGAGCCGCGTCGCCTCCGCGCCGCCGAGCCGCGCGACGCCCGTCGTGACGCTCGACGCGCGGTCGTTCCTCCTGGCGGGCGCGGACAACGCCGCCCGCGCGGACGGGAAGGCGGGCCGCTTCTGGTACAGCCGGCAGCGGACCTACCAGCCGCGGCCGTCGGGCCGGATCCTCGTCTCCACCACCGAGACCTGGTACGACGGCGTCACCGGCCGGGGCCGCATGACGACCGGCCCGGACACCGAGGTCGTCGCGGGCGAGAGCGCCCGGACGGCGAAGCCCACGCCCAGGACGCGGGACTTCAGGATGAAGCTGCTGTTCGGCATCGGCGGCGAGGACCTGTCCCAGGACGACCTCTGGCGGCTCCCCCGGGAGGTCGAGGGCCTGCGCCGCTGGCTCGACGCCCATCGGCGCGACGAGCCGTACGCGGACTTCGCGTTCCGGATGACACGGTTGGTGCTCTCCTCCCCGACCACTCCGGCCACCCGGGCCGCGATGCTGCGGATTCTCGCCGACCAGCCGGGCCTCTGGCTGGAGCGCGGCGTCGTCGACCCGATCGGCCGTCCCGGCACCGCGGTCGTCTCCGCCGACGGCGTGAACCGCCTGATCGTCGACGAGTCGGGGGCGCGCCTGCTCGCGGAGGAGTACAACGGCCCGGACAGGGAGGAAAGGCGCGCCGGGCGCGCCGTGTACCCAGGCGCGCGCAAGGGCGAGAAGACCGTGTACGAGACCTCGGGCTGGACCGACGAGATCGGCGACCGACCGTAGGCCACGAACCGGAAATTCCGGATTTCGTGCATGGTCCTGCCACTGCCCGATACCCTCTGCCGGGTCGAGATTGTTGGATCTTCAACGACAGGCGGGGACGGCGTGGCGCGCTCGTGGAGGGAGCTTCCCACGGGCCGGGTCGTGCACCTGCACGCAGGCGGAGACGTGCACCTGCACGCAGGCGGAGACGTGCACCTGCACGCAGGCGGAGACGTGCATCTGCACGCGGGCGGGGACGTGCGCCTGCACGGCGACCCGGACGCCGTCGCGCTGGCGGTCGACCCCCTGCCGGCCGACGCCCCCGCGCTGGTCACCTACGTCCCCCGCCCGGCCGGGACCCCCGCGGACGTGGTCGCCGACGTGCTGGGGGAGCTGGAGTCCGCCGCGCTGGCGATGTTCCCCGCCTGGCTGCCCGGGGCGGACGGCATCACCGGATCCGGCGGTGCGGCCGTCCCGGCCGTCCGCGCCCTCGCCCTGCGTGCGGGCTCCGCCGGCGGGCACTTCGCGCCCTTCCTCGCCCACCTGGCGGAACGCGCCCTGGGCGGCGAGGCCCGGGGAGGCTTCCCGCCCGAGATCCGTGCCGCCGGGCTGGCCCGGGTGCTCCGCTCGGCCTACGGGCGGCAGGAGGCCGCGATCCTCGTACGGGTTCCCTCCGGGCTCTCGCCCGCCGCCGAGGAGGCGCTGGTCGCGGCCTGCGAATGGCTGGCCCACCACGGCGGGTTCGGCGTCTGGCTCACCGGGCCGCCGCCGCGCTTCGTCGACCGGATCGAGACCGTCGACGCCCCGATCCCCGAGGAGGTGGCGGCACTCGCCCGCGAGATCGCGTCCGGCGACGCCGACGAGCCTGCGCTGCCGGCGCTCGCCTTCCCGCCTCTCGCCGGCGCGCCGCACCCCGCCAGCACCGCCGAGCGGCGGTTGGAGGCGGCGCTGTCGCCGTGCGCCTGGGCGGCGGGCCGCGAGTGGAACCAGCTCCACGCCTCAGGACCGCTCACCAACCCGATCCGCGTCGACCTGCTCTGGCGTGCCGAGCGATGCGTGGTCGAGATCGACGGCCCCGAGCATCTCGGGCCGCTCCGCCTCGCCGCGGACAGACAGCGCGACCTGCGCCTGCGCCGGGACGGCTACGCCGTCCGCCGCTTCACCAACGAGCAGGTGCTGGAACGCCTCGGCACCGTGCTCGCCGAGTTGGAGCGCTTCCTCCACCAGTGCCGCTATGGAACGCTCGAAGGGTCACTCCATGCCTGACAAACCCTTGTCCTTCTCCGCGACCTGCGCCCTCCTGATCCTGATGGCGGAGGACCGGGAGATGTCCAATCCCGAGCTCAAGGAAAAGTACGGCGTCACCATCACGGGCAAGGAGCGAACCACCCTCAACGAGGGCAAGTTCGTCGCCAGCCGCAGAACGGGACGCTCTTTCAGTCACGTGCTGACCGACAAGGGCTGGCACCACGCTTCGGAGCTCGCCCGGGACGGCATCAGCGCGCCGGGCACCGGTTTCGCCGCGGCGGCGGTCAAGGCCCTCGTCGGCAACCTCCAGCGCCACATCGCCCGGAGCGAGAACAGCCTCGCCGAGATCTTCGGGCGGGAGGAGGACCTTTCCCCGGCGACCACCGAGGCACCGGTCGACCGGCCGTCCGTCTCCGAGGCGGCGGCAGCACCGATCGCGATCGTGGAGACGCCGGCCGCGAAAGAGCCCGAGCCCGCGTCCGACGACATCGAGACGATGATCCGCAAGGCGTACGCGCAGCTCGCCGACAAGCCGAACGCCTGGGTCAGCCTGACCCGGCTGCGTCCGCTGCTCGGCGGCGCCCCCAGGGACGAGGTCGACGCCGTCCTCCGTCACATGATCGGCCTTCCCGACGTGCGCCTCGTGCCCTGGGAGAACCAGAAAACCCTCACGCACGCGGACCGTGACGCGGCGGTGGTGATCGGGGACCAGCCCAAGCATCGCATTCGGATCGGAGCATGATGACGGCCAAGGAACTGGATGCTCTGGCGGCACTGAGGTTCAACTACGCCAAGGTCCCGGACGACGTGTGGCGCCCGCTGCCGTTCCACGTCGGAAGTCTGCACCGGCATGCCGCACAGGCCGTCCTTCATGGCTTCATCGAGGCCGAGGAGAGCACCGACGCGAGTCCCATCGGCATCGTGATCGAGGGGCAGCGAGGCGCGGGTAAAACACACCTGCTCGGTTGGGTCCGTCAGAAGGTGCACGAGGAGGACGGCTACTTCTTCCTGGTCAGTCTGCTCGATGCCCGGAGCTTCTGGGAGAGCGTGCTGCTCTCCATGCTGGACAGTCTTTCCCGTCCCATACCTGGATCGGGGACCCAGCTCAAGGAGCTCTTATGGCGGCTCTGCCTGCTGGCCGAGGTACCGGAAGATGCCAGGCAGTCCGTGATCGGCGAGGCTCCGCTCTCGCGTCAGGACATGGACGTCTTCGTGCGCGCCCTTCGAATGTACGACCGGAACGTCGGCAGGGACGCCCAGGACGTTGTGAGAGCGCTCGTCCTGCGCGCGTCCCGCGACCTGTCCGCGCAGGACGTGGGCGATGCCTACCTCGCGTCCGCACTGGAAGGAGAGCCGGGCGAGCGGGCCGACTGGGGCTTCACCACGATCGCGAAATCGCCGCAGGAGATCGTCAGGGACATGTCCCGCCTCATGGCGCTGACAGGGCCTTCCGTCATCGCGGTGGACCAGATCGACGTTCTGATCGCGCAGTCGTCCATTTCCATGACGGACAACACCAAGGACAGCTGGCAGCAGGCGGCGGTCGTCGAACAGATCGCGGGTGGCCTGCTGACCCTTCGTGAGGTGACCCGCCGGACGCTGACCGTGCTTTCGTGCCTTCCGGTGACATGGGAGCTCATCCGCACGAAAGCCACCGACACGGTGCAGGATCGCTTCCGGGAGACCCTGTCACTCGACAACATCCCGGACGCGGAGACGGGCCGGGCGTTGATCGAGAAGCGGTTCGGCGCGCAGTACGGCGCGGCCGGGTTCACGCCGCCGTATCCGACCTGGCCGGTGAAGCCGGAGGCGTTCGAGGAGGCGAACCAGTACACGCCTCGCCAGTTGCTCATCCGGATCGACACGCATGTGCGGTCGTGCCTGGCGAGCGGACAGGTCACGGAGCTGGAACGGTTGACCGGCTCCCAGCCCGTCAAGGTCGTCTCCCCCTCTCCGCCACCGGAGCCGGAACCCGACTTCGGCGAGCTCGACAGGCGGTTCGCGGAGCTGCGGCAGCGGGCGGACGTGGCGGAGGCGCTGGACCCCATCACGGAGGACGTCGTGATGCCGGGGCTGCTGTCGGCCGGGCTGTCCGCCTGGATCGCCGAGCAGGGCGAGGACGGGCGCCTGTTCACCCAGGACCCTCCCCCGAGCACGAAGCCGCCCCTGCACGCCCGCCTGCGCCGGACCCTGGACGAGGCGACGGAGAACGAGGCCCACTGGTGCTTCCGGGCCATCTCCGCGTCCCATCACGTCGCCGCGCTCAACCGGCTGAAGGCCGCGTCCACGGCGGCCGGTCTCGACGAGCGGATCCCCGCCCGCAGGCTCTTCGTGCTCAGGAATCAGAGCTGGGCCAAGGGACCGGTGACGCAGGAGACCCTGGCCGCCTTCGAGCAGGCGGGCGGCCGTGTCCTCCAGATCGAGGAGGACGACCTGAGGATCTTCTCGGCGCTTCGCACCCTGCTGGTCGAAAACCCGGCGGACCTCCAGGCATGGCTCGTCTCCCGCAAGCCGACGAGCGAGGTGAAGCTGTTCGCCGAGGCACTGAGCGACGCGCCCGTTCCGCGCGTGTCCGGCGCCGGGAACGGGAGGTCGTCGCGGCCGGTCCGGTCGCCGGACCGCCCCCGGCACACCGCCAATCCGGACCGGCGTCTGCTCCAGCGGGAGGCCGTGCCACGGCTCGCGCCGCTGCCGGTGTACGGTGCGCCGTCCCCCGTCTCCGGCGACATGCCTTCCCCGGGCCCTGACACCCCGCCGTCCCCGGGCCCCGATGCCTCGCCGTCCCCCGCCGCCGAGACCGCGCCGTCCCCGGGAACCGACACCGCGCCGTCACCGGCCGTCGACGGTGAGCCGGAACGCGCCGGTATGAGCATCGCGCTTCCCCGCGGCCTGGGCGTCGGCTCGGCCGTTCCCGATCTGCAGGTCTGGCCGCCGCTGCCCGCCCCCGAGGCGTCGCCGGTCGAAGCACCGTCCACGGAGATACCGGCCGTGGAGGTGGCCGCCGTGGAGATACCGGTTCTGGAGATACCGGTCGCAGAGACGCCGGTCGCGGAGACGCCGTTCGCGGGGACGCCGGCAGTGGAGACACCGTTCGAGGTGTCCTTCGCGGAAATGCCGGCAGCCGAGGCGGCCGTTCCTCGCCCCCGCAACCCGCTGCCGGCGGACGAGGCCCCGGCGGCGCCGTACCTGACGATCGGGGCGGCGACCTCGGACGACCGGCCGGTGCGCATCCCGCTGGAGACCCTGCGCAAGCACATGGCGATCTTCGCCGGCTCGGGCTCCGGCAAGACGGTGCTGATCCGCCGCCTGGTGGAGGAGTGCGCCCTTCAGGGGGTCTCGGCGATCGTCCTCGACGCGAACAACGATCTCGCGCGGCTCGGCGACCGGTGGCCGGAGCCACCGGCCGAGTGGGGCGAGGGTGATGCGGCAAGGGCCGACGACTACCTGGCGCACACCGACGTGGTCGTCTGGACGCCGCGCAAGGAGTCGGGACGCCCGCTGAGCTTCCAGCCGCTGCCCGACTTCGGCAGCGTCGCCGACGACCCTGACGAGTTCGCCGAGGCGGTGGACGCCGCTCTCGCCGCGCTCGTGCCCAGGGCGAAGCTGGAGGCCAAGACGTCCAAGGCCCATCTGGGTCAGGCGGTGCTGCGCGAGGCCGTCGCCCACTACGGACGGCGCGGCGGCACGGGACTGGGCGGCCTGATCGCCCTGCTCGACGACCTTCCCGACGGCGTGAGCAGTCTCGAAGGCGCGGCCAGGCTCGCGACCGAGATGGCCCAGCACCTGAGGGCGGAGACGATCAGCGATCCCCTGTTCGCGGGGACCGGGACGCCTGTCGATCCGGGCGTCCTGCTGACGCCGCCGGAGGGGAAGCGGGCCCGCGTCTCGGTGATCAGCCTCACCGGCATGGCCTCCGACGCCCAGCGGCAGGGCTTCGTCAACCAACTGCAGATGGCGCTGTTCTCCTGGATCAAGCGGCATCCCGCCGGAGACCGGCCGCTCGGCGGGCTGTTCGTGATGGACGAGGCCCAGACGTTCGCACCGTCGGGAACGGCGACCGTGTGCACTCAGAGCACGCTCGCCCTCGCCGCACAGGCCCGCAAGTATGGCCTCGGCCTGGTGTTCGCCACCCAGGCGCCCAAGGGCCTGCACAACCGGATCACGGGCAACGCCGCCACCCAGTTCTTCGGCCTGCTCAACGCGCCGGCCCAGATCACGGCCGCGCGAGAGCTGGCCAGGGCGAAGGGCGGCGACGTCCCCGACGTGGCACGGCTGCGGTCCGGCCAGTTCTACGCGGCGTTCGAGGGCGGGTCGTTCACGAAGGTCCGTACGCCGCTGTGCCTGAGCCACCACCCCAGCAGCCCCCTGACGAGCGAGGAGGTCGTGGCCCGGGCGAACCGGTCCTGAAAGCGCGGAGCCGGCGCTCGCCCTCGGGCGCCGCGCCGGCTCCGCTTCCCGAGACGCCGAGGGCCGGTGATCAGTCCGCGGGGCCTCCCCGCTGCTCCGCTCCCGGAATCCGGCTGGGCGGGGTGACCGGCCGGCCGTAGAGGATCGATGTCCAGGCGTTGGTGAGGACGTCGACGAGGACCTCCTCGTCGTCGAACGGAGGGACACCGGCCGCGGCCAGGTAGTAGAGCCGTTCGCCCATCCAGGTCAGCGACGCGGCGACCGCGCGCACGTCCATCTCCCCAAGCCGCTCGCGGGCCTGCGGGTCGGACTCGATACGGGCAGCGGCGGCGTCGGTGAACAGGTTCATCTGCTCCAGCCAGAGGGCTCGCAGACCCTCGTCGGAGCCCTGGCTCTCCACGATCGCCATGAGGACGCCCGCGTTGTCGCGCCACAGCCGGGCGCCGTCGCGCACCCCCGCACGCAGCGCGGCGACGGGGTCCTGCAGCCCACCGATCCAGGGGTCCGCGGCCCGCTGTCCCCGCATCACGGCGTCGCGCACCAGCTCGCCGAGCACGGCCTGCCTGCTCGGAAAGTAGAAGTAGAAGCTGGCCCGGGAGACCTCGGCGGCGGTGATGATGTCGGCGACGCTGAGGGTGTCGAAGCGGCGCTCCCGCAGCAGCTCCCGGGTCGCGGACAGGATCCGCTCCCGCAGTCCGGTGGACGCCGGCTCCGCGGTCGATCTACGGGCCGGCTGTGCCTCGCGCTTCGAAGACATGACCCGCAGGATACCGACATGCTGTACGGACATTTCATACAGACACGATGTCCAGACAGTATGTATGGTGACTCCTATGACGCGATCAGCCATTCATTCCGCCCCCCTGGCCGCGGCCCCGCTCTGCGGATCGGCCACGGCATGAGGTACCGCACCTTAGGCACGAGCGGTCTACGGGTGTCCGAACTGATCCTGGGCGCGATGACCTTCGGCGAGCAGGGCGGGGTCGGCGCGCCGCCGGCGGAGTGCCGGCGAATGCTCGACCTGTACGCCGAGGCCGGCGGCAACATGATCGACACGGCCGTCAACTACCGCGACGGGGCCAGCGAGGAGATCCTCGGCGAGCTGCTCGAGGGCCGGCGCGAGTCCTTCGTCCTCGGCACGAAGTACACCGTCTCCCGCGACCGCTCCGACCCGAACGCCGGAGGAAATCACAGGAAGAACCTCCGGGCGTCTTTGGAGACCAGCCTGCGCCGGCTGCGCACGGACTACCTCGATCTCTACTGGGTGCACATGTGGGACCGTGACACGCCGATCGAGGAGACGATGCACGCGCTGGACGACGCCGTCCGGGCCGGCAAGGTGCTCTATGTGGGAATCTCCGACGCCCCCGCCTGGGTCGTGGCCCGCGCCAACACCCTCGCCGAGTGGCGGGGCTGGAGTCCCTTCGTCGGCCTGCAGGTGCCGTACAGCCTGCTGCAACGAGACATCGAGAGGGAGTTGCTCCCCATGGCCGAGTCCCTCGGGCTCGGCGTCACGGCGTGGAGCCCGCTCGGCGGCGGGGTGCTGTCCGGCAAGTACACGCTGCCCGGCGGGGACACCCGCCCGGACGGGGCCGTGCCCACGGCACGGCTGAAGGCCGAGTCGCTCTCGGCCCGCGACCACGCCGTCGCCCGGGCCGTGCAGGAGGCCGCCGACGAGCTCGGCGCGACCCCGGCACAGGTCGCTATCGCGTGGACGATGAGCCGCTCTCCCGCCGTCCATCCGATCGTCGGGGCGCGCTCCACCGATCAGCTCGGGGACAATCTCGCCGCCGCCGGCCTCGCCCTCCCCCCTGAGATGCGCACGCGCCTGGAGGACGCCACCGGGTTCACCCTCGGATTTCCCGCCGACTTCATCGCCCAGACCTCGCCGTGGGTGTTCGGCGCCGCACTCGTCGATCCCCCTTCCGGCACGATCCGGGGATGAGGGACGCACCACGCTCGCGGCCCGCTCCCGCACAGCCCGAGCGGGCCGTCTCCTCGTCGCCGGACGGCCAGGTGTGATCCGGCCCGGCGCCGCCGCCCGTCTTCTCCTACCGGCGGAAGGCGGCGGCACCGGCGGCGGCGATCGCCACCGACAGGACCACGACGACCGTGAGCGTCCCCAGCGGGTTGCGGTGCCGTACGGGCGCGATCGCGCGCATGGCCGGCACACGGGCGACCGGTGACCGCGACGGGGTGGGCCGCGGCGTCGTGCGAGGGCGGGGCGACGGCACCGCCGCGGGCGGCCGGGGCGCGGCCGCCGCCCGATGCGGAAAGTGCCGGGGCGCAGGTGCGGGTTTCTCGGGAGCCGGCGCCGGAGAGTGCGGGGGCGGCGGCTCCGGGGAGGGCGCGGGCGGCGGCACGGGCGTCGGCGGCATGCAGCCGGGGCGTCCGATGCCGACCTCGGCGTGCAGGTCGACGATCACGTCGACGTCGACGCAGACGCCGACCCGCAGGCCCGGTCCGTCCGGATCGTCGGCCGCGACAGACGCGCCGGCGGCCGCGGAGGCCGGCACGGGAAGCCCGGCGGCCGGCGTGGCCCAAACCAGTGCGGCCCAAACCAGTGCGGCACAGATCAGTGCGGCACAGCTCAGCGAGACCCAGCTCAGTGCAGCACGGCTCAATGCGGCACGGCTCGATGCGGCACGGCTCGATGCGGCACGGCTCGATGCGGCACGGCTCAGCGCCGCACCGGCGCGGACGAGCGCGACGGCCACGCGCGGGCCCGCCGTCCTGCCCATGTCAGCGGCCCTCGGGGATCCGCTGGAACTCGTGCAGGGCGCTCACGAACGCGTCGGGCTTCACCGCCAGGCCGCCGCTGAAGGGATGGGAGATGTTCCAGGCGAGGTAGACGCCGACACCGAGCAGGATCGCCATCGCCGTCAGCGGCACGAGCGTGAGCCCCCGGGGCCGGGCCCCGGCCAGGAACGGGAAGACGACGACGAGGGCGCCCGTGAGGACCGTCAGCAGCATGACGCCCGGAGGCAGCGCGGTGTCCGTGTCGGCGGCGCGCTGCCGGCGGGCCGCGAACAGGTCCGCCATCCGCTCCAGCACGGCGTCCTTGGCGTCGCGCGCCTCGTCGGTCGTGACCGGCAGTTCGGTCACGCGGGCACGCAGCGCCTCCAGCCGCGCCGTCCCCTCGGTGCCGAGGCGTCCGCCCGCCATCTGCGGCCACTCGTCCTCGATGACGTATCTCGCGTACTCGCGCAGTCCCTCGCGCACCTGGGCGGCGTCGGGGACGGGGAGCGGCGCGGCGGCCCAGTAGGCCTCCACGAGCGCCTGGGTCTCCGAGTAGGTGTTCTGCCGCGCCGAGTCGGCCGAGGTCCACGGCACGACGATCGCGATGGCGAACACGAGCAGGAACAGCGAGGAGAGCATCGACCCGGCATGACCGGCGGACGCGCCGCCGGGGTCGCGATCGTCGGCGCCGCGGCCCAGCGCGCGGAACAGAAGGGCCGCCACGGCCACCAGCCCGACGGCCGCCGCGACCGCGAGTACGCCCATGAGCATGACATCTCCACAGACACTTTGCTGATTACTTGTAGTGACATGACTATCACAAGAAGTAATCGAGTGACCAGCGAAGACCGGCAAGTGACGGCGCGGCCTGCCCCGGTCGCCGGGACGGGTCGTGGCAGGATCGGCGCGGAGGTGAGCGCATGCGCGTGGTGATCGCGGGCGGACACGGGAAGATCGCCCTTCGGCTGGCACGCCTGCTGAGCGGGCGGGGCGACGCGCCGGTCGGGCTGATCCGCAACCCCGATCAGGTCGCGGACGTGGAGGCGGCCGGCGCCGAGGCGGTGCTGTGCGACCTGGAGCGGACCAGGCCGGAGAAGGTGGCCGAGATCCTGCTGGGCGCCGGAGCCGTCGTCTTCGCCGCCGGGGCGGGGCCAGGCAGCGGCGCCGCGCGCAAGTTCACGGTGGACCAGGGCGCCTCGGTGCTGCTCGCCGGCGCGGCCGAACGGGCCGGTGTGTCCCGCTTCATCCAGATCTCCTCGATGGGCGCGGGATCGCCGCCCGCGCCGGGGAGCGACGAGGTCTGGGCCGCCTACATCACCGCGAAGACGGCGGCCGAGGAGGACCTGCGCGCCCGCCCGCTCGACTGGACGATCCTGCGGCCGGGGCGGCTCACCGACGGGCCGGGGACCGGCCTGGTGACGCTGGCCGACCCGCCGCTCCCCTCCGGGGCGGTGCCGCGCGACGACGTCGCCGCCGTGATCGCGGCGCTGATCGACGCTCCGGAGACGCGGCATCGCGTCCTCGAACTCATCGGCGGGGGCGTGCCCATCGCCGAGGCCGTACGTCTCGTGCTGATGCGGTGATAGGCCGAGTCGTCCGGACCGGTACTCATATCGGCCCTACCTGACAAGAGGCGCTAAATACCCAATTGGGCACCAAGTCATCTCATTGCGGAAAAATCCCAGATTTGGGGGGTTCGTGCGCCTTGACGACGTTTTCGGGGTGGCAAAGACTTCCCTCGACATCGCGTGATCCACTCCGGGCTGACCCCCCTCCCCGGAAGGCACGCCAGATGGAGGAAACTCGATGAGGAGCTCTCCCCGGAGGGCGCGACGCTACGCCGCCGCGCTCGCACTCCCCCTGGCGATCACCCTGAACGCCCTCCCGGCGCTCGCCGATCCCTCTTCCGATCCCGTCCCGCCCGACCGGCCGTCCAGCACCGCGCAGAACGGCGTCGCGCTGATGCGCGTCGTCGTCGCCGATCGGTCGGGCGTGGACAGGCTTGCCGCCCTGGGCGTCGACCTGGCGGAGTACAGCAAGCCCGTCGACGGCGGCATCGAGGTGCACGCCGTGCTCAGCCCCGACGAGGCGCGGAGCCTGCGCGACCAGGGCTTCGACGTGCGCGACGCCATCTCCGACCAGAGCGACTTCGCGGAGAACCAGGCCGCGCGGCGCCAGGCCCTCGCGGCCGCGTCCGCCGACGCCGCGGCGACCGACACGCTGACCCCGCTGCGCGCCGAGTGGTTCACCAGCCTCGACGATCAGCGCTTCCTGTCGGTGGAGGTGAAGACGAGCGCGACGGACGCCCAGACCGTGCTCACCGCCACCTGGGACAGCGGCCCCGGCACCGCCCCCGACTCCGGCGGCACGGCGACGATGTCCCGCTTCACCGACGCCGGGCAGTACATGTACCACCGGTTCAACTCGCCGCTGCCGATCACGCAGGCCCCCACCACGGTCACCGTCACCAGCAACCGGGGCGGCTCGATCACCGTGCCGGTGACGAAGTGGCTGGGCGAGCCGCGCAAGGCGCCGGGCAAGCACTACGTGCAGGACTTCGTCGACCACTACATGGACCCCACCGAGATCACCGGCCGGATCGTGGCGCTGTCCAAGGAGTTCCCGAAGATCTCGGAGATCATCGACCTCCCGTACAAGACGAACGGCTACCGCCGTCAGGCGCAGGCGCAGTTCGGCACGGGCTCGGGGAGCGCGCTGGCGAGCACGTTCTACGTGACGTCCAAGGCGTACGGCAGCGAGGGCGGCAACGACGTCAGCGTCGCGCTGGTGAACCCCGGGACCGCCTCGGCCCCGCTGTCCGTCGCCGTCAGCGGCAAGGACGTCGTGGTCAACCTGGCCACGGACGCCTCCGGCGCGGTCACCAGCACGGCCTCCCAGGTCGTCGCCGCGCTGAGCGGCAGCTCCGCCGCTTCCGCGCTGCTGACCGCGAGCCTCTACCGGACCAGCACGGGCACCGGTGTGGTGGCGGCGGCCCCGGCGACGAAGCTGACCGACGGCCTGAAGGCGCCGGCGAACGTCTCGCGCCAGCCGTTCCAGATGAAGGCGCTGCGCATCGGCAAGAGCAGGAACGGCTCGAAGACCGGCGTGTTCCTCTACTGCCAGGAGCACGCCCGCGAGTGGGTGACCCCGATCACCTGTGTGGAGACCGCCGAGCGGCTGCTGCGCAACTACGCGCAGGACCCGGACACCAGGAAGCTGGTGGACGATCTCGACATCTTCGTCGTGCCGACGATCAACCCCGACGGCGCCCACTACTCGATGTACGACTACAACATGCAGCGCAGGAACATGGTCAACTACTGCGCGGCCGACGCGGCGGACCCGGGACGGCGCAACTCCTGGGGCGTCGACCTCAACCGCAACTTCTCGGTGGGCAGCGTCCGCGACGGATACAACGGCGGCTCGACCACCTGCACCAGCGACACCTTCGCCGGGCCCGCGGAGCTGTCGGAGCCGGAGACGCGCAACGAGGTGTGGCTCACGGAGAAGTTCCCCAACATCAAGTTCGCGATGAACACCCACTCCTACGGCGGCTACTTCATGTGGCCTCCGGGGGCGTACAAGACCGCAGGACGGGAGACGCTGCCGCGGACCGACCTCGGCACGGAGGAGTACTTCTGGAACGCCTCCACCCACATCCTGTCCGCGGTCCAGGGCTGGCGCGGGACGGCGATCTGGCCGGGACGCACCGGCCCGGTGGTCGACGTGCTGTACTCGGCGGCCGGCAACAGCGCCGACGAGTTCTGGTACAACAAGGGCATCATCGGCTGGGACTTCGAGGTCGGCGCCGACGTCTACGACCAGGCGACCAAGCAGTACACCGCGGTCGGCTTCCAGCCTCCGTTCGACGAGGGCCACGAGGAGGCGATGGAGTTCTCCAACGGCCAGATCGGCATCCTCGAGGTCGCCCGCGCCTATGACAAGGACAAGCAGCGGCCCGATTCGACGCTCGTGGTGACCGGCAGGACCGGCACGTCGACGACGTTCACCTTCACCGTGGACGAGCCGGCGAACGTCTACTACACCCTCGACGGCAGCCGGCCGACGCTGAGCTCGCCCAAGCTGACCTCTTCGGGCATGCGTGAGGGCGCCGCGAAGATCTCGATCGACAAGACCACCGAGGTGCACTGGTTCGCCATGGACCTCGCAGGCAACGTCGAGAAGAACTACAAGCCGGACGGCGACGGCAGGAACTACAACAAGGAGACC
Source organism: Microbispora sp. NPDC046973 (assembly GCF_040644495.1). Classification (NCBI taxonomy): domain Bacteria; kingdom Bacillati; phylum Actinomycetota; class Actinomycetes; order Streptosporangiales; family Streptosporangiaceae; genus Microbispora; species Microbispora sp. NPDC046973. Next base: position 289,757 of record NZ_JBEYWQ010000004.1, on the reverse strand, counting down.
GTCGAGGTCGGCGACTCGCGCTGACCCGCGCGGCGTGCGGGGTCTCCCGGCAGGAGACCCCGCATTGCCGTCGCGGGTCCCATCGCCCAACGGGCTTTACGCTGCCGGAGATAACGCTTGAACCGAAGGCCCGGTGGTTCCTAGGTTGCCCGCATGTCCGATTCGGAATTAGTGGACGCGCACGTCCACTATTGGCGGCCCAGTGTGAACGACTGGTATCCCGCGCTGCGGTCCCGGTCCATCTACCGGGATGTCCTCCCGGAGGACTTCCCCCCGAGCGCCGGGCACGTCCACGTCTCCGCCGTGTCGTCTCCGCGGTCGGTCGTCGACGAGGCCCGGTGGCTCGACCGGCTGCGCGGCGAGACCGGATTCCCCTCCGCAGTCATCGGCACGATCGACCCGGCGGCCTCGTGGGACGAGATCGAGGAAAGCCTGCTAGCCCAGGCGGAGAGCCCTGCGTTCCGGGGTGTTCGCGTCTTCTCCGGTTTCGACCCCGCCGCGGACACGGCCTTGCGGCTCTTCCGGTTCCTCGCCGGCAACGACTGGGTCTTCGACCTCGTGACCCGCCCGGCCGATGTGAGTTCGTATCTTCCCGCCATCGAGAAGTCGCCCGGCACGACCTTCGTCCTGGAGCACGCCGGATGGCCGGACGGCGAGGAGCCCGAGCGGTTCCGGCAGTGGCGCAAGGCCGTCGCCTCCCTGGCCGGGTTCGGCAACGTCGACTGCAAGATCTCCGGGCTCGGCATGGCCCTCGGGACCACAGATCCCGATCGCCTCCGCCCCTGGGTCGAGACCTGCCTCGAACTCTTCGGCGTCGACCGCTGCTTCTTCGGCAGCAACTTCCCGGTGGACAGCGTGGCCGGCACCTACGCCGACGTGATCGGGGCCTATCGCACGATCACGTCCGCTTTTGGGAGCGAGGATCGGCACAAGCTCTTCGCCGCCAACGCCCGCAGGCGCTACCGGCTGCCCTGATCCGTCGTTTCCCATCACTTCCCGGGCGAAGATGACGGAGGGTTAGGAAATCCTGACGTAGCGGATTGTTGACCGGGCGGTCAATCAGGCAGACCGTCGGATCATAGGTCACCTCTCCCCCGTACGGAGGCACGGATGGATCTCACGAGATCGTTGTCCGACATCGTCGCCCTCGTCGCCGGGCTGGTCGCTGTGCTCGCACCGTTCTTCTGGGCCGACGCCCAGGCGGCCACGCAGCCACTGCTCGTTCTCGGCGCCCTGCTCGTCGTCTCCGCTCTGTGGTCCATCCTGGGCGCGGGCGGCGCCAGCTCCTGGGTGACCGCGGCGTTCGGCGCCCTGCTGTTCGTCTCCCCCTGGGCGTTCGGCTTCGACGGCGACTCCGCCTCGGCGTGGACCGCCTGGATCACCGGCGCCGTCACCGTCGTCGTCGGCCTGCTGACCGTCCTGCAGGTGCGCGGCCGCACGACCGTCGCCGCCTGACCCCTACCCGCCCCACATCACGTACGGCCCTGCCGCCCGTCGCCCCTCCCGGCGACCGGCGGCGGGGCCGTACGCCTTTCCGGCCTTTCCGGTCCTCGCGGTCGGCAGGAGCGGGCGGCAGGAGCGGTGAACAGGGCACTCACCTGCGCCTGGACCAGAGTCGCGCTTATCACCCTGTAGGCGATTTGTCGCCCCTTGACTTTGGCGCGGTCTCCACTCAATCTGTTGCGTATAGCGCTTACTGTTCCACTTTACGAAACTGGGAACCCTCGCATGATTCCTGCGTGCCCCCTCGCCGCCCTGCCCAGGGGCGAGGCCCTCCGAATCGAGACAGATCCCCCGATCGCCGTCTTTCACACCGAGGACGGCGAACTGTACGCGGTGGACGACACCTGTACGCACCAGGACGCCTCGCTCGCGGACGGGTGGCTGGAAGGGTGCGAGGTGGAGTGCCCCCTGCACGCGTCGCGCTTCGACCTGCGCACGGGCCGGGTGGACGCCCCTCCCGCGAAGCTGCCGGTGCGCACCCACCAGGTGGTCGTCCAGGACGAGACCGTCTACGTCGTGCCGTCGGACCTGCCGCCGAACCTCCCGCCCGGCGTCCGCACCGGGTCGGCCTGAGACACCGTGAGGGGTGCCGTGAAATCCGTCGCCATCGTCGGCGCGTCGCTCGCCGGGCTGTCGGCGGCCCGCGCGCTGCGCGCCCAGGGCTTCGGCGGGCGCCTGACGATCGTCGGGGCCGAACCGCACCGCCCCTACGACCGGCCCCCGCTGTCCAAGGAGTTCCTCGCCGGCCGGATGACGACGACGGACCTCGCCTTGGAAGGCGACGGCGAGGACCTCGACGCCGAGTGGCGCCTGGGCATGGCCGCCACCGGGCTGGAACAGGGCCCGCCACTACGGATCGCGCTCGCCGACGGCTCCGCGGTCGAGGCCGACGGCGTGGTGATCGCCACCGGCGCGGTCGCCCGCACCCTCGGGGGCGACCTCGCCGGCGTGCACACGCTGCGCACGATCGAGGACGCGGCGGCCCTGCGTGCCGATCTCGACGCCGCCCGGCGGCTCGTGGTGATCGGGGCGGGCTTCATCGGCGCCGAGGTCGCCTGCGTCGCCCGCGCGCTCGGGCTCGACGTGACGATCGTCGAGGCGGCGCCCGTGCCGTTCGCCCGCGCGCTCGGGCCCGAGATGGGCACCGCGCTCGCCGGGCTGCACGAGGACCACGGGGTGCGCCTGATCTGCGGCGCCGCCGTACGGGGCCTGACGGGCGAGGGCCGCGTCGACGGGGTGCTGCTCGAGGACGGGCGCCGTCTGGACGCCGACGTGGTGCTCGTCGGCATCGGCGCACGGCCGGCGGTGGACTGGCTCGACGGCAGCGGGGTGAAGGTCGGCGACGGCGTCGTCTGCGACACCGGCGGCGCGACGAGCGTGCCTGGAGTCGTCGCGGTCGGCGACTGCGCCGCCTGGTTCGACCCCGCCCTCGGCGCCCACCTGCGCGTGGAGCACTGGACCGGCGCGGCGCGGCGTCCCGAGACGGCCGCGCGGACGCTGCTGTCCGGCGGCGTCGCCGTGCCGGACGCCCTCGCGCCGCCCTACCTGTGGTCCGACCAGTACGGCATGCGCGTGCAGTTCGCCGGGCACACGCTGCCGGGAGACGAGGTGAGCGTCGAGGAGGGCGACCTCGCGTCCCGCCGCTTCCTCGCCGTCTACCGGCGGGAGGGCCGCACCGTCGCGGTGCTCGGCGTCGACCAGCCGCGCTCGTTCACCCGGTGGCGGCGCCGCGTGAACGAGCCCGCCGGGGCGCGATGAGCGCCGTCGCGTCCCGCCGGGGACGTCATTGCGTCGCACCGCGTGCGACGGCCCCGGTCACCCGGCGTGGCCGAGACGGTGGCTGATGTCGGCGGCGCCCGCGACGAGCACGGGCGCGAGCTCGCGCATGCGCTCCTCGCTGAACCGGTAGGCCGGGCCGGAGGCGCTGACGGCCGCCACCACCTCGCCCTCGTGGGAGCGGATGGGCGCGGCGATGGCGTTCAGCCCGATCTCGTACTCCTCCACGGTGACCGCGTAGCCCCGCCGCAGCGCCTCGTCGAGCTGCCGCCGCAGTTCGGCGGCGTCGGTCACCGTGGCCGGGGTGAAGCGCTCGAGCCCGGCGGCGGCGATGAGCCGCTCGCGGCGCCGCTCGTCGAGGTGGGCGAGCAGGACCTTGCCGCTCGACGTGGCGTGCAGGGGGGTGGGCTGGCCGACCCAGTTGTGCGCGGTCACGGCCGCCTGGCCGCGCACCTGGTCGAGGTTGATGGCGTAGTGCGACCGTGCGACGGCGATGTTGACGGTCTCGCCGATCTCCTCGGCGAGCCGCCGGCACACCGGGCGGCTCTGCTGGACGAGGTCGAGCCGCGCGGCCACCCCGGCGGCGAGCCGGACGATGCCGAAGCCGAGGCGATACTTGCCGCGGTCCTCGGCCTGCTCCGCCAGGCCGCGCGCCTCAAGGGCGCCGAGGAGCCGGAACGCGGTGGACTTGTGGACGCCGATCTCCGCGGCGACCTCGCTCACGCCGGCCTCGCCGCGCTGGGAGAGGATCTCCAGGATCGTCACGGCCCGGTCCACCGACTGGACGCCGCCGCTCCCCTCGGACCGCGCGACGGCCTCGTCGGCCCCCACGAGATCGGGGTCCGGCGCGTGACGTTGCGAATGCTGCACTCTATTGCGCATATCAATATCATCCTGCCCGGGAGGCGGACATGTATGACTTTGTCATCGTCGGTGGTGGATCGGCGGGGAGCGCTCTCGCGAACCGGCTGTCGGCCGACCCCTCGAACCGCGTGCTCGTGCTGGAGGCGGGCCGTCCCGACTACCTGTGGGACGTGTTCATCCACATGCCCGCCGCGCTGATGTTCCCCATCGGCAGCCGGTTCTACGACTGGAAGTACGAGTCCGAGCCCGAGCCGCACATGCACGGCCGGCGGATCTACCACGCCCGGGGGAAGGTGCTCGGCGGGTCGAGCAGCATCAACGGCATGATCTTCCAGCGCGGCAACCCCATGGACTACGAGCGCTGGGGCGCCGATCCGGGCATGGAGACCTGGGACTTCGCGCACTGCCTGCCGTACTTCAAGCGCATGGAGAACTGCCTGGCCGCCGACGCGTCGGACCCGATGCGCGGGCACGAGGGGCCGCTGGTGCTGGAACGGGGCCCGGCCAGGAATCCGCTGTTCAAGGCCTTCTTCGAGGCCGTGCAGCAGGCGGGCTACCCGCTGACCGACGACGTGAACGGCTACCGCCAGGAGGGCTTCGCGCCGTTCGACCGCAACCTGCGCCGCGGGCGCCGCCTGTCGGCCGCCCGGGCCTACCTCCACCCGGTGATGAACCGCCCGAACCTGACAGTCAAGACCCGCGCGTTCGTCACGAAGATCCTGTTCGAGGGCAAGCGCGCGGTCGGCGTCGAGTTCGACGGCAAGCGGGTGCGGGCCGGGGAGGTCATCCTCTGCGGCGGCGCGATCAACTCCCCGCAGCTCCTGCAGCTGTCGGGCGTGGGCGACGCCGACCATCTGAAGGCGCACGGCGTCGACGTGGTCCACGACCTGCCCGGCGTCGGCGAGAACCTCCAGGACCACCTGGAGGTCTACATCCAGTACGCCTGCAAGCAGCCGGTGTCGATGCAGCCCGCGATGAAGTGGCGCAACCGGCCGTTGGTCGGCGCCCAGTGGCTGTTTCTGCGCTCCGGGCCGGGCGCGACCAACCACTTCGAGGCCGGCGGCTTCGTGCGCGGCAACGAGGACGTCGACTACCCCAACCTGATGTTCCACTTCCTGCCCGTCGCCGTGCGCTACGACGGCTCGGCCCCGGCCGGCGGGCACGGCTACCAGGTGCACATCGGGCCGATGTACTCCGACGCCCGCGGCTCGGTGAAGATCAAGAGTGCCGACCCCCGGGTGAAGCCCGCGCTGCGGTTCAACTACCTGTCCACCGAGCAGGACCGCCGCGAGTGGGTCGAAGCCGTACGGGTGGCCCGCGACATCCTCAACCAGCCCGCCATGGACGGGTTCAACGGCGGCGAGCTGTCCCCCGGCCTGGAGGTCGAGACCGACGAGCAGATCCTCGACTGGGTGGCGAAGGACGGCGAGACCGCCCTGCACCCCTCCTGCACCGCGAAGATGGGCGTGGACGAGATGTCCGTGGTAGACCCGCTGACCATGGGGGTGCACGGCCTGGAGGGCCTGCGGGTCGTGGACGCCTCGGTCATGCCGTACGTCACCAACGGCAACATCTACGCGCCGGTGATGATGGTCGCGGAGAAGGCGGCCGACCTGATCCTCGGTAACACTCCCCTGGCCCCCGAGCCGGTGGAGTTCTACCGGCACAGGAAGGACGCCTGACATGAAGGACCTGTACATCGGCGGGCAGTGGCGCGACGCGGCCGAGGGCGGCCGGCGCGAGATCCACTGCCCGGCCGACGGACAGCACGTGGCCACCGTAGCGGAGGCCGGCCGCGCCGACACGGAGGCCGCGATCGCGGCGGCCCGGCGGGCGTTCGACGAGGGCACGTGGCCGCGCACGCCGGAGCGGGAGCGCGGAGCGCTGCTGCTGCGGGTGGCCGGCCTGCTCGAGCGCGACAAGGCGGAGATCGCGCGGGCGGAGTCGCTGGACACCGGCAAGCGCCTGGTGGAAAGCGAGTACGACGTCGACGACGTGGTCGCGAGCTTCCGCTACTTCGGCGGGATCGCGGGCACCGACGCCGGGCGGGTGGTCGACACCGGCCGCGCCGACGCGATCAGCCGGGTGGTGTACGAGCCGGTCGGGGTCTGCGGCCTGATCACGCCGTGGAACTACCCGCTGCTGCAGACCTCCTGGAAGGTGGCGCCCGCGCTGGTGGCGGGCAACACCTTCGTGCTGAAGCCGAGCGAGCTGACCCCGTCCACGGCGATCCTGCTGATGCGGCTGCTGGAGGAGGCGGGGCTGCCGCCGGGGGTGGGCAACCTGGTGCTCGGGGCCGGCGCCGAGGCAGGGGCGCCGCTGGCCGAGCACCCGGACGTGGACCTGGTCTCGTTCACCGGCGGACTGGCGACCGGGCGGCGGATCATGGCTTCGGCCGCGCGGACGGTCAAGCGCGTCGCCCTGGAGCTGGGCGGCAAGAACCCCAACATCGTGTTCGCCGACGCGGACTTCGACACCGCGGTCGACTTCGCCGTGACCGCCGTCTTCCTGCACTCGGGGCAGGTCTGCTCGGCCGGCGCCCGGCTGCTGGTGGAGGACTCCATCCACGAGAAGTTCGTGGACGCGGTGGTGCGCCGGGCCGAGCGGATCAGGCTGGGCGGGCCGTTCGACCCCGAGGCGGAGACCGGCCCGCTGATCTCGGCCGGGCATCTGGCCAAGGTCGAGGCGTACGTCGAGGCGGGGATCGCCGAGGGCGCGAAACTGCGCTGCGGCGGGCGGCGCCTGGAGGGCAAGGGGTACTTCTTCCCGCCGACGGTGCTGGACGGCTGCCACCGCGACATGCGGGTGGTCCGGGAGGAGTCGTTCGGGCCGGTGCTGACGGTGGAGCGCTTCTCGGGTGAGGACGAGGCCGTCGCGTTGGGCAACGACACCGACTACGGGCTGGCCGGGGCCGTGTGGACGACGGACGCGGGCAAGGCGCAGCGGGTGGCCGGGCGGCTGCGGCACGGCACGGTGTGGATCAACGACTACCACCCGTACGTGCCGCAGGCGGAGTGGGGCGGGTTCAAGCAGTCCGGCATCGGCCGGGAGCTCGGCCCGACCGGCCTCAACGAATACCGCGAGATCAAGCACATCTGGCAGAACACCGACCCCCGCCCCCAGCACTGGTTCCGCCCCTGATTCAGTCGTCCCGCCCGTGCGCGGCGAGGAACCGCTCGATGCGCGCGTCCATCTCGGGCGGCGCCGCGAGGGGAAGGGTGTGATGGGTGGCGCCGGGCAGCACGGCCGTCTCCACGCGGGGCAGGAGCGCCGCGGCGGAGGCGGCCACCCGGCCGATGTCGTGCGCCCTGCTGTGCTCGGCCAGGAGAAGCAGCACCGGCGGCCGCAGCGCCCGCAGCGCCTCCGCGCCGGGACGCGGGCCGGTCAGGGGCCGGGCGGCGGGGAAGGCGGCGGCGCGGTCGTAGAGGCGGAGCCACGTCTCGTCCAGCGCCGCGTGCCCCGTCTCCCAGTCGAGGAACGCGCGGCGCCGCCGTACGGTCGGGCGGAGCAGCATCGGCAGGGCCCGCAGCAGATAACGCCGGGAGAAGCCGGTGAAGCAGTTGGTCGGGTCGACCAGGACCAGCGCCCTCACCCTGCCGGGAGCGTGCGCCGCGTAGTGCAGGGCGCTCCACGCCCCGTAGGAGTGGCCGCACAGGGACACCTGTGAGACGCCGGGCCGGTCGAGCACGGCGTCGAGCACGGCGTCGAGCCAGGCCATCTGGTCGTCCAGTCTCCTGATCGCCCGCTCGCCGGCGACGCTGCGTCCGGCCTCGCCGACCGTGTCGACCGCATGCACCCGGTAGGCCGTGCCGAGCGCCCTCGCCGTGCCGGACCAGACGGTCGAGGTGGTCCCGCCGCCGTGCAGGAGGACCACCGGCGGCGCGTCCGCGGGGCCGACGGAGTTGACGTGGGTCGTGCCGTAGGGCGTGCGGATCTCGGCCGGCTCCGTGGAGGCGGGCCAGCGGGCAGCCACGACGGCGTCGTAGGCCGCGAGAAACGCGTCGTCGATGGTCGTCAAGACGCCTCCGTGATGTCTCGATGAGCGATAATCTCGTTGGGCGAGATAATAGGAGGTTCCATGACGATCCGCGCGCATGAGGGTCCGGAGATGGAGGTCTTCCATCTGCTGCGGGCGGTCGCGGTGGAGTACGGCCTGCGGCAGGCGGAGTTCGCTGCCGGGCACGGCATGCACGTCACCGACGTGCGGGCGCTCATCTGCCTGCTGGACGCGGAGCGGGCCGGGATCGACGCCACCGCCGGCTTCCTCGGCGCCGGACTGGGCCTGAACTCGGCGGGCACCACGGGGGTCGTCGACCGGCTCGAACGGCTCGGCCTGGTCAGCCGGGTCCGCGACGCCAAGGACCGGCGCCGGGTCCTGCTGAGAATCGAGGACCGCGCCAAGGAACTGGGGTGGAGCTACTTCGGCCCGCTCATCGACAGGACGGTCGGGGTTCTGTCCCGATTCGACGAGCGGCAGACGGCCGCGGTGCGGCTCTTCCTCCAGACGGCGTTGGACGCGTTGACGGCATGACCCCGCCGCCGCGGCCGTGCCCAGGGGCATGCTGGGGGCATGGAGGTGTCCGTACGCTTCTCGCCCGAGCTGTGGATCTTCCTCGCGCCGCGCAACCGGCGGCCCGAGGTGCTCCTGCCGTACGACGGGACGTCCTCGCTCGGCCACCTGATCGAGTCGGCGGGCGTTCCGCTGACCGAGATCGGCGGGCCGTTCGCCGGAGGCCGCCCGGTCGGCCCGTCTCACCGTCCGAGCCCGGACGAGGTGGTGGAGGTGCCGGCCGTGCCCAGGCCGCAGGCCGTGCCCGACTGCCGGTTCGTCCTCGACGTCCACCTGGGAACGCTGGCGCGGCGGCTGCGACTGGTCGGCCTGGACACCGCGTACCGCAACGACATGGACGACAACGCCCTGATCGAGCAGGCCAACGCCGAGGACCGGGTGCTGCTCACGCAGGACCGGGGCATCCTGCGGCGCCGATCGCTGTGGCTCGGCGCGTACGTGCGCGGCGCCCGGCCGGACGACCAGTTCCTCGACGTGCTCGACCGCTTCCGGCCGCCGCTGGCCCCGTGGACTCGTTGCACGGCCTGCAACGGGCGGCTCGCCCAGGTCGGCAAGGCCGAGGTGGAGGACGCGCTGCAGCCCGGCACCCGGCGCAGCTACGACGAGTTCGCCCGCTGCCGGGCCTGCGGGCGGATCTACTGGCACGGCGCCCACGGCGGCAGCCTGTCCGCCGTCGTCGACCGCGCCCGCCACGCCACACATCCCGGGTGACAGGTTGCGTCTCCCGTAGGGGGAGCCGCGAGGGTGGGGGGCATGGACGGCGACACGCTCTACTCGATCGGTGAGCTGGCACGGCGGACCAGACTGACGGTCAAGGCCATCCGGTTCTACTCCGACTGCGGGATCGTGCCGCCCACCGGCCGCAGCCCGGCCGGCCACCGCCTCTACGACACCGGCGCCGTCGCCCGGCTCGATCTCGTACGGACGCTGCGCGACCTGGGGGTCGACCTTCCCACGATCCGCAGGGTCCTGGACCGGGAGACCACGCTCACCCAGGTCGCGGCCGCGCACGCCGAGGCGCTGGCGACGCAGATCCGGGTGCTGCGCCTACGGCGCGCGGTGGCGACGGCGGTGGTCCGGCGCGGCTCCACCCCAGAGGAGATGGATCTCATGCACAGACTCGCCAGGCTTTCCGAGGACGAGCGCCGGCGCCTGGTCGACGGTTTCCTCGACGCCGCCTTCGGCGGCCTGGACGCCGACCTGACGGGAATCAGGCGCACGATGACCCCCGAGCTGCCCGACGACCCCGAGGACGAGCAGGTCGAGGCGTGGATAGAGCTGGCCGGCCTGGCCGCCGACCCGGAGTTCGGTGCGCTCATGCGGCGCGTCGCCGAGCTGCACCTGGCCGACCACGCCCGCGTGGACGGCCCGCGCCCGGACGCGGTCGCGATCGTCCGCGACCACGTCGCCCCCGCGCTCGCCGCGGGCGTCGGCAGCGCCTCACCTCAGGCCGGCGCGATCGTCGCCGCCGTGACCGCACGGTACGCCGGCCTCGCCGGCCGCCCGGACGACACCGCCCTTCGGCGCCGGCTGCTCACCCTGCTGGAGACCGCGAACGACCCGCGCAGGGAGTCGTACTTCCGGCTGCTCGCGGTGGTCAACGGCTGGCCGCCCCCGGACCCGCTGACCCCGGCCCTCACCTGGTTCGCCGACGCGCTGAGAGCCCATCGCGACCAGTGACGGAACAACTGTCGGCATCTTCTGGCACGATCACGCCGACATGTCGGCCATGGTGCTGTTCGAGAACAACGGGTTTCTGGGCAGCCTCGCCCGAAGTCCTGCGGCGGCTCAGCCGTGACGGCCGGGTGTGCGGTGTCTACTGGGACGTCGAAGGCGACAACAGGCTGAGCTACGCGGCCGACGGACGGGTGCTGGCCGGCCTCGACGCGATGTTCTGGCATGTTCGCCGCTCTCTCGCACGTGGCGGAACTGCTCGCCACGCGGTTCCGGCTCGGCGATCTTCCCGTCGTACGGGACGTCCAGGCCGACCTCGCGGCCGGGCGGCGGGCCGGGGAGCAGCGAGTCGTGGAGCTGCGGGAACAGCTCGTGATGCCGTTGGCGCAGCGGTTCCACGAAACCGACGACGATGACGACGACGACGTGGACGGCTTGGACGGCGTGTCGTTCGAGGAGAACCCGGCGTGGCAGCGAATGCAGGCGGGGATCGCCCTGCAGATCGCCGCACGCGGACCGAAAGGCACCGCCCTGACGGTCGTCGACATTCCGATGGTGTTCGACGCCTACCATCACGCCGGTCTGGCCCTGGGCGCCGACTGGCCGGCGGTCCGCGAGGCCATCCGCGAGATCCTGTCCGACGCCTGAACGTCGCCGTCCGCGGCTACGCCTCGTCTTCGCCGTCGTCGATCGGACGGCCGAACGTGACCGCGTCGCGTACGGCACCCGGCACGGTGGCGCGAAGAGGCGCGTCGGGGCGCAGGCCGAGCGCGTCGTTGACCGTCGAGAAGGCCAGGCGGAGCGCCACGAACGCGGTGATCGTGAAGATCTGCGAATCGTCGAATCCGGCGTCGCGCAGCTCCTGCACGTCCGCCGCGGTGGTGCCGTTGGGGTCGCGCGCCACCTTCCGGGCCCAAGCGGCCATGGCCCGCTCGCTGTCGTCCAGGCCGTCGTCGACGCCCATGAGCACCCCTGCGGCGGTCTGCGCGCCGGCCGCCTGCGCCAGCCTGTTTCCCCACATGAGCGAGCAGTAGGAATCGCCGAACGCCGACGCGCACGCGGTGACGAGGACGAAGCGCTGACGCGGGCTGAGGCGATCCCCGGTGTTCACCTGCCGCAGCAGGGCGAACAGCCCGGTCACCGTCGCCGGCTGATAGGCCCACAGGCGGGAGACGCTCATCACGTAACCCACCTCGGCGACGTCCTCGTCGAAGATCTGCTGGGCCTCGGCGGTGGCGTCGGGGACGCCGAGAAAACCGATTCTGTCCATGGTCTCTTTTTCACGGGTCGCGGGCTCGCTTGCAATGCAAGCGTCGCCGTTCTCCGGCCCCGGCTCATCCGTGCGATGCACGGATCCTCGTACGGACGCGGTCTCCGTGTCGCCGACGCCCGCGCCGAAGGACAATGCGTGCATGAGGCACCACGAGGGCGGCCCGCGCCTGCCCGATCGGCTGGCCCGCGCAGGGGTCACCGGACGCGAGGCCGAGATTCTCTGGGCGGTCGCGGAACGGCTGCGCAACCGCGAGATCGCCGAGCGGCTGCACGTCTCGGTGCGCACCGTGGAGAGCCACATCGCCGCCCTGCTGCGCAAGCTCGGCGCCGCGGATCGGGCGGCGCTGGCCGAGACGGGCGCGCGACTGCGACGTGCCGCACGGGCCGGCGCCGTTCTGCCCGCGCCCCTGACCAGCCTCGTCGGCCGGGCGGCCGAGACGAGCGAACTCCTCGCGCTGCTCGGCACCCATCGTCTCGTCACGCTCATCGGTCCGGGGGGTGTGGGCAAGACGCGGCTCGCGCTGCACGTAGCCGAATCCGCATGGGCCACCGCGCTCGCCGACCGGTTCCCCGGGGGCGTCCGGCTGGCCGACCTCGCTCCGGTGGAGCCGGAATCCGTCGGCGACACCTTCGCGCGGGCGCTGGGCGTCGCGCCGGAGCCGGGATGGCCGCTACGCGACATCCTGCGGGAGGTCGCCGCGGGTTCGGGCTGCCTGCTGCTCGCGGACAACTGCGAGCACGTCGTCGCGGAGGCCGCCGACATCGTCGCCGACCTGCTCGGCGCCGGCGGCGCGCTGCGGGTGCTCGCCACCAGCCGCGAACCGCTCGGCATCCCCGGCGAGGTCGCCTACCAGGTGCGGGCGCTGCCCCTGCCCGCTCCGGACGCGTCCGAGCGAGCCGAGAGCATCGCGCCCTACGACGCCGTACGCCTTTTCGTCGACCGGGCGACGGCCGCATCACCCGGCTTCGCCCTCACCGACACCGTCGCACCGGCGGTCGCGGCGCTGTGCCGGCGCCTCGACGGGCTGCCGCTGGCCATCGAACTGGCCGCGTCGCGGCTGCGCACCTTCGGGCCGGTCGAACTCGTGGAGCACCTCGACCAGCGTTTCGAGCTGCTGTCCGCCGGAGCACGTACGGCCCCGCCGCGGCACCGTGCCCTGCGCAGCACCATCGACTGGAGCTACCGGTTGCTGGACGACGGCGAGCGAGCCTTGTTCGATCGGCTCGGCGTGTTTCCCGCCGACTTCGACCTGGCGGCCATCGTGTCGGCGTGCGAGGGCGAGGATCTCGGTGGCGAAGCCGTGATCACGCTGCTGCCCAGGCTGGTGGACAAGTCGCTCGTCAGCACCGTGGGGCGCGGCACCCGGCGCTATCGATTGCTCGAGACGATCCGGGCGTACGCCGCCCAGCGGCTGGCCGACTCGGGTGGTGCGCAGGCCGCCAGGCGCCGTCACGCCGCCCACTACCTCGTCTTCGCGGAACAGGCGGCCGAGCGATTACGCACCTCGGACCAGCGCGTATGGCTCGACCGCATGACCATGGAGCAGCCGAATCTGCATGCCGCACTGGCGCACGACATCGGCATCGGCGACGTCGAGTCCGCGTGGCGGATGATCGCCGCGTTGCAGCGGTTCTGGGATGTCACCGGCCGTCGTCGCGACGCCCACAAGTGGGTCCGGCAGGCGCTGGCCGTCGCCGACCCGCCCGCCACGCCCGCCGTCGTCGCCGGGCTCACCGAGGCCTGCCTGATCCTGGACTCCCGGGACGCTCGCGCGGCGTTCGACCTGGCGCACAAGGCGGCGAGCCTGGCAGCCGGCCTCGACGATGTCACCCGCGCCAGGGCGGCACGCGCGGTCGGGATGAGCGCGACCTGGATCCGGCCGGAGCTGGTCGCCCCGGCGTTGCAGGAGGCGCTCGCCGGGTTCGGCGACGAGCATCCGTGGGACGGCGCGCTGACGATGCAGGGCCTCGCGATCACCACCGCCGACCTGAGCCGGGCGCTCCAATGGGGACGAGACAGCGCGGCGTTCTTCCGCAGGGCCGGCGATCAGATCTGCGCGGCCAACACGTTGTACCTCATGGCGCAACGGTCGCTGTTCGCCGGCATCGCCGACGACGAGGTGCACGGATGGCTCACCGAGAGCCGCGCACTGGCCGAGGCCGCCGGCAGCGAGGCGGACATGGCGCACGCGACGGTCGGCTTCGGGCAGCTGGCGTGGCTGCGCGGCGACCACGACCGGGCCGCCGAGCTCATGAGCGAGTGCCTGCCCACCCTGCGCCGGCTCGGCGACCGCCGCTGCACGGGCCGCGCGCTCCACATGCTCGGTCAGCGGGCCTACGAGAATCAGGAGCCGGCCCGGGCCGAAGAGCTGCTGCGCGCCAGTGTCGAGGCCATCGCGCTCGCCGGCCAGTCGTTCGTGCTCGTGTCGGCGCTCGAAGCCCTGGCGGCCGTGTACGCGGCGCAGCAGCGCCCTCGCAGCGCAGCCGTGCTTCTCGGCACGGCGCACAGCGTGCGCGAGGCGGCCGGCGCGCACATGCGCCCCCTGCAGCCACCCGACCAGGAGTTGCGCCACACCCTCGTACGGGTGCTGGGCGCCGGGTCCTTCGACGGCGCCCACGCTCAAGGGGAGCGCCTGTCGCCGACGGCGGCGCTGCGGCTCCTACCGTTCGACGAACTGCCCCTCCTCACGACGCCGTGAGGCCGCCTCCCACGCGCCGCAGCGCCTCGGGCGTGAGGTCCTTCAAGCTGGGATACCCGTCGACGGCCATGATGAGGTCCGCTTCGGCCAGCATGGAGCGCAGCACGTGCACCACACCGTCGACGCCGCCGACCGCGAGCGCGTACGCGTACGGGCGGCCGATCCCCACCGCGGTGGCGCCCAGCGCCAGCGCCTTGACGACGTCGGCGCCGCTGCGCACACCCGAGTCGAACAGGACCGGCAGCCCGTCGGCGGCCTCGATCACGCCGGGCAGGCAGTCCAGAGCGGGCAGTCCTCCGTTGGCCTGCCGTCCTCCGTGGTTGGAACAGTAAACGGCGTCCGCGCCGTGGTCCTTGGCGCGGCGGACGTCCTCGGGATGGCAGATGCCCTTGAGCATCAGCGGCAGCCTGGTCTGCGACCGCAGCCAGTCCAGGTCATCCCACCTGAACGGTCCACCGAAGATCGGCAATCTGCTCAGGAACGCCTCGGTGGCGTCCTCGCCGGGTCGCAGTCCCTTCCGGAACACGGGATCGCTGGTGTAGTTGCTCAGGCAACCGCTGGGCACCTGCGGATAGTTCGAGCCGCGCAGGTCCCGGGGCCGCCAGCCGGTGACCCACGTGTCCAGGGTGACGGCGATGCCCTTGAAACCCACCGCCTCGGCGCGGTGCACCAGGCTCGCGGCGAGGTCCCGGTCCGGAGGGGTGTAAAGCTGGAAGAAGCCGGGCGTGTCGCCGAGCGCCGCGGCCACGTCCTCCATCGGATCCGCGGACAGCGTCGCCGCGAAGAACGGGACGTGCGTGCGAGCGGAGGCTCGCGCGCATGCGAGGTCGCCGTGGTCGTCCTGGGCGCACACCCCGATCACCCCGATGGGCGCCATGAACACCGGCGAGGGCAGCCGTGTCCCGAACAACTCGATCGACATGTCGCGCTCGGCGGGAGCCACCAGCATGCGCGGATACAGGCCCCAGTGCGTGAACGCCTCGCAGTTGGCCCGCTGGGTGTGCTCGTCGCCGGCGCCGCCGGCCACGTACCCCCAGACCTTCGGCCGCATCGCCGCCGACGCCCTCTCTTCCAACTCCGCGAAGGTCATAGGATAGGGCGGCTGATGACCGGTCTGTCCCTGGGCGTACAGCTCATCCTGGTACTTCGCGAAATTCATAGATGCGCGTTACCCGAGGGAGGGTGCACTACCCGTGGCGGGCGGCCAAGCGACGGCCAAGTGTGCGGAAAAGAGCGAGGCCGCCGTGACCGAACATCGGTGGCCGGGCCTCACCCGACGCGGACGATGCTCTTGCCGCGGGTCACTCCGCCGGCCAGGTCCGCTATCGCCTGTCCCACGTCGGCGAGAGTGTATTCGGCGGTGACATCGAGGCGGACCGACCCGCCGGCGATCAGGGCCATGGCGCGAGCGGCGCTGTCGGCCAGCTTCTGCGGGCGGGTCTGGCCGGCCAGGTTGCTGTTGTAGGTCATCAGCGACTGGCCGTGCGCCAGCAGATCGTTGGCCGACACGGTGACCTCCTCGAAGGAGGCGATGTTGCCGTAGACCACGATCCGGCCGTGCGGCGCCAGGCGTGCCAGGTTCGCGACCCGCGTGGCGCCGCCGATCGGATCGAGGATCACGTCGAACCTCTCGTCACCGAGGGCGTCAGGAAACCGATCGCGTACGAACACCTCGTGATAGCCGAACCCGCGCGCGTAATCGACCCGACCGGCGTTGCCGACCACTCCGACGATCCGGTCCGCGCCCGCGGCGGCGGCGAACTGTCCGGCCAGGGAGCCCACGCCGCCGGCGGCGGCATGGATCAGCACACTGTCCCCGCGCGATACCCCGGCGACGGTGTTGATCAGATCGTAGGCGGTCGGCGCGACCCATCCGAAAGCGGCGGCATCACGGATTCCGACCCCGGCGGCGTTGATCGCGAGCACCGCCGGCGCGGTCACGACCTCGGCGTAACCACCCCCGCCGATCAGCGCGGCAACCTGCTCGCCGATGCGGGCCTCGTCGACGCCCTCCCCCACGGCGACGATCTCTCCCGCCGCCTCGAAGCCGGGCACGAACGGACGCGGAATCGGGAAATGCCCCGCACGCACCAGCACGTCGCCGTACTGCACCCCGGCGTAGGCGACCCTGATCGCGACCTCACCCGGCCCCGCCACCGGCTCGGCCCTCTCCGAGACCCGGAGCTGGTCGTCGGCGCCCAGAACAACAGCCTTCATGGCATACAACCTTCTGTGTCGAATCAGTATCCTGATACTGGAGAATCTAAGGAGTATCAGGATCCTGTGTCAACTTAGGGAGTTGTGACATGCCCGAAGTGCCGGTAGAGGAGTACGTGTGCACCCGCATCCGCCGTGCCGAGCAGGCGCTCATGGCCCACCACGAAGGGGTGCTGCGCGGTTACGGGCTGACCATGACCCAGTACACGGTGCTGCTGACCCTGTCTCGCGACGACGGCATGTCAGGTGCCCAACTGGCCCGTGCGTGCGGAGTGACCCAGCAGAGCATGGCCACTGTCTTGACCGGGATGCAGAACAAAGGGCTCATCGACCGGCAGCCGTCCCCTGTGCACGCCAAAGTCCTGATCGCCACCCTCACCCCGGACGGCCGTGACCTGCTCGACCGCGCCTACCAGGAGGTCATCGTGCTCGAGCGCGCCCTGACCGACCGATTCACCCCCGACGAGCACAGGCTGTTCTGCGAATTCCTCGACCGCGCCACCGCCACCCTCGTCGAACAGACACCCGCCCACACCCGCTGAGACGGACGTCGGGCCCGCCCGCGGCTCGGCGGAAGCACGCAGACGGGCCCGACGGACGGCGACGGTCAGGAGGCGACGGAGTAGGCGGCGAGCTCCTTCTCGAACCAGTCGATCGTGCGACGCAGGCCGGTGACGGGATCGACGCGCGGACGCCAGCCGAGCCGCTCCTCGGCGAGCGAGGTGTCGGGACGGCGGACGGCGGGGTCGTCCACCGGCCGCTCGACGAACCGGATCGGGGAGGACGAGCCCGCCAGGTCGCGGATCGTCTCCGCCAGCTCCGCCATCGACATCTCCGCCGGGTTGCCGATGTTCACCGGCCCGGCGAAGTCGCTCTCGGCGAGCGCGAGCACGCCGTCGATCGTGTCGTCGACGTAGCAGATCGACCGCGTCTGGCTGCCGTCGCCGGTCACGGTGATCGGCTCGCCCAGCAGCGCCTGACGGATGAACGTGGGGATCGCCCGGCCGTCGTGGGGCCGCATCCGCGGGCCGTAGGTGTTGAAGATCCGCACGATCGCGGTGTCGGCCCCCCGCGAGTTGCGGTAGGCCGTGGTCAGCGACTCGGCGAACCGCTTGGCCTCGTCGTACACGCTGCGCGGCCCGACCGGGTTGACGTTGCCCCAGTACGTCTCCTTCTGCGGGTGTTCCAGCGGATCGCCGTACACCTCACTGGTGGAGGCGAGGACGAACCGGGCGCCCTTCTCGGTGGCGAGCCCGAGGGCGTGCAGCGTCCCCATGCTGCCGACCTTCAGCGTCTCGATCGGATGACGCAGGTAGTCGGCGGGGGACGCGGCCGAGGCGAAGTGCAGCACCAGGTCGACCTGGCCCGGCACGTGGACGAACCCGGTGAGGTCGCATTCCACGAGCCGGAACGCCGGCCGCCCGATCAGGTGCTCCACGTTGCGCGGCGACCCGGTGAGGAAGTTGTCCAGGCAGACGACCGCCGCACCGCGCTCCATCAACCGTTCACACAGGTAGGAGCCGAGGAACCCGGCTCCCCCTGTGACCACGACACGCGACCCCTTCACCGCACTCCCACCCCTCGCAACCTCCTGACCGCGTCGAGCACCTCGGGCACTCCGATCTCCAGCAGCCCCTCCGACGGCCGGTCGCCGTGCGGGTCGCCCCTGCGCCCGGCCCACAGCGCGATGTGCGGGCGGCCCGGCGGCGGCCCCCACAGCGCGGGCGGCACCGGGCCGTACAGGATGACCGAGGGCGTGCCGACGGCGGTCGCCAGGTGCGACATGCCCGTGTCGCCGCAGACGACGAGCGACGCGTGCGCCGTCAGCGCGGCCAGCTCGGGCAGGTTCGTACGGCCGGCCAGCACGCAATCCTCCGGCAGGCCGGCGAGCTGGGCGACGTGCCGGGCGAGCGCGATCTCGGTCACGCCGCCGGTGACGACGACCCGGTGGCCCTGACGGGCCAGTTCGGCGGCCACCTGGGCGAAGCGGTCCGGCGGCCACTGCCGCGCCCGGAACGCCGCGCCCGGGTGGATGATCACCTCACCGCCGGCGAGCGGGCTCGGGCCGGGGTCGTCCAGCGCGAGGTCCTCCGGGTCGGCCGGGATCCCGTACCACTCCAGCAGGGAGCACCACCGCCGCCGCTCGTGCGTCTCCGGCTCCCACGGCGGCCCGTCCGAGCCCGGCACCAGATGGTGCGCGTGCGTGAGCAGGCGGCCCGGCCGCGTGCGGCGCAGCGCCTGGATGCTCTCCGGGCCGCTGCCGTGCAGGTTGACCGCGACGTCCGGCGACTCGTACGGCACCGGCCCCGGGCCGGACACGTCGAGCAGCTCGTCGACGCCGCCGATCAGCGGCAGCAGCCCGCCGAGGTAGGCCGGGGTGGCCAGCACGAAGTGGTGCTCCGGGTGCGCCCGCCGCAGCGCCCGCAGCGCGGGCACCGAGGCGAGCAGGTCGCCGAGCCCGAGCCCGCGCAGGGCGAGCAGAACAGGTCTTCGCGGATCCTCTAGGGCCATGACGTCTCCGTGGAGGCGCACACGACCAGCTCCCTGACCTCGCAGCCCTGCGGCTGGCCGAGCGCGAACAGGATCGCCGAGGCGACGTCCTCCGGCTGGTTCAGCCGGGCGTCGGGGCCCGGCTTGTACTGGTCGGGGCGGTCGTTGAAGAAGTTCGTCTGCATGCCGCCGGGAATCAGCAGGGTCACCCCCACTTGCCCCGCGAGCTCGGCCGCCAGTGCCCGGGTGAATCCCACGACGCCGAACTTCGAGGCGCAGTAGGCCGTCGCGTCGCTGAGCGCCCGCACCCCGAGCGTGGAGGCGACGGTGACGACCTTGCCTCCCGACCGGCGCAGGTAGGGCAGGGCAGCCCGGACCACCGCGGCGGTCCCGAGCAGGTTGACCCCGATCACCCGTTCCCACTGCTCGGCGGCCACGTCCTCCAGCCGGCCGCAGGCGTCGACGCCCGCCGCTGTGACGACGCCGTCGAGCCCGCCCGCCCGGTCGGCGAGCTCGCGCACGGCTCGCTCGGCCTGCTCGCGGTCGGCCAGGTCGGCCCGCACGTGGTCGAACCCGCCGTCCGGCTCGTTGACATCGACGACCAGCGGCCGTCCACCGGCCTTGGCGACCGCCATGGCGGTGGCCCGGCCCAGGCCGGACGCGCCGCCGGTGATCAATACGTTTCCCAGCATTGAGGTCGATCCCTTTCGATAGGCGGCCGATGTCACGACGCGGCTCGGGCGGCGGCGATCAGGCCGGTGGTGGAGTAGCCGGGCACGGTCGGCAGGATGACGACCTCCCCGCCGGCCCGGCGCACGGCCTCGGCCTCCGGCATCGACCGCTCGTCGTAGTCACCGCCCTTCACCCACACGTCCGGGCACAGGCGCTCGATGACCTGCGACGGCGTGTCCTCGTCGAAGACCGTCACCGCGTCCACGCAGCCGAGCGCGCGCAGCACCTCGACCCGGTCGCGCTCGCTGACCAACGGCCTGCTCGGCCCCTTGAGCCGCCGGATCGAGTCGTCGGAGTTCACACAGACCACCAGGGCGTCGCCTAACGCCCGCGCCCGCCGCAGCAGGCTCACATGCCCGGCGTGCAGCAGGTCGAAACACCCGCCGGTCGCGATCAGGCGGCCCCCCGCGGCGCGTACGGCGGCGGCCACCTCGAAGGCGGACGCGCCGGGCGCGAACGGCACCGGCGACTCGGCCGCGGGACAGTGCTGGTCGGGATGGTGCAGGCGCAGCGCGGCGGCCCCGCCCTCCTCCACGAACCTGGTGGCCTCGCCGACCGCGCGGGCGACGGCGTCCTCGGTGGACGCGCCGTCCGCCAGGGCGAGCGCCGCCGCCGCGGCGAAGCGGTCGCCCGCGCCGCAGGCGTCCGTGCCGGACGCCACGTGCGGGACGGGGACCGGCCCGAACCTGCCGCCGCGGCGGGCCAGCATCGCGCCGCGCTCCCCCAGCGTGATCGCGACTGCCTCGGCGTCGAGGTCGCGTACCAGCCTGCGCGCGGTGCGCTCCGGCGAGACGTACGGCTCCTCGCACATGCCGCGGGCCTCGGCCTCGCTGGGCGTGACCAGCGCGCATCCCGGCACGGGCAGCGATCCCCGGGGATGGGGGTCCCAGACCAGCGGCACGTCGAGACCGCGCAGCGGCTCGCGCAGCAGGTCGGCCACGCCGCGCCCGTAGTCGGCGACCAGGACCGCGCCCGCCGCGGCGAGGGCGTCGGCCGCGCGGGCGAACGCGGAGGCGGAGGCGACCTGGCCGGGCCGTCCCATCGCCCGCCCGTCGCCGGTGTCGATCCTGACCAGCGTCTGCCCGCGCGCCCTGACCCGCGTCTTGCGCACGGTCGTGCCGCGCAGCGGCAGCCGCACGATCTCGACGGCAGGCGACAGCAGGCCCTCCAGGCAGCGGCCGGAGGGGTCGTCGCCCACGGCGGTGATCAGCACCACCCGCGTGCCGTCACGGGCGGCCAGCAGCGCCGCGAGCCCCGCACCGCCCGGCCGGTGGTGCTCCGCCTGCCCCTCCACGACGGGGACGGGAGCGTCGGGGGCCAGCCGGTCGGCGGTGCCCTCGACGTCGACGTCGAGCAGGGAGTCTCCGACGATGACGAGTGGTCCGCTCACGCGACGGCCTTCTCGATCACATCACAGAGCATGTGGATCACTGTGAGATGCACCTCCTGGATGGTCGCGGTGTCGTCCGCGGGCACGGTCAGGGCCTCGTCGCACAGCTCGGCGAGCGGGTTCGGCCCGGGCCCGGTCAGCGCCCAGGTCGTCAGGCCGCACTCGCGGCCGGCCTCGGCCGCCTCGGTCACGTTGCGGCTCGTCCCGCTGGTCGACAGGCACATCAGCACGTCGCCGGGGCGGCCGTGCGCCCGCACCTGCCGCGCGTACAGCTCGGCCATGCCGAAGTCGTTGCAGATGGCGGTCAGGGACGAGGTGTCGCCGTGCAGCGGGATCGCGGCGTACGGCCGGCGATCGGCGCGGTAGCGCCCGACCAGTTCCGCGGTCAGGTGCTGCGCCTCGGCGGCGGAGCCGCCGTTGCCGCAGGCGAGCAGCCGCCCGCCACCGCTCAGCACCGCCGCGAGCTTGTAGCCCCAGGCGTGGATCTTGGGCGTCTCCGGGTCCACCGCCGTCAGCGCGGTGCTCAGCCGGGCCAGATGAGGATGCATCGCTCAGCCTCCCGCGGCGGCGAGGGTGCGCAGGCACCCGCCGGCCAGATTTCGGTACACGGACTCGGTCTGCTCGGCGATCCTGGGCCAGCCGTAGCGGGCGCGGGCCCGCCGGGCTCCTGCGGCCGACAGCGCCGCCCGCAGGTCGGGCCGGGTCAGCAGATCGCCGAGCGCGCGGGACAGCGCGCGCGGCCGCCGGGGCGGCACGAGCACGCCGCATCCCGCGACGGTGTCGAGGTGGCCGCCGACCGCCGAGGCGACCACCGGCACCCCACAGGCCAGGGCCTCCAGGGGCACCATGCCGAACGGCTCGTACCACGGCACGGTCACCAGGACGTCGGCGGAGCGCATGAGGGCCGGCACCTCGGCCCGGCTCACGCTGCCGATCAGCCGGACCCGGTCGCCGAGGCCGAGGCCGTCGGCCAGCGTGCGCAGCCGCGTGCTCTCCTCGTCGCCCGGGTCGCCGCCCGCGATCACGAGCTCGGCGTCGGGCACCTGCCGCATCGCGCGGACGACGGTGTCCACCCCCTTGCGCGGCACCATGCGGCCGATGCTCAGCACCCTGGGCCGGTCGCCGCGCGGGGCGGCCGGGCCGTCCGCGCGGAACAGGCCGAGGTCGACGCCGCACGGCACGACCGTGATCCGGTCGCGCGGCACGCCCATCGCGACGAGTTCGCGCACCTCGTCGGAGCAGGTCGCGATGACCGCGACCGCCCGGCGGCCGATGTCGCGCTCGCTCGCGAGCCGGCTCGGCGGGCTGGTGTCGGCCTCGCCCTGCCAGCGCCGCTTCACGGTGCCGAGCGCGTGGTAGGTCTGCACGACCGGGATCTGAAGGGGCTCCGCCGCCGTCAGCGTGGCCAGCCCGCTCATCCAGAAGTGCGCGTGCGCCACGTCGGGCGGCTCGGCCTTCCACCTGCGGGCCAGGTGCGCTCCGAACTCCGGCATGTGCGGCAGCAGTTCGTCCTTGGGCAGCGGCTCCGCCGGCCCGGCCGGCACGTGCTCGACGGTGACGCCGGGCGCCATGGACACGGCGTCCGGCTGGTCGGGTGAGGTGCGCCGCGTGTGCACGACGACCTCGTTGCCCCGTTCGGCCAGGGCCAGGGCCAGAGCCGCGACGTGCACGTTCTGCCCGCCGGCGTCCACACCGCCGAGGGTCGCCAGCGGGCTGGCGTGCTCCGACACCAGGGCGATCCTCATGGCACCCTCTCTTTCACCGCCTCTTCGGCCGGTATGAGGCGGCGCACCGCGTCGACCACCTGCTCGCCGCCGACCGAGGTCAGGCACGGATGACCGGGTATGGGGCAGATTCGCGCCCTGCTCCCCCGGCAGGGGGCGTTCTGGTCCCCGAGCACCACCGCGGGCACGCCGTACGGCGCCCAGCGGGCGGCCGGCACGACCGGCGCGAACAGGCTGACCACGGGCGTGCCGACGGCCGCCGCGAGGTGGGCGGGGCCGGTGTTGGCGGCGACCACCGCCGACGCCCCGGCCAGCACGGCGGCGAGTTCGGCGAACGTGGTCGCCCCGCCCAGATCGAGCGCGGGACCGGAGATCATCGCGGTCAGCGCCCGCTCGCCCGGGCTGCCGGTGACGACGACCCGCTCACCCGCGGCCAGCAGCGCCTCGACCGCCTCCGCCCAGCGCTCGGCGGGCCACGCCCTGGCCGGCGCGGTCGTGCCGGGATGCACCACCACATAGCCGGGCGGGCCGGTGAGGTGCTCCACGTCCGGCAGCGGACCCCGCACGGCGAGCCGCCCGTCGTCGCCCGGCGGGAGGTCGAAGCCGGCGGCGCGGGCGAGGCCGAGCATCCGCTCCGGCTCGGGGACGTCCAGGCTCTCGTCCACGACGTGGCGCACGTCGAGCAGGGAGCCGGGGTAGTCCTCGCTGATCGCGGCGATCCACGGCACTCCGGCCAGCCGCAGCAGCAGGGCAGTCGGCAGCGCCGACTGGTGGAAGGACGTGAAGATCACGGCCACGTCCGGGCCGACGGCGCGGACCTGCTCCACCAGGCGGGCCGCGTGCTCGGAGGTCATCGGCATCCGGTCGGGATCGATCCACGGGGCGCGCCACTCCAGGACGCGGTCGACGCCGGGCAGCAGGTCGGCCGCGGCCCTGCCGTGCGGACCGGCGAGCATCACGACCTCGCGCGCCCCGGCGGCGACGGCGCGCACGGCGGGCCCCGCGAGCAGCACGTCGCCCGCGTTGTCGGGCCGCACCACCAGAGCGGTCCCGATCACGAGCGCCTCCCCGTCCGCACCCCGTTCGTCCGCACCTTCACCTCGCCTCTGATCCGGTGCGCGCAGGCCACCGGAGGGATGAGCACGCTGGTCACGGCCATGCGCGCGACCTCCTCCGGCGTACGCGGGCCCGGGGCGATGCGCACCCAGGCGAACTCGGCGGTGAGGCCGAGCCAGGCCAGTCCCGCGGCGGCGGCCAGCCGCCTCCGGCGGCCTCCGGCGGCGGCGAGCGTGAGCGCGAGCAGGCCCATGCCGGTGGTGAGGGCGTGCCGCTTGAGCCTGCCCGGGTGGCCGCCGATGACCGCCCGCCAGTCGCGGCCGTGCACGTGACGCATGAGCGCGTCGGACGCGTTGCCGCGCTGGAAGCGCACGCTGGACCAGAAGCCGTCGTCGCGCACCGGGTGGCGGGTCAGGCGTTCGCCCTTCACGAGAGCGAACCCGGCCTGCTCGACCCGCAGCGCGAGGTCGGCGTCCTCCCGGTAGGCGCCGGGGAAGCGCTCGTCGAATCCGCCGGTCGCCTCCAGCGCCGTCCTGCGATAGGCCATGTCGGCGGTGATCCAGTCGGCGCCGGCCAGCCCGGCGGTGTTGCGCTCGGCGTCGGTCGGGCGGCGGCCCGCCGGCAGCGGCACCTCCAGCCGTCCCTGGCTCCCGCCGACGTTCTCGGGCAGGCGGGCGAGGTCCTCCGTCAGCGCGCGCACCCAGCCGGGGCCCGGCACCACGTCGTCGTCGAGGAACACCACCCACGGCGTCGTCGCGGCCCGCCAACCGGCGTTGCGCGCGGCGGCCGGGCCGCGCCCGCCCGACCTGAGCACGCGTACGCGGCCGGGCACCGGCAGCGGCTCCGGGCTCTCCCCCGGCCGGTCGTCCACGACGACGATTTCAGGGCCGGCGCCGACGGCGGCGAGCGTGGCGGCCAGGCTCGGCCGCCCGATCGTCGGGATCACGACCGTGACGGCCGGTCCCGTTCCTTGGTGCGGCTCCCCGGGGGGAGCCGTGTTCGTCTCCCGGGTCATCTCAGTCGTCATCCGGCGAACACCGCCCCCCTGCGCACGACGTACGGACCGAGGACGAGCACGTCCACCGGGGCCGAGCCGAAGCACTCCAGCGCGTCGCGGGGGTCGTCCACCATCGGACGGCCGGCCGTGTTGAGGCTCGTGTTGACCACCACGGGCAGCCCGGTGCGCGCCTCGAACTCCTCGAGCAGCCGGGCCAGCAGCGGGTCGCGGCCACGCTCGACGGTCTGGATCCGCGCCGTGCCGTCGACGTGCACCACCGCGGGGATGCGGTCGCGCCACTCCGGCCGCACGTCGTGGACGAACAGCATGTACGGGCTCGACATCGGGCCCCTGCCGAAGATCGTGGGGGCGCGTTCCGCCAGCACCATCGGGGCGATGGGACGGAACTGCTCGCGGCCCTTCACGTCGTTGAGCCGCTCGGTGTTGCGGGGGTTGCCGGGGTGGGCGAGCAGCGACCGGCGGCCGAGCGCGCGGGGGCCGTACTCCGCGCGTCCCTGGAACCAGGCGATCACGCGGTCGGCCGCGAGCTCGGCGGCGACGGTCGCGGCGAGGTCGGCGGGGCGCTCGTACGGCACCCGCGCGACGTCGAGCCAGGCGCCCAGCTCCTCGTCGGTCCAGCCCCGCCCGAGGTCGGCTCCGGGCATCGGCGTGACGGGGTCGCCACTGGCCTGGGCGAGGTGCAGCGCTCCCCCGAGCGCGGTGCCGGAGTCGCCC
Organism: Microbispora sp. NPDC046973; assembly: GCF_040644495.1. NCBI lineage: Bacteria > Bacillati > Actinomycetota > Actinomycetes > Streptosporangiales > Streptosporangiaceae > Microbispora > Microbispora sp. NPDC046973. Next base: position 264,058 of record NZ_JBEYWQ010000004.1, on the reverse strand, counting down.
GCCGCGGGCTGCACCCACACCTCCTCGAACGGGCCCTCGGCGAACAGGCGGGTGTTGGCCACGCAGTTGAGCGCCACTCCCCCGGCCATCGTGAGATAGCGGGCGCCGGTGCGCTCGTGCAGCCACGTGGCGAGGTCGAGCAGCACCTCCTCGAGGCGGACCTGCACACTCGCGGCGAGGTCGGCGTGGTCGGCCGTCCACGTGTCGCCCTTGCCGAGCGCCTTGGCGTAGACGCTCCAGTCGATCGGCTCGACCCGGAACCCGCCGTCGCCCGTGGGGTGGATGAGCTCGCGCATCTCGCGCAGGAAGCGCGGCTCGCCGTAGGAGGCGAGGGCCATCACCTTGTACTCGTCGCTCGACCGGAGGAAGCCGAGGTGCTGGGTGAGGTCCTCGTACATCAGCCCGAGGGAGTGCGGCAGCGCCTGGCTCGCCAGGACGGTCAGCTCGCCGTCCCGGTAGTGCCCGGCCAGGTGCGAGACCGCCTCGCCGCGGCCGTCGCAGACCAGCACCGCCGACTCGCGATAGGGCGCGGCCAGCCCGGCCGACGCGGCGTGCGCGATGTGGTGGGGGACGTACCGCACCTGGGCGGCGTCGAGCCCGGGCAGCGCGGTGGCCAGGAAGTTGGGGGCGCGGCGCGCGTAGGTGGTGCGCAGGTCCTCCCAGTGCCCGTCCTGCCCGGGCCCTCCGGGCACCACGAGCTCGGGGTCGTAGGAGTAGGCGACGCCGTCGAGGTCCTCGGGCCGCAGGCCGGCCTGTTCGAGGCACCACGCGGCGGCCAGCTCCGGCAGTTCCCAGGCGGAGAACGGGACCGGGCGCTTGCCGTGCTTGCGCCGGCTGAAGCGCTCTTCCTCTGCTGCGGCGATCACCTCACCATCCACGACCAGCGCGGCGGCTGGATCATGAAAAATCGCGTTTATCCCCAAGAACCGCATCGGTTTCCCTCCGTTGCGCAGTGGAGGTCTGGTTACCGAGAGAAGCGCTTCTAAACACTCCTTTGTAGAGAAGTCGACGTGAGTGGGGGATGCACTCAATAACTGCTACTCTCTGTAGTCGTGGGCGGAGTCGTGGCGGTGTTTGCCGACCTGTCCCCCGGGTAGCCCGGCGGGCGATTCGCGCAGGAGGTTGCTCGTGCCACAGGCCGCCCGTCCACCCGCCGCGGTGCTTTTCGACCGTGACGGAACGCTCGTTCACGACGTTCCTTACAACAGTGATCCCGAGCGCGTGGAGCCCGTGGCCGGGGCCCGGGAGGCGCTCGACCGGCTGCGCGCGGAAGGCATTCTGGTCGGGATCGTGACCAACCAGTCCGGGGTCGCCAAGGGCCTGATCGCCCCGGAGGCCCTGCGCGCCGTGAACGACCGCGTGGACGCGCTGCTCGGCCCCTTCGACGTGTGGGAGATCTGCCCGCACGACGACGGCGACCGCTGCGACTGCCGCAAGCCCGCGCCCGGTCTCGTGCTGCGCGCGGCACGGCGGCTCGGCGTCCGCGCGGAGGACTGCGTGGTGGTCGGCGACATCGGCCGGGACGTGGAGGCGGCTCGCGCCGCCGGCGCCCGGGGCATCCTCGTGCCGACCCCGGTGACGCTGCCGGAGGAGGTGGCGGCCGCCCCGGAGGTGGCGCCCGACCTCGCCGCGGCGCTCGATCTGGTGCTCGGGGGAATTCAGCTCACAGCTGAGGATGAAGAGGGTGTGACCAGGGCAGGGGGGTGAGGCGCCCGCGGGCGGAGGGCACGGTGTTCCGAGGTCGGCAGAACGACGGACGGGGAGCGACGCGATGAAGATCATGGTCTGGCATGTCCACGGTTCGTGGACCACATCTTTCGTGCACGGGCGCCACGACTATCTCGTGCCGCTCACCCCCGACCGCGGTCCCGACGGACGGGGCCGTGCCGACACCTATCCCTGGCCCGACGCCGTGCGGGAGGTCCCGTACGACCGGCTGGCCGGGGAGGACATCGACCTGGTCGTCTATCAGAGGCCGCACGAGCTCGGCCTGGCCCGCGAATGGCTGGGGCGCGACGTGCCGGGCGTCTACGTCGAGCACAACACGCCCGCGGGGGACGTGCCCAAGACCCGTCATCCGCTGGCCGACCGCGACGACGTCCCGATCGTCCACGTCACCCACTTCAACGACCTGTTCTGGGACTCTGGCCGCGCCCCCACCCACGTCATCGAGCATGGGGTCGTCGACCCCGGCTACCTCTACACGGGCGAGCTCGCCCGGGCCGGCGTGGTCGTCAACGAGCCGATCAGGCGCTGGCGCGTGGCGGGCACCGACCTGCTGCCCACGTTCGCCGCGACGGCTCCACTCGACGTGTTCGGCATGAAGGTCACGAACCTGCCGTCCAAGCTCGGCCTGACCGGGGAGATGGAGGTGTTCGAGGACCTGCCGCAGGCCGCCATGCACGCCGAGCTGGCCCGGCGCCGGGTCTACCTGCACCCCTACCGCTGGACCTCGCTCGGCCTGTCGCTGATCGAGGCCATGATGATCGGCATGCCGGTCGTCGCGCTCGCCACCACCGAGGCCGTGGAGGCGGTGCCGCCGGAGGCGGGGGTCGTCTCCACCAAGCTGCCCACGCTGCTGCGCGCGCTCGACCGGTTCGCCGGCGAGCCCGAGCTCGCCGTACAGGCGGGCAAGGCCGCCCGCGCGGCCGCGCTGGCCCGCTACAACCTCGACCGCTTCCTCGCCGACTGGGACACCCTGCTCGACTCGATCGTTTCGCGATGATCTGTTCCGCCTGAGCCACCGTGACGACGGGCTCTGTCGCCTCGGTGGCTCTCGTCCGCGGGCCGTGCGCGAGCCCCGCACCCGGCTTGACGACGGACCGGCAGCATACGGATACGCCGCGATCACGTCTGCCGTCCACAGCGCCGCGTCGGAACTGGCTCGCGGCCAAACAACAGCCATATCAGCGGCGACCTGCCCAGATCTACGGAGACTCGTCAAGATCGCCCTGTCGCCGGCGTCCTGCTCCCGCCGCGATTCGAAGACGACCGTGTCCACCTGCCATGCGGACAGTTCAGGCAGCAGCCGGAGGAGACAGTGGCCCGGCACGCTCCGTCCGCCAATGAACAGTAGGTCCCTTGCCGTATCGCAGCGCATCCTCAGCCCCTGGTCTGATCAAGCTTCTCGTGGGCCCTACGTGCTCGCGTCCGGACTTCGGGGGATCCCGAGGTCATGCGGTCGCGCTGGCGATGTCTTCCTGGGGAAGGCCTTACCCCTCCATGAGACAGGGCGGTATCCGTCGGGGGTTAGCCTGCTGCAGGGTGGCAGGGGGGAGCCATGCCCGATCCTCGGGAAATCCATGACGCTTTCGCGGCGGCACTCTGCGCGCACGACAGTAGGCGTCTTCTGGACTGCTTCCACCCGGACGCCGTTCTCGTGACCCCCGTCGGCATGGTCGAGGGGCACGAACAGATCGAGTGGTATTTCGGCCAGTTCTTCTCCATCGTGCCCGACCTGACGACCAAGGTCACCACGATGCTGGTCCACGGTGACACCATCGCCGTCGAATGGGTCACGTCGGGGAACCAGACGGGAGTGATGCTGCTCCCGGACGGCACCGAGATCCCCGGCACCGGCCGCCCCATCTCCTGGACGGGGTGCGGGATGTGGACGGTGGAAGACGGCAGGTTCGCCACGGGACGCATCTACTACGACCAGTTGCATGCGTACATGTCGTTGGGCTGCCGGCTCGTACAGACCGAGCCCGGCTCCACGGCCGCTCCGGTCCACGTCGGCGCCTCTGATCGGGGGGCCGAACCCGTGCCCGCCGCCGATCCGCAGGATCAGGGGACCCGAGCCGAGTCGCGCTCCGGACCCATCCGCCGGCTTCTCCGCAGGCTCACCGGCCGGTGACCGTCCCCGCGAGGCGCGCTGCAAGCGCCCGGCGTCGCGTCTGCGGACCGCCAGGCCCTTCCCGGCTATAGCAACGGCTCGTGCAGATTCCGCTCCGGTGGAATGCGCAGCCCCTCGCCCTGACCTGACGGCGTCGTGCAGCGACCGTGCTCCGACGTGGAGGTGCACATGCGCGAACCGCCGGGTTGCCACGGTGCGGGGCCGAGACCGGCCGCCCAGGAGCGCGACCTGCTCAGCCCGCAGCGCGTCAGCCTCGTCTACCGAACTTCGTAGTGGTAGCCGTCGATCCCCCACCAGCACTGGCCGGTGGTCAGGTTGTAGTACGTCCCCGTGACCCACCCGCTGTAGCGTTGCGCCGGAGCCTGGCCCTGGTTCGACCCCACGCCAGGGCTCAACCCCGATCCCGACGACACCACGGTCGGCCAGCTCACCGTCGAAGGTGTCCGCCCGGCCGACAACACGACGAATCTGTGGAAGATGGGTCACATCGACTCCGCCTACGGCAACCTGCTCCTCACCGGCATGGGATGCGTGCGAGCGAGCGCCCGTCTGGACATGGTCGGCCAGAACGTCTTCGCCACCGGTCAGACCGACTGCCTGCCGCGTGTGTGACAGCCACAGAGAGGGGACCGGCCGCCGAGGCTGGAGGCACGGCGGGCCCCCGCACGCGACCGAACCACACGAGGCATACCGGGAGCTCGGCCTACCTTGATTGTTTACCGAGAACGGAGCACCACGAGGGCAGGTGATCCGGCCCGGGTGGGAAAAGGCTCCTCATGATGCGCAACCTGGTGAACGGCGCCGTCGGCGGCGCGCTCGCGACGGCCGTGTACAGCGCGATGCTGATGGCGGCGGACAGGGCCGGCCTGCTGGAGGAGCCGCCGCCGCGGCGGTTCGCGCGGATGACCCTTTCCGGGCGCGACAAGCCCAAGAAGGGCGAGAACGTGCTCGGGACGATCGCGCACTTCGCGTTCGGCTCCTCCTGCGGCTCGGTGCTCGGCCTGCTGTCGGCCGGGCAGCGGGTGCCCGTTCCGATCGGCACGGCGTACGGGTTGCTGGTGTGGTACTTCGGCTACCAGGGCCTGGCGCCGAGTATCGGCGCGTACCCGCCCGTCCCGAAGGACCGCGTGGGACGCCAGGCCGCGTTGCTGGCGGGACACCTGCTGTGGGGCACCTCGCTCGCCGTCGCGCTCAACCGGCTGCGGACCGAGAAGGCTCCGCTGACCGCCGAGCTCGCCCCCCGGCTGCGGGAGGCGGTCCGGCGCCCCGCCGTCCCCACTCCCGAACCGGTCGCGGCTACCAGAACCTGACTTCCGGATAGTCCGCCGACGGCCCGTCGAGCAGGGGCCGCCGCTTGCCCTTCAGGTGCGTGTCGAGGAAGGCGGCGACGTACTCCCGGGTGATCCGCAGGGAGCGCTCACCGCCGATCGGGAACGCCGGCATGCCGAGCTGCGGCGCGAGCACCGCGTAGTCGACGAAGCTCACGTGCTCCGCGCCGGTGACGGTGAGCCAGCGCTTCCACGTGCCGGTGACGTGGGGCCAGAACAGGTCCCATGACTTCGGCTGCCCGCTGGTCACCGGCTGCTGCCGGGGGTTGCCGATCATCATGAACGGTTTGGTGACGGGCGCGGCAGGGGTGTCGGGGTTGTAGGAGCCGTCCAGGTTGACCGCGGCCTTGACGCGGTCGCTCACGGGCAGCAGGTGGGCCGCGCTCTGGCCGCCGACCGAGTGCCCGACCATCGCGATCCTGCTCTCGTCGATCAGCCGGTTCCAATGCCTGTCCCGCTCCAGCTCGTCCAGCACGAAGGTCGTGTCCGCCGCGCGCACCCGGGCGACCTTCTCCCCCAGCTCCGGGGTCTGGCCGCCCGCACCGGCCTGGAACGTGACGGTCCTGCCGTCGGGGAACGTCGTGGCGACCGACTCGTAGGTGTGCTCGATGCCCGCCACCACGTAGCCCCGGCTCGCGAACTCCTCGGCCAGCGAGGTCAGCGTGGCCCGTGGCATGGTCATGCCGGGCGACATGACCACCAGCGGCCATCCACCCCCCTTCGCGAGCGCGGGCGCGCCGGCGCGGGCATGCGTCTTCGTCTTCGTGAGCGTGTCCGGCGGGAGATCCTCCAGCTGGGGGAATCCCTTGAGGATCAGCGCCGATTCCTGCGGGGTGACGTACGGCGCGGCCCTGCCCTTCGTCTTCTTGGCCGGATACCAGAGGGAGACCATCAGTTCACGTGGTCTGCCGTCCACCCAGGGGTCGGGCCGGTGGGAGTCGACCAGGTGGACGTCCGACCGTCCGACCGCGTGGTGCCCGGTCGGCGCGGGCAGAGCCGGCGTGGGGGCGGGAGTGCCGCCGGTGACGGGAGCCAGCGCGATCACGCCGGCGATGAGCACGTTCTTCATGCCCGTCACCCTGCCGGGCGGCGCTGCCGCACCGTCCCCTGCGAAGGTCGCGCGGCGTGCGCGACTTTCGTAGGGGGTCGCTCAGCCGGTCGCCCCAATAGCCTCTGACCATGACCTCTACCGGTGCGGGCATCCTGGATCGGGCCCTGCCGTGGGTGCTCGGGAGCGCGGTGTTCGTGCTCTGCGCGGGCTCCGCGTCGGGCTGGGCCGGCGTGGCGACGACGGTGCCCGCCCCGGTGGCCCTGGCGGTCGCCGCGGCCTCGGCGGGAGCCGCGGTCGTCGCCAGGCGCTCGGCGTGGCCGGTGACCGTGGTGGCGGCCGTCGCCTACGTCTGGCTGGCCGTGTGGCCGCCGGTGGTCGTCGCCTCCTACTACGCGGGCCTGCACCTGGGGCGTCGTCAGGCGCTGTGGCTCTACGCGGCCGGCGCGTCCGCCGTGTGGGCGCTGGGCGGAGTCGTCTCCTGGCTGAGCGGCGGCCAACGGGCGCTGGCGATGGGCTCCTCGCCCAACGTGCTCATCCTGGGCGGCGCGCTGGTCGGGCTTCCGCTGGTGGCCGGGTTGTGGAGCCGCGCCAGGCGGCAGGTGCTCGACGCCATGCGCGAGCAGGCCGGACAGCTGCTGCGGGAGCAGGTCCTGCGCGCGGAGCAGGCACGCGCCCAGGAACGCGCCCGCATCGCGCGGGAGATGCACGACGTGGTCGCGCACCGGGTGTCGCTGATGGTCCTGCACGCCGGGGCGCTGGAGGTGAGCGCGCCGGACGAGCGTACGGCCCAGGCGGCCGCTCTGATCAGCGGCGTCGGCAGGGAGGCGCTGCGCAATCTGCGCGAGGTGCTCGGCGTCCTGCGCTCGCCGGACGCCTCCCGCGACCCGCAGCCCACGCTGGCCGACCTCGACCGGCTGCTGGAGCAGTCTCGCGCCCTCGGCCTCGTGGTCAACCGGCATGACGAGGGCCGGGCCCGCCCGCTCGGGCAATCGGCGGAACGGACCGCCTACCGGGTGGTCCAGGAGGCGCTGACCAACGTGCACAAGCACGCGGACGGCGCCGAGACCGACGTGGTCGTCCGCTACCTGCCCGCCGAGCTGGAGGTCGTCGTCCGCAACGCGCCGTCCCCCGCGGGCGAGGGGCTCCCCGGATCCGGCTGGGGACTGGTCGGCCTGCGCGAGCGCGTCGAACTGCTCGGAGGCGCCCTGGAAGCCGGCCCGCACGGAGGGGGTTTCCAGGTGCTGGCGAGGATTCCCGCCGCATGATCCGCGTACTGCTCGTCGACGACGAGGCGCTGGTGAGGTCGGGGCTGCGGATGATCCTGGAGTCGGCGGGCGACATCGCGATCGTGGGCGAGGCACGCGACGGCGAGGAGGCGATCGGCGCGGCCGCCCGGCTCAGGCCTGAGGTCGTGCTCATGGACGTCCGGATGCCCGGCATGGACGGCCTGACCGCCGCGGGGCGGCTGCTGCGCGCCGCCGGCGCCCCGAAGGTGGTCATGCTGACCACCTTCGACCTGGACGAGTACGTCCACGAGGCGCTGCGTCTCGGCGCCGTGGGGTTCCTGCTCAAGGACACCCCGCCGCGCGAGCTGATCGCCGCGGTCCGCACGGTCGCCGCGGGGAACGCGATGCTCTCCCCCGCCGTCCTGAAGAGGCTCATCGGCTCGTTCGTCCACAAGGCGCCCTCGCGTGCCGAGGCCGCGCGCGAGCGGCTCGCCGCGCTCACGGCCAGGGAGGAGGACGTGGTCAGGGCCCTGGCACGCGGCCTGTCGAACGCCGAGATCGGACGGGAGCTGAAGCTGTCGGAGCCGACGGTGAAAGCGCACGTGAGCCGGCTGCTCGCCAAGCTGGGCCTGGCCAACAGGGTGCAGGCGGCGATCCTCGTCCACGACGCCGACCTCGTGTGACACCGTCCGGCTCTCCCCGGAAGCTCGTCCCGCTCCGCCGTGGGGGGAGAATGTGGTCTTGCCCTGTCGGGTCTCGATCCGGGGTCAGCGCCGACGAAACGAGGAGGAGCAGATGAGCAAGCTCGATGAGAACGCCGTAGCCCTGCTGAAGGAGCCGGTCCACGCCTGGGTGACGACCGTCCGGCCGGACGGATCGCTGCACAACACCGTGGTCTGGGTCGACGTCGACGGAGACGAGGTGATCTTCAACACCGCCGTGGGTCGGGCGAAGGAGCGGCACCTGCGCAACGACCCCCGGGTGTCGGTCAGCGTGCTCGACCCGGAAAACGCCTTCCGCTTCGTCAGCGTCTCGGGCACCGCCGAGCTGGAGCTCGAAGGCGCGGACGCGGTCATCGACGGCCTGGCGAAGAAGTACCTCGGGGTGGACGCCTACCCCTACCGGCAGCCGGGAGAGCAGCGCATCACCGTGCGCGTCGTTCCCGAGAAGGTCGTCTCCAGCGCCGGTCGCTGACCGGGCGCTCTCCGGATCGGCGGCGAGGACCCGCTCACACGGCGGCGCGCAGGTAGGCGAGCACGGCCAGCACCCGGCGGTGGTCGTCGGCGTCCGGGGGCAGGTCGAGCTTGGCCAGGATGCTCGCGATGTGCTTGGCGACGGCCGCCTCGGAGACGAACAGCGCGCGGGCGATCGCGGCGTTCGACCGTCCCTCGGCGATCAGGGCGAGCACCTCGCGCTCGCGCGGGGTGAGCCGGGCCAGCGGGTCGCGGCGCCCGCGCAGCAACTGCCGGACGACCTCGGCGTCGATCACCGTGCCGCCGCCCGCGACCGTCGTCACCGCGTCGGCGAACTGCGTGACGTCGCCGATCCGGTCCTTCAGCAGGTAGCCGACGCCGCCCCCGCCCGAGGAGCGGGTCTGGTCGAGCAGTTCGGCGGCGTAGGTCTGCTCGACGTACTGGCTGAGCACCAGCACCGCGAGGGCCGGCCGCGCCGCCCGCAGCTCCAGCACGGCCCGCAGCCCCTCGTCGCTGAAGCCGGGCGGCATGCGCACGTCGGCGACCACGATGTCCGGGTTCTGCTCGGCGACCGCCGCGATCAGCGCGGGGGCGTCGCCGACGGCCGCGACGACGTTGTGCCCGAACCGTTCGAGCAGGCCGGCGAGGCCCTCCCTGAGCAGCACCGAGTCTTCGGCGATCACCACGTGCACGGGATCTCCGCCTTCACCGTGGTCGGACCGCCGCACGGGCTCTCGACGGTCAGCGTGCCGCCGGCGGCGGCCACCCGGTCGGCGAGCCCGGTCAGGCCGGTGCCGCGTGCCGGGTCCGCTCCCCCGCGCCCGTCGTCGGCGATCTCCAGCACGAGCCTGCCCCTGCGCAGCCGGCCGCGCACCGCGCAGGAGCCTGCCCCGCTGTGCTTGGCCACGTTCGCCAGCGCCTCGCAGGCGACGTAGTAGGCCGCCGCCTCCACCCGCTCGGGCAGCCGCCGGTCCAGCTCGACGTCCACCCGCGCGGGCACCGGCGACCTGCCGGCCACGTCGCGAACGGCGGCGGGCAGCCCGCGGTCGGCGAGCACCTGCGGATGCACACCGCGGATCAGCTCGCGCAGCTCCGCGAGCGCCTGCCCGGCCAGCTCGCGCGCCTCGTCGAGCCGCACGGCCGCGGGCGAGCCCGGCGGAAGGTCGAGCCCGGCCAGGCCGAGTTTCATCGACAGCGCGACGAGCCGCTGCTGCGCGCCGTCGTGCAGGTCGCGCTCGATGCGGCGGCGCTCGGCCTCGAAGGCGTCGACCAGCCGCGCCCGGGAGCGTGTGATCTCCTGCATCTCGGCCTCCTGCGGAACGAGCATCGCCCGCGCCATCGCCGCCCTGGCGCCCGCCCAGGCGGCGATCGTGTACGCCGCGACGGGCACCAGCAGGAGCCCGACGGCCGAGCCGACGAAGGTCTCCCCCAGCGTGGCCTCGCCCTCCGGTGCGGTCGGCTGCACGACCGGGGACAGGATCAGCACCACCGGCCCGGCGATCGCGGCCGCCACCACCAGCAGGTCGACCCAGCAGAGCGCGACCATCGCCACGAGGGCGTGCCCCGCCTCCCGCCACCCCGGCCACCAGCCGCCCGGCAGTCCGCGCATCGGCTGCCGGTCCGCGAGGCGCAGCCGCCACCGCTCGAACCGGGCCACGGGCACCAGCAGCACGGCGGCCACCGCGAGGGACACCGGTGCGGCTGCCGGACCGCTCACCGCGCGGACCGGCACCAGCACGGTGGCGAACGCGAGGCCGGGGACGACCCCGGCCAGCAGGTACGCCAGCGACCTCCACGGCCAGACCGAGGCCAGGAAGCGCTGGGGCGGCCCGCTGAGCGCGTCCAGCGCGGTCCTGGGCACGTAAGTCACAGAGGCGACGGCGGGGGCGAGGGTCGGAGCGGCCACGGCACCGACGTTAACCGCTGGGCGGGCCGATGTCGGTAGTGCTGGGGATACCCCTGGTTCTCGCCCCAGCGCCAGTGCCGCGCGGGCCCGCCGCCGGTTGGCTCGGGGCATGACTCGAACCGGCATGACACGAACCGCGCCGCCGACACCCGGGCAGGCGGTCCTGCTCGACTCGGTCCGCGTGGTGTACGGCACCGGGCCCGGCGCGGTGACCGCTCTCGACGGCCTCACCCTCGGCTTCGACCCGGGAACCTTCACCGCCGTGATGGGGCCCTCGGGCTCCGGCAAGTCCACCCTGCTGCACTGCGCCGCCGGGCTCGACCGGCCGACGTCCGGGACCGTGCTGGTCGGCGGCACCGACCTCGGCCCGCTGAGCGAGAAGGCGCTCACCCTGCTGCGCCGGGAACGGGTCGGCTTCGTCTTCCAGGAGTACAACCTGGTCGACGCGCTCACCGCCGAGGAGAACGTGGCGCTCCCCCTTCACCTGGCCGGGCGCCGCCCGGGGCCTGACGAGGTGCGCGACGCGCTCGCCGCGGTCGGCCTGGAGCGGCGGGGCGGGCACCGGCCCGCCGAGCTCTCCGGCGGCGAGCGGCAGCGGGTGGCGATCGCCCGCACCCTCGTCACCCGGTCCGCAGGGACCGGGCCCGCCGTGCTCTTCGCCGACGAGCCGACCGGCGCGCTCGACAGCGCCGCGTCCCGCGTGGTCATGGAACTCCTGCGCGCGCTGGTCGACGCCCGCGGGCAGACCGTCGTCATGGTCACGCACGACCCCGCCGCCGCGGCGTACGCGGACCGGGTCGTGCTGCTGGCCGACGGCCGGCTCGCGGGAGAGCTGGGCCGGTCGGGCGCCGCCGAGATCGCCGCCCGCATGGCCCTCCTGGAGGAGCCGTGCTGAGCCTCTCCCTGAGCCTCTCCCTGCTCCGGGGAAGGTGGACCGGGCTCGCGGGCACGTTCGTCGCGCTCTGCCTCGGCGCCGCGGTCCTCACCGCGAGCGCGCTGCTGCTCACGTCCGCGGGCCCGCGTGTGCCCGCGCGGTACGCCGCCGCGCCCCTGCTCGTCCGCACCCCCGGCGCGCCCGGGGACGGCAACGCCTTCGCCGAGAACCGGCCCTGGTCGCCGGAGACGACGCAGGCGCTGGTCCGCGCGCTCACGTCGGTGCCCGGCGTCGCGGCGGCCGTCCCCGACCGCGCCTTCTACGCCCAGGCCGTCGTCCGGGGCAGGGCGACCGGCGGGCACGAGGCACGGGGCTGGAGCACCGCGGCGCTGGCACCGCACCGGCTGGTGGCGGGCAGGCCGCCCGTCCGCGCCGGAGAGGTGGTGCTCGACCGCGCGCTCGGGCTCGCGCCGGGCTCGCCCGTCACGTTGCTGACCGCCAGAGGACCCGCGGCGTACACGGTCAGCGGTCTCACCGGCGGCCCCGGGCCGTACGTCTCGGACGGCGAGGCCGAGCGCCTCGGGGGCGGCGTACGCGTCATCGGGCTGCTCACCCGGCCGGGTGCCGATCGTGCCGCTGTAGGGGCTGCCGTGCGGCGTGCCGTGCTCGGCGTCGCCGGCGGGTCCGGGGAGGTGCTCGCCGGGGCGGACCGGGCGGCCGCCGAGCCGGCGGCCGACGCGCGGACCCGCTGGATCGGCATGCAGGTGCTGACCGCGATGGCGCTGCTCGGCGGGTTCGTGTCGGTGTTCGTGGTGGCCTCCACGTTCGCGTTCCGGGTCACCCAGCGGCGCCGGGAGTTCGGCCTGCTGCGGGCGGTCGGCGCGACCCCGCGCCAGGTGCGGCTGATCGTGTACGGCGAGGCGCTCGCCGTGGGAGCCGTCGCCGCCGCGGCCGGGGCGCTGCTGGGCGCGGCCGTCGCACCCGCCGTGGGCGGGGTGCTCGTCGCGGCGGGCTTCGAACCCGAGTCGTTCGGCGTGCGGTTCGCCCCCCTGCCCGTGGCCGGAGCGGTCGCGGCCGGGATCGCGGCGGGCCTGCTCGGCGCGTGGTCCGCCTCGGGCCGGGCGGCCCGGGTCCGCCCGCTGGAGGCGCTTCGCGACCACGCGGCGGGCGGCACGCCGATGACCCGCGTGCGGTGGATCGCGGGCGTCGTGTCGGTCGCGGGCGGCCTGGCGCTGGCGGCGGCGAGCGGTTCCGCCAGTGAGGACGCCCTGGTGAACGACGTCCTGCTCGCCGCGATGGCGCTGATCGCCGGGCTCACCCTGCTCGCGCCGGTCGTCCTCCCGCCGCTCGTCCGCGTCCTCGCATGGCCGATCTCCCGGCAGGCCGTGGGCATGCTGGCCGGGCGGAGCGCGATGACGGCCGTGCGGCGCACCGCCGCCACGGCGGCCCCGGTGCTGCTGACGGTGGGCTTCGCCGTGCTCGTCACCGGCATGGTGCGCACGACCGCCGCGGCGTACACGGCGGGACGGGCGGCCGGCACCTCCGCGGCGGCGGTGCTCGTGCCCGACGGCGCCCCCGGCCTGTCGGACGCGGCGCTCGCGGCGGCGGCGGCCCCCGCGGCCCCGCTGCCCACCACCGTGTACGGCGACCGGCCGCTCGGCGCGCTGGGCGACGATCACCTCGCCGGGGACGAGGCGGCGGTCGCGGAATGGGTCGCCAGGGACCACGGCTGGCGGAGGGGAGACGTCGTGCCGCTCACCTTCGAGGACGGCACGACCGTGCGCCTGCGGATCACGGCGGTCCTGTCCGGCGCGCCGGCGGAGGTGCTGGTCGCCAGGGACACGGTCCGGGCGCACGACCCCTCGGCGCTGACCCCCGAGGCGTACGTGTCCCGGCCGGCCGGGATGGTCTTCCCGGGGGCGAAGACGGTGAGCGTCGCCGACCGCGCGGCCGGTGACCAGGCGGAGGAGGACAGGCTCGTCTGGCTGTTCACCCTCCTGCTGGTCGGGGTCTCGGCCGGTTACTCGGGCCTGGCGATCGTCAACACGCAGGTCATGGCGGCGTCGGCACGCGCACGCGAGTTCGCGGTCCTGCGCCTGTCCGGCGCGACGCGGCGGCAGGTGACCGCGGCGGCCGCGGCCGAGGCGGCGCTCGTCACCGGGATCGGCACCGTGCTCGGTCTCGCCGTGGCCGTTCCCGCGTTGCTCGGAATGCGCGCCGGGCTGGCGCAGAAGTCCGGTGCGGCCGTTCCGCTGGTCGTCCCCTGGCCCACGGTCGGGGCCGTCGTCGCCGTCTGTCTCGTCCTCGCGGCCGGAACGGCAACATTTTTCACAGGAAAAACATCGTCAACTCGACGTTCTCCCTCCCCTTGAAACCATTCCCTAAGCCGCTTACCAGGGCGGACGACTGATCAGGCAAAGAGAACGTCAAGTTCTCGCAAGGGTTCCGGCCCACCATGTTCAGGGGTTTTGGGATACCGATGGCCCTTATTAACCTTTTTTTCCTGAGCATTGCATTACGGACACGAACGGAGGGGTCATGGCGGGCTGGCAGATGCCTTCCCTTTTACGCCCGCGCTCGATCCAGGCGCGGACCGCCGTGATGAGCGCGGTCCTCTCCCTCGTCGTCCTCACGGTGATCGGGTTCGGCCTGGACATCGCCGTCCGCAACCGGATCCACAGCCATCTCTTCATGGAGACCCAGCGGGTGGCCACCGACTGGATCGCCTCGATGGGCCCCAACGGCATCCCCCAGCCGCCCGCGACGCGCGACGATCTCGTGCAGCTCGTCGACTCCCGCAACCGGGTGATCACGGCCAGCCGGGCGGCGAGCGGCCGGGCCCCGCTGACCTCCCCCTTCCCCACCGACCAGGACCGGCTGCAGTACCGGATCGAGTGCCCGGACGGGGGCCGCTGCGTCGTGCTCACCGCCGTACGGGTCCTGCCGGTGCAGTCCCGGCTGTTCTGGGACGGCGAGCCGCACGCCGTCTACGCGGGGAGGACCGAGCCCGCACTCCTGGCCACGCGGCGGCTGGAACTGTTCATCGCGATCGGAGTGCTGCTGATGACCGCCGGATGGACCTGGGCGAGCTGGCGCGCAGCGGGCCGCACGCTGCGCCCGGTCAAGGAGATTCGCGAGATGGTGACCGAGATCAGCGTGCGCGACCTGAGCCTGCGCGTCCCCCAGCCGCCCGGGCGCGACGAGATCGCCGAGCTCGCCCGGGCCTCCAACAGTTTCCTCGAACGCCTCGACTCCTCGGTGCGCCAGCAGCGGCACTTCGCCTCGATGGTCTCCCACGAGCTGCGGACCCCGCTCGCCGGGCTGCGTACGCAACTGGAGGAGGCCCTGCTCTACCGCGAGGAGACCGATCCGTACGAGACGATCCGGACGGCGGTGCGGACCACCGAACGGTGCCAGGCGATCATCGACGAGATGCTCACGGTCGCCCGTGTCCGCACGGCCGCGACGGCCGAGCCCGAGCCGGTCGACCTCGTGGCGCTCGTGCGGGAGGAGGCCGCCGCCCGCACGGACGGCGTGCCCGTGCACGTCGAGGTCGAGGACGAGGTGACCGTCCTCGGCAACCGGGTCCAGCTGTGCGGCGTGCTGACCAACCTGCTGGTCAACGCCCAGCGCCACGCGTGCAGCAGGGTCGACGTCACGGTCGGGCGGGCCGGGGACGAGGCGGTCGTCACCGTGCTCGACGACGGCGACGGCATCGCGCCCGAGGACCGCGAGCGGGTCTTCGAGCCGTTCGTCCGCCTCAAGGACGGGCGCCGCCGCGACCCCAAGGGCACCGGCCTCGGCCTCGCCCTGTGCCGCATCACGGCGGACGCGCACCACGGGACGCTGCGGATCGAGGACTCCCCGCGCGGCGCCCGCTTCGTCCTGCGCCTGCCGCTGCCCGCGGGCTCCGCACTCGCGGGCAGCGGGCGGTCGCTCAGCCGGTGACGCTCGGCCGGCCGTTCTCGATGTGGCCCATGAGACGGCGGTTGAAGGACGGGTCGTCCGCACAGGAGATCCGGACGTCGTACCAGCCCCTCGCCCGCCGGGCGGGCCAGGGCAGGTGCCGCCGCGCGCCCGGCCGCAGCACGACCTCCGTCTCCCTGTCGTCGTAGGCCAGCGCGCGGACGTGCAGGCGCACCTCCTGACGGCCGTTGTTGGCGATCTCGATGTCCAGCCGCAGCTCCTCGCCGTGGACGGTGCTCGACACTTCGACCCCGGCCGCGCCGCCCGCGAGCGAGCCGCCGAACTCGCGGCGGAAGCCGTTCGGACCGGTGAGCACCAGGTCGTAGTGGTCGCCCGGCACCTGGACGAGCCTGGTGGCCGAGCCGCGCACGTCCAGGTGGAGCGGCGCGGGCAGCTCCCCGGCGTACGGGTAGAGCGCGAGGTGCACGCTCTGCGTGCCGTCGTTGGCCACCGTCAGCCGCAGCGTCTTCCCACTGAGCGTGACCGAGGCGTCCGGCTGGTACGGCAGGGGCCGCGCCGGGCGCACGCCCTCCTCCTGGACCGGCATGCGCTGGTCGGCCGGCGGGGAGGGCCGCCAGCGGCCGCTGAACGCCGGGACCGGACCCGGCTGCGTGGGAGCGGGCCGGGGACCGGCCGAGGTGAAGTCGAACGCCGAGGTGAGGTCGCCCGAGACGGTGCGCCGCCAGGCGGAGACGTCGGGGAAGCGCACCCCGAGCCAGGTCTCCAGGAAGCGGACCGTGGAGGAGTGGTCGAAGATCTGCGAGCAGACGTGCCCGCCGATCGTCCACGGCGAGACCACGATCATCGGCACCCGGACGCCGAGCCCGATCGGCTTGCCCTCGTAGAACTCGTCGGCCTGCTCCGCCGGGGGCCGCGGCGGCGGCACGTGGTCGAAGAAGCCGTCGTTCTCGTCGTAGGTGATGAACAGCGCCGTCGACCGCCACACCTCGGGGTTCGAGGCGATCGCGTCGAGGATGTCGTAGGTGATCTGCGCGCTCTGGATCGGCGAGGACGCGCTGGGGTGCTCGGAGTCGGCCGCCGAAGGGACGAGGTAGCTGACCTCGGGCAGCCGCCCGGCCTCGATGTCGGCGCGGAACTCGGCGGCGAGCGTGTCGGGCCGCAGGCGGCGCAGCGCCCGGTCGTACAGCGAGCGCTCCTTGGGCGTCAGCGCCGCCACGCCCTCCTCCAGCCGCGCCAGCATCTGCTCCCGCTGCGCCTCCGGCGCCCGGAACAGCGCGGAGTAGAAGGAGTCCATGCTCAGGTAATCGCCGCGCAGCGCCTCGCGGGCGATCCTGCGGAACTCCGCGAAGAACTCGAGGTTGTTGTCCTCATAGTTGTCCCACTCCTGGTAGACCTTCCAGGATCGCCCGGCGGCCTCCAGGATCTCCCCGGCGTTCGCCCACGTGTACCCCGCGTGGGAGTCCTCGCTGTAGGCGGAGTTGTCGATCGCCCGCTTCGCCGTCCCCGGCTCGTAGCCGGTGTGCCCGCTCACGTGGTAGTTCCGGTTCGGGCTGGTGGACGACAGCACCGAGCAGAAGTAGTGGTCGCAGATCGTGAAGGTGTCGGCCAGCTCGTACTGCAGCGGGATGTCCTCACGCCGGTAGTACGTCATGGTGGCCGGGCTCTTGGCCGCGATCCAGCCGTTGTGCCAGCCGTCCGCCGCGGCCGCCTGCCCGTCGCTCCAGCCGTGCGCGAGCGCCGAGATCCACTGCAGGTCCCTGCCCACCAGGTCGGCGGCCTCGCGCACCGGGAACGGCAGCACCGGGCCCGCGCCGGCCGGCTGCTCGAACACCGGCCTGCCGTCCGGCAGCCTGACGGCGTTGCGGTCGCCGTAGCCGCGCACGCCCCGCAGCGTGCCGAAGTAGTGGTCGAACGACCGGTTCTCCTGCATGAGGAAGACGACGTGCTTGATCGCGGACAGGCCACCGCGCGGCACCGGCATGGCCATCGCCCGGTGCACCGAGGACGGCAGCAGCGACGCGGCGGCGGCGCCGGCGCCGGCGGCGAGGAATCCGCGGCGGGACAGACCCTGGGACATCGTGGTCCTTTCTCCGTGGCCACCCGAGTTCGGTGACCGTAGCGAGGCGATCCCAGTGCCTCGCGGTGGCAGGACGACGACATCCTCCGGCACGTCCGGTTAAGCGTTGGCGAACCTCCCTGCGGACGCGGGCACCGCGGCCAGGGTCACCGCGAAGTCGGCGGCGCTGTCGGTGTACCAGCGGCAGACCGCGAACCCGGCCCGGGACAGCTCGTCGAGCACGCCCTCCCTGCGGAACTTGGCGCTGATCTCCGTGCGCATCTCCTCCCCCTCGGCGAAGGCGACCGTGAGGCCGAGCGCCCGGATCGGGACCTCCATGGGCCGGGTGGCCCGCAGCCGCATCTCGATCCAGTCGTTGTCCTCGTCCCACAGCGCGACGTGCTCGAACGCCTCCGGCTCGAAGCCGGCGTCGAGCTCCCGGTTGAGCACGTGCAGCACGTTGCGGTTGAAGGCGGCCGTCACGCCTCCCGGGTCGTCGTACGCCGCGACCAGCCGTCCCCTGTCCTTCACCAGGTCGGTGCCGAGCAGCAGGGTGTCGCCCGGCCGCAGCGTGGCCCGCAGTTCCTTGAGGAACACCTCCCGGGTGGAGGGCGGGAGGTTGCCGATCGTGCCGCCCAGGAAGGCCACCAGCCGCCTGCCGGTCCTCGGCAGCAGCCCCAGGTGCTGCTCGAAGTCGGCCCGCACCGGTCGCACGTCCAGGCCGGGATAGCGCACGGCGAGCCGCTCCGCCGCGGCCTCCAGCGTGACGTCGTCCACGTCGACCGGCGTGTAGGCCCGCAGCGTGCCCGCGTTGGCCAGCGCGTCGAGCAGGAGCACGGTCTTCTCGCTGGTGCCCGAGCCCAGCTCGACGAGCGTGTCGGCGCCGCTGAGGCCCGCGACGTCGACGGCGCGGCGGCGCAGGATCTCCATCTCGCGCCGGGTGGGGTAGTACTCCGCCAGCCGCGTGATGCGGGAGAACAGCTCGCTGCCCGCGGCGTCGTAGAACCACTTGGGGGGCAGCCACTTGGGCGACGAGGTGAGCCCGGCGCGTACGTCGTTCTCCAGAGCCTGGCGCAGGTAGTCGCCGCCGAGATGGTCGGTCACGCTCATTGGTGGTCGCCTCTCAATCGATGGGTGTCACCGAAACGCCGTCAGGGGAGGCGAGCAGCAGGCTCCGGTCGGGCACGGCCCGCCAGCCCGGCCGGTCGTCCAGCGGCTCGCTCGCGACGAGCACCCCCTCCTCCAGGTGCATGAACAACGTGTCGCCCCACGCGACGGCGGCCAGGTGGGAACCTCCTGTGACGAGCAGGTTGAGCCGGGCCTGCGGGTCGCCCTCGGCGGCCGCGCGGACGACGGCGGGCAGGACGTCGGCGAGCGGCAGCCCGTCCCGCAGCCGGGTGAACACGGCCGCGGCGAGCCACGCCGAGTCGCACATGCTCTCCGCGTCGGCCGCGAGGGGCCTGACGGCCTCGCGCCTGACCCGGCCGTTGTGGCTGAGCAGCCAGGGCCCGTCGGCGAAGGGCGCGGTGGCCGTCTCCTCGATCGGCATCCCGACCGTGGCCGACCGCACCGCCGCCAGCAGGCAGGACGAGCGGGCCGCCGCGGCGAGGCCGGGCATGTTGGCGTCCGCCCAGATGGGCACCGTACGGCGGTAGCGCACGGGCCGTGACCCGCCGTCGTACCAGCCGAAGCCGAACCCGTCGGCGTTCACCGTGCCGTACTTCTGCAGGCGCGGCGCGTACGACTGGCGCAGCAGGCCGTGTTCGGGGTCGCTGATCAACGTGGTCAGGGACCGCGCCGGGCCCAGCCACGCCGCGTGGCGGCACATCCCTTCAGTCCTCCGAGCGGGCGCAGCGGAACCCGGCGAAGATCTGCCGCCGGATCGGGTAGTCCCAGTTGCGGAAGGTCGTGCGGACGGCGGAGGGATGGGTGGCCCAGGACCCGCCGCGCAGCACCCGGTAGGTCTCCCCGAAGAAGACCTTGCTGTACTCCTCGTAGGGGAAGCACCGGTAGCCGGGATAGGGCTGGAACCAGGAGTCGGTCCACTCCCACACGTCCCCGATGAGCTGCTCGACGCCGTAGGGACTCGCGCCGTCGGGGAACGCCCCTGCGGGCGCGGGCCGGGCCGCGCGGTGGCCGAGATTGGCCCAGCGCCCGAGATGGCCGGGATCCGCCTCGCCCCAGGGGTACGTGCGGCCTCCGCACGCCTTCTCCCACTCGGCCTCGGTCGGCAGGCGCTTGCCCGCCCACCGGGCGTACGCGTCGGCCTCGTACCACGAGACGTGCTGCACCGGCTCGTCCGGCGGCACGGGCTCCTCCCTGCCGAACCGGACCCGCCACCAGGTGTCGCCGTCGCGGGTCCAGAACAACGGGGCCTCCACGCCGCCGCGCTCGGCCCACTCCCAGCCCTGCGGCAGCCACCAGCGCGGGTCGCGGTAGCCGCCGTCCTCGACGAACTCCATGTACGCCCCGTTGGTCACGGGATGGCGGTCGATCCAGTAGCCCGGCAGGTACAGCCGGTGGGCCGGCCGCTCGTTGTCGTACGCCCAGGCCACGGTGTCGGTGCCCATGGTGAAGACGCCGGCGGGGATGTGGACCTCGGGCTCGGCCGCGGGCCTGCCGGGCGGCAGTTCCCCGTCGCGGACCAGGCCGGGCCGCCGGGACAGCTGGAGCGTGGCGAGCATGGTCTCGTCGTGCTGGTGCTCGTGCTGCAGCACCAGACCGAAGACGTAGCCGCCCGCCCGCAGCGGATCGGGGTCGGTCAGGTTCACCCGGTCGAGGACGTCGAGCACCCGGCCGCGCACGCCGGAGATGTACTTCCTGGCCTCGGCCGGGCCGAGCAGCGGGAGCGACGGCCTGTCCTTGCGCGGATACTTGAACGCGTCGTAGAGGGGGTCGATCTCCGGGCGCATCGGCTCGATGCCGCCTACCTCGCGCAGCACCCACAGCTCCTCGTAGTTCCCCACATGGGCGAGGTCCCAGACCAGCGGCGACATCAGGGGCGAGTGCTGGCGCACGAGCATGTCGTCGTCGGCGTCGGTGTAGGCGAGCGACCGCTCGCGTACGGCGGCGAGCTCGGCCGCGATCCGCTCCTTAAGGCCGGTCGGGCCGGCGTTGCCCAGGACGGCGTCGAGATCGGTCACGCGAACATCTCCTCCATCTGGTCGGCGGCCGGCGATCGGCCGGATTCGATGTGCCGAGAGGCGAACGCGCGGACCCGGGCGACCAGCGAGGGCTCGGCCCCGAGGCGGGGCAGGGCCTCGGCGGCGGCGCGGAAGCAGGCCGAGGCGGAGCGGCGCAGGCCGGGGTCGGCGAGACCGAGGCGGGCGGCGTCCGCCCACCGGTGGGCGACCGGCCGGGCCGCCTCCAGAGCGATCCCGGCGGCCCGGTCGTCGGTGACGAGCGCGTGGACGACGGCCACGCACACGGGCCACTCGCCGGTCCCCTGCGCGTCGAGGTAGCGCACCTCCAGCCAGCCCCGGGGCCGTACGGGCGGGAAGAGCGTGGTGGCGTGGTAGGCGAGGTCGGCCTCGCCGGGGGGCCGCCCGGCCACGCGGGTGAAGTCGCGGAACGCCGAGCCGTCGAGGACCGGCAGGAGACCGCCGGACTCCCGGACCAGCATGAGACGGGCGTCGAGGAGGTAGCGCGCCCAGTCGTCCACCGGGTCGCCGCCCCGCGCGACCGGCGCGGTCCTGCTCGGGTCGAGCCCGGCCCACACCGCCTGGCGGCCGGAGGCCCACCCTCCGGTGGGCGAGTTGGCGAAGGCCGCCACCATCACCGGGCCGATCATGTGAGCGCGTTCCCAGCGGGCCCGGGGATCCTCGCCGAAGTCCAGGTTGACCTGGATCGACGCCGTCGAGCACATCATCGTCAGGCCGTGCGGCCGCTCCAGGAAGGCGGCCATGGCCTCGTATCTGGGCTCTCGTAACTGCCGCAGGGGCGGGCGCAGGGTGTCCAGGCCGCGGCCGCCCAGCCGCAGCCCGGCCCGGGCGAGCGCGAGCCGTACGGCGTCGACGTCGGCGGTGAGCTTCGCGACGGCGGCGGGCAGGACGTCCGGCGGGGCCGACAGTTCGAGCTGCCCGCCCGGTTCGAACGTCACCCGGCTGCCGCCGGGGAGCGCGGGGAGCGCGCCCGCGATCCGGGCGATGGGGACGGGGAGCGCGGGGTTGTCCGCGTCGAAGACCAGGAACTCCAGCTCGACGCCCAACCGGTCGGAGGTGACCCCGCGGAAGCAGTCCCGCGCGTACCTCTGCACGTCGGTCATTCGCCCCCCATCGGACCGATGTTTACGCGCCTCGGTCGTGCCGAGTCAACTTTCCCCGTAATCTCCCCTCTCAACCTGAAAAACACTGAAACAGTGCGTTAACACAGGTCACGGGGCGGAGGTCGCCCACTCCTCGTTGCGCATGCGGATCATGGAGACGCCGACGATTCCGAAGACGACCAGCAGGATGACCGGGCCGCCGAGGCCGAGCACGAGGTTCCACGCGCTCGCGCCGAACAGCCAGACAAGGATGCCGACGAGCACGCCGGCCGGGAACCACCACCCGGCCCGGCCTCCCCAGGCGTACGCGACGGCCACGAGCACGAGGCCGAGGAACGACCCGATCATGCCGGGCATCTGCCAGGCGATGATCATCGCGGGCTGAGCCGCGTCCTGCATGAGCTTCTCCGCCTGGTCCGCCGGCAGCATCTGGAACGCCACGACGTCGAAGAAGTCCGAGATCATCAGCGCCGAGAAGTTGACGAGGCCGAGAACCGTGATCACGCCCGCGATGTTGGCGAGCACCACGCCTTTCTTGCGTACGAGGTGGACGAGGCCGATCACGCCGGGCACCCACAGGACCCACGCGTAGTGGAGGAGCGTCGCACTGACGCCCACGGCGCCCGGGTTGTGCGCGTACGCGAGGGGATCGTCGACCCCGGGCTCGGACGGATCGGCGGCCATGCCGAGGAGCAGGCAGAGCGGGGCGAGGATGAGGCTCGTGCCCGCCGCGACGCGGCGGAAGGTGTTCGCGTTGGTAAGCATGCGCAGGACCGTACGGAGCGGTCCCCCGCGGCGTCGTCAAAGCACACATTGACGCCGTCTCCGCCTCCAGGCGGATTTGTGGAACGGTGCATTCAGGACGACCGTTACTCCCTGCACCATTACTCCCTGCACCGTTACCCTCTGCGTCATGCTCCACCGCCGTCCCCCCACTCTCGTCGACTGGCTCGTCGCGGTGGTCGTGGGCCTGTTCGCGATCGCCGAGGAGGTCGGCGGGCGGTCGACGGGCCCGGTCCGCGACCATCTCCCCCTGTGGATCGCCGGGGGGATCGCCGCCGCCGTCGCGGTGCTGTTCCGGCGCCGCGCCCCGTTCGCGATCCTGTTCGTCTACTGCGCCGTCACCGTCCCGCTGCTCATCCTGGAGTCCCAGACCGCGTCGGCCTGGCAGTTCTACACCGAGCTCGTGCTGCTGTTCACCCTCCTGTCGGAGGTGCGGCCGCGCAGCGTGCGGGCCGCCGTCGGCCTGGCGGCGAGCTGCGCGTACGTCGCCGCGATGATGTCCACCTCGTCTCCTCAGGCGGGGTGGGGCGACGTCGCCGTGGCCGTGGTGATGTCGGCGATCGCGGCCGGAGCCGGCCTGGCGGTGCGCCGTCACCGCGTGCTCGCCGTCCAGGCGGCGGAACGCGGCGAGTTGCTGGCCCGCGAGGCCGTGGCGGAGGAACGCGCCCGCATCGCCCGCGAACTGCACGACATCGTCGCCCACAGCGTCAGCGTGATGACCATGCAGACCGGCGGCGTACGGCTCATGCTGCGCGAAGACCAGGAGCGTGAGCGGCAGGTGCTCGCGTCGATCGAGGAGACGGGCCGGGGCGCCGTGGACGAGCTGCGCCGGATGCTCGGCCTGCTGCGCGGGCCACAGGCCGACGCGGGCCCGCAGTCCGGCCTCGACCGGCTGGACGACCTGCTCGACCAGGTCAGGGCCGCGGGGCTCGACGTGACCCTGGAGGTGCGCGGAGACCCGGTGCCGCTGCCCGCCGGGCTCGACCTGTCGGCCTACCGCATCGTGCAGGAGGCGCTGACCAACGCGCTCAAGCACGCCGGCCCGACCCGGGCGACGGTCACCGTGGACCACCGCCCCGGGGAGCTCCACCTGGAGATCGTCGACCTGGGTCCGGGCCAGGGCCGGGCGCGGACGCGGGCACGCGGCGCCGGGCGGGAAGGCGGCCACGGGCTGATCGGCATGCGGGAGCGGGCCGCGCTGTTCCACGGCACGCTCACCGCGGGGCCGCTCGCCTCGGGCGGGTTCGGCGTCCGGGCGGTGCTGCCCCTGTGAAAGACACTGCGAAAGACGCTGTGAACGAGCGTGTGATCGGGATTCTGATCGCCGACGACCAGGCGATGATCCGGGCCGGGCTGCGGCTGGTGATCGGCACCCAGCAGGACCTCGCCGTGCTGGGCGAGGCGTCCGACGGCGAGCGCGCCGTCGAGCTGGCCCGGAGCCTGCGGCCCGACGTCGTGCTGCTCGACATCGCGATGCCGCGGCTCGACGGCCTGGAGGCGGCCCGGCGGATCCTGTCCGCGCCCGAGCCGCCACGCGTGATCATGCTGACGACCTACGACACCGACGAGAACCTCGACCGGGCGCTGCACACCGGGGTCAGCGGCTTCCTGCTGAAGGTCTCGCCGCCCGAGCACCTGTTCGCCGCGATCCGCAGCGCCGCCCGGGGAGAGGTGCTGCTCGACCCCGCCGTCACGGGCCGGGTCGTCGACGCCTACCGCCGCGCGCAGCCCGCCGCGCCGCCGCCGGAGACCGGACTCACCCCGCGGGAGGAGCAGGTGCTGCGCCTGGTGGCGCGGGGGCTGTCGAACGGCGAGATCGCCTGCACGCTGTCGATCAGCGAGGCGACGGTGAGCACGCACATGAACCGCCTGCTGGCCAAGCTCGGTCTGCGCGACCGGGCCCAGGCCGTCCGGTACGCCTACGAGTCGGGCGTCGTCCGCCCAGGTGATGGCGCGTCGTAAGCCGGTAGCGTAGGTGCACATGACAGCTATCGACTCCACCACCTCGGGTGCGTACGGCATCGGCCTCGCCACGATCGCCGCGGACGGCACCGTGCTGGACACCTGGTTCCCCTTCCCGGCGCTGGGCGAGCCCCCGGCCGTGGGCACCGAGCCGATCGCGGGCGAGGACCTCGGCGAGGGCATGGCGGAGCTGGTCGGCCCCGACCCCGCCCGGGGCGTCGAGGTCGTGGCCGTGCGCACCGGCATCGCCGACCTGTCGGCTCCGCCCGCCGACGCGCACGACGTGTACCTGCGCCTGCACCTGCTGTCGCACCGCCTGGTCCGGCCGCGCGCGCTCAACCTCGACGGGATCTTCAGGCTGCTGGCCAACGTCGTGTGGACCAACCACGGCCCGTGCAAGGTGGAGGGGTTCGAGGAGGTGCGGCTCCGCCTGCGGGCCCGGGGCCCGGTGACCGTGTACGGCGTGGACAAGTTCCCCCGGATGGTCGACTACGTGCTGCCGGCCGGGGTGCGGGTCGCCGACGCCGACCGCGTACGGCTCGGCGCGCACCTGGCGAGCGGCACCACCGTCATGCACGAGGGCTTCGTCAACTACAACGCCGGCACGCTCGGCGCATCCATGGTGGAGGGCCGCATCTCGGCGGGGGTCGTCGTGGGCGACGGATCCGACGTGGGCGGCGGGGCCTCGATCATGGGGACGCTGTCCGGCGGCGGCAAGGAGGTCATCTCGATCGGCGAGCGCTGCCTGCTCGGGGCGAACTCCGGCATCGGCATCTCGCTCGGCGACGACTGCGTGGTGGAGGCCGGGCTGTACGTCACGGCGGGCACCAAGGTCACGCTGCCCGACGGGACGGTCGCGAAGGCGAGGGAGCTGTCGGGCAAGTCGGGCCTGCTGCTGCGCCGCAACTCGACGTCCGGAGCGGTCGAGGCGGTGTCCCGCGACAGCAGGGGCATCGAGCTCAACGCGGCGCTGCACGCCAACGACTGACGCCCGAGCGGGCCCCCTCCCCCACCCTGAGATGACCCTGAGTCTGCCCTGAACTTGGCCTTCGGCCCTGGGAACGGCGGGAGGGCGGCCCGTACGGTGAAGGCATGGGACGCATTCTCCTCATCGCCGCAGCCGTAATCGTCGGGTTCTTCCTTCTCGGTTCCGTCATCGGGCTCATCTTCGGCGCGCTGAAGTGGGTTCTGATCATCGGCGCGATCGCGCTGATCGTGTCGGTCGTGCTCAAGCTGACCCGGAGCAGCAGGTCGAACCACTACTCCTGACCGGCTCCATGGCCGGAAACAGGACCGGGAAAAAGGGGCGGGCCCCGCCGCAGTGCGACGGGGCCCGCTTTCTTGTGCGCCTGCGCGCCTCGTGTTACGAGAGCGGCGGGTAGGCGTTCTGCATGAGCTGCTGGAACTGCGCGGAGAACCAGTGGCCCGAGACCGGGGCGTTCGGCAGAGCACCGGACATGTTGTTGCCGTTCAGGCTGTTACCGGTGTAGGTCGGGTCACACATCCGGTCGAAGCCCTTGCCCTCGTCGTTGTCGATCGCCGAGCTGGAACCGTCGGACTCACCCGGCGGCTTGATCCAGACGTAGGCGTCGAAACCGGCGGCGGGGTTCGCCTTCGGCCGCTCACCCATGCCGGCGCCGGACTGGTTGCACCAGTTGCCGGCGTGGATCCGGCGGTCGACGCGCGACTCGTTGACGAAGGTGTCCACGTTGGTGGACGTGCTCGCCTTGGTCGGACGGGCCGAGCCACCCCAGCCGTTGCGCGAGGTGTCGACCAGCATGCCGATGGTGTTCGGGAAGCCCTTCGAAATCAGGGCGTTGCGGAGACCGGTCGCGAAGGACGACTCGTCCACGTACCAGTTCCAGTCGACCCAGTGGGACTGGCGCACCGACTGGCCGTTCACCGTGGTGTTGATGTTGAAGTACGGCTCGGTCAGCGCGGCGAAGTTGGCGGTGTTCACGATGAAGCCGTCAATGCTCTTCACGCCCGCGGTGGTGCCGGTGGCGACCTGGTAGAAGAGGTTCACCATCGGCTGGAAGTTGGTGTCCCAGCCGAGCCAGGCGTGGTGCGCCGCGTCCACGTAGGTGTACACGTTCGAGATCGCGTGCAGCTTGTTCAGCGCGTACTGCACGCCCTGGACGTAGGCGCCCGAGGACTGGGCCTCCTGGCACGCCTGGAAGTTGTTGACGTTGGTGATCAGGTTCGGCAGCGAGTCGGGCTCGATGATCGTCACGATGCGGAGGTTCGAGTACTTCGAGTCCGCCATGATCCCGGCGATCACGTCGATGTACTCGCTCTTGTACCGCGCGAGGCCGTTCTGCGCGATCTTCAGCTCACCGTTGGAGGCGAGCGCCGAGCAGTCGCGGTTCGGCAGGTCGTAGATGACGACCTGGACCGTGAGAGGCGCGCTGCCGTTGGCCGCGTCCTGCCTGACCGCCTCATCGAGGTGGTCGCGCAGGCCCATGCTGTTGTTGCCGGCCGAGCCGGAGCTGATCGCGGCGATGCGGTCCAGCCAGATCGCCGTGGAGATGTTGGCCACCCGCGAACCGCCCGGCTCGGACTTCGCGCTGGCCGACCAGTCCGGGTTCACGTAGCCCGTCGCACCGTCGTACGGGTTGTCCACGTGGGTCCCGGGCGGCGGCGGCGAGGACGACGGTGAAGCAGACGGCGACGGGGACGCCGACGGGGACGCCGACGGGGAGACCCGGGGAGAGGGCGAGGCCGACGGGGAGACCCGCGGGGAGGGCGAGGCCGAGGGCGAGACGGAGGGCGAGACGGACGGCGACGGCGACGGCGACTGCGGGGTGCCGTTGCAGGACACACCGTTGATCTTGAAGTCGGTCGGCGCCGGGTTGCTTCCCGACCAGGACCCGTTGAAGCCGATGCTCGTCGAGCCGCCGGTGGACAGGGACTTGTTCCAGTCCAGGGCGGTCGCGGTCACGTTGCTGCCCGACTGGCTCCAGTTGGCCGACCAGCCCTGGCTGACCTTCTGGCTGCTGTTCGGGAAGGTGAACGTGAGCGTCCAGCCGTTGAGGGCGTCGCCCAGGTTCTGAATGGTCAGGTTGGCGGACATGCCGCCCTGCCACTCGCTGGCGGTGTAGTTGACTTTGCACGAGACCGCGGCACTCGCCGAGGTGGCGGTGGCGACGGCCGCCGTGGAACCGAGCGCGAGCACGGCCGCCGCGACCAGGCCGCGGCGCACCGTGGAGCTCACGGCTCCCGGTCGGGGGGTGGATCTCATTGGGAAGGTCCTCCTGGCGATGAATTCTGCGCTTGGGAGCGCTCCCACGAACCATAGGCACCACCTCCGGCGCCGTACAGGGACCCGTCAAGGGCGGGAGCGCGGCGAAGTCGCGGCCCGGCGTTCACCCCGCGTCCGAGCAGGGATTCCGTCGCCCCGTTACGCCTGAAGTCACCTGCGTGTTTCGTGAAAGTTTCACCCATTCATCCGCGAAACGCGTGGCCAGGGGCCGGATGTCCCGTCCAGACCGCCCAACGAACGCACGCGGAGACCCGGCCGACGAGCGACGCGGGGAACGACGCGGGGGACACAGCGCCACCTGCTCACGGGGGGAACCGGCCCGGCGGGTAGCATCCGTGAGTCACACATATCGCGAATGGGGATCGTCATGACCGTCAAAGTGACCGTCACCGGCGCGGCCGGCCAGATCGGTTACGCGCTGCTCTTCCGCGTCGCCTCGGGCCAGCTCCTCGGGGCGGACACCCCGGTGAAGCTGAGCCTTCTGGAGATCCCGCAGGCCGTCAAGGCGGCCGAGGGCACCGCGATGGAGCTCGACGACTGCGCGTTCCCGCTGCTGCGGGGCATCGAGATCTCCGACGACCCGGCAAAGGCCTTCGACGGCGCCAACGTCGCGCTGCTCGTCGGCGCCCGCCCGCGTACGAAGGGCATGGAGCGCGGCGACCTCCTCGAGGCCAACGGCGGCATCTTCGGCCCGCAGGGCAAGGCCATCAACGACCACGCGGCCGACGACATCCGTGTGCTCGTCGTGGGCAACCCCGCCAACACCAACGCGCTCATCGCGCAGTCCGCGGCTCCCGACGTGCCGGCCGAGCGGTTCACCGCGATGACCCGTCTCGACCACAACCGCGCGCTCTCGCAGCTCGCGGCCAAGCTGAACGTCCCGGTGGCCGAGATCAAGAAGATGACGATCTGGGGCAACCACTCCGCCACGCAGTACCCGGACCTCTTCCACGCCGAGGTCGGCGGCAAGATCGCGGCCGAGCAGGTCGAGCAGGAGTGGCTGCGCGACACCTTCATCCCGACCGTCGCCAAGCGCGGCGCCGCCATCATCGAGGCGCGCGGCGCGTCCTCGGCGGCGTCCGCGGCCAACGCGGCGATCGACCACGTGTACGACTGGGTGAACGGCACGCCCGAGGGCGACTGGACCTCGGCCGCCATCCCGTCCGACGGCTCCTACGGTGTGCCGGAGGGCCTGATCTCGTCCTTCCCGGTGGTGTCCAGGAACGGCCGCTGGGAGATCGTCCAGGGCCTGGAGATCGACGCGTTCTCCCGCGAGCGGATCGACGCCTCGGTCGGCGAGCTGGTCGAGGAGCGCGACGCCGTGCGGGCTCTCGGTCTCATCTGACGATCGCGCACACGAGGGGCGGGCCCGCACGGGCCCGCCCCTCGTGTCGTCCCGGGCCTCCCGTGCGGTACGGCTCCGCCTGCCTGGGCAGTTGACGGGCATGGACGGGATGTACGACGTGGTGGTGCTCGGCCTGGGTCCCGGTGGGGAGGACGTCGCGGGACGGCTGGCGGAGGCCGGCCTCAGCGTCGCCGGCGTGGAGGCCGGCCTGATCGGGGGCGAGTGCGCCTACTGGGGCTGCGTCCCCTCCAAGATGATGGTGCGCGCCGCGGGACTGCTGGCCGAGGCGCGGCGGGTGCCCGGCATGGCCGGCTCTGTCCGGGTCTCCCCCAAGTGGGCCCCGGTGAGCGACCGGATCAGCGGCGAGGCCACCGACGGCTGGAGCGACGACGCCAGGGTGGAGCATTTCGAGAGCGCGGGCGTCCACCTCGTCCGCGGCCGCGGCCGGATCACCGGGCCGCGGGAGGTGACCGTGGACGGCCGGGTGCTGCGGGCGCGGCGCGGGATCGTCCTCGCCACCGGCACCAGCCCCGCCGTCCCCCCGATCGAGGGCCTGGAGGGCACGCCGTACTGGACGAACCGGGACGCCGTCGCGGCCCGGCACGTGCCCGAGTCGCTGATCGTGCTCGGCGGCGGGGCGGTCGGCTGCGAACTCGCCCAGGTGTTCGCCCGGTTCGGCACGCGGGTGTCGGTCGTGGAGGCCGCCGACCGCCTGCTGGCGCAGGAGGAGCCCGAGGCCGGCGTGCTGCTGGCCCGGGTGTTCGCCGGGGAGGGCCTCGCGACGCGCACCGGAGTCGCGGCCGACCGGGTGCGGCACGACGAGGGCGGCTTCACGCTCACGCTCGAGGACGGCCGGACCCTCCGCGCCGCGCGGCTGCTGGTCGCCACCGGGCGCAGGACCGACCTGGCCGCGATCGGCGCCGGCGACGCCGGCCTCGACGAGAGCGCCCGGTTCGTCACCGTGGACGGGCGGATGCGGGCCGCCGACGGCGTGTGGGCGGTGGGCGACGTGACCGGCCGGGGAGCGTACACGCACGTCGCCGTCTACCAGGGCAGGATCGCGGCCCGCGACATCCTCGGCGAGGGCGGCCCGCCGGCCGACTACCGGGCGGTGCCCCGGGTCACGTTCACCGACCCCGAGGTGGCCTCGGTCGGCCTGACGGAGCGGGAGGCCCGGGAGGCCGGGCTCGACGTGCGGGTGGGCTTCGCCTCCGTCAGCGAGTCGGCCCGTGGCTGGATCCACGGGGCCGGGCACGAGGGCTTCGTCAAGCTGGTGGAGGACGCGCGGCGCGGTGTGCTCGTCGGCGCCACCAGCGTCGGGCCGGCCGGCGGGGAGGTGCTCGGCGCACTGGTGGTGGCCGTGCAGAACGAGATCCCCACGACGCGGCTGCGGCACATGATGTACGCCTACCCGACCTTCCACCGGGCCATCGAGGACGCGCTCGAGACGCTCGACGGCCAGGCGTACGCAACCCACTTGTGACGAACCGGTGAGGGCCGGGGCGGGTCCAATGCATGACCTCCCAGGAAGGAGACAGTCATGCGGCACCCCTCCCTGCCCATCACATGGAAGCCCATCACATCGGGGCTGATCGGCCTCGCCCTGTCCGCGCTCACGATCTCCGCGGCGGCCGTGCCGGCCGAGGCCCGGACCGCACCGCCCATGCGGCACTCCGCGCACCACTCGATCCGGTACGCCTCGCTGGACGCCTGCCCGGACAAGAACGTCGGCTCCATCCCCTGCCACACCTGGCGGCTGGACCTGCTCGACGGCGGCCGGGTGCCGCTGAAGGACGCGATGGTGTGGCCGCTGAACGACAAGGGCAAGCCGAACAAGCAGATGCAGGCCCCGCTCTCGGTCAGCGGCGACGGCGAGTCGGTGGCCTACTTCCGCACCTCCGACCACCGCCTGGTGGTGCGCGAGTTCCAGGGCCGGGTGCACGTCATGCCGGAGAAGGTCCTCCCGCGCGGCGTCGGCATGGACGACTCCTGGGTGCGGCTCTCCCAGGACGGCGCCCGCCTGGTCCTCGGCTACACCGTGAAGGACGGCAGCTACCGGGCCCGGATCTTCGACGTCGCCGGGGCCAGGGAGACCGGCGCGCTCCCGGCGTTCGGCATGTTCAGCGGTTTCAGCGGCGACGGCTCAGCCGTTCTCGTGCAGCAGGACACCGACGAGAACACCACCGGCCTGGCCGTCTACGACACCGGAGGCGGCGAGCTGGCCCGCGTCGTGCCGCCCCAGATCGTGGCCGGCAACGTCCCGTGGGCGCTGTCCTCCGACGACCGCACGGTCGCGTTCGTCACCGGGAGCGGCACGAAGGCGCGGCTGCGCTTCTACGACGCCACGACCGACCGCACGGGGGGCTCGGTCCGCTTCTCGCTGCCGTCGGACGCCACGGTCGAGATGATCGACTGGACCGGTGAGCACGAGGTCACCCTCCACCTCATCCGCTCGGGGGCGGTCGACCGCGTGACCATCCTCAGGGTCGACACCCAGACGGGCAGGACCCGGGTGCGCGACTCCTACAAGGTCAGGGCCGGCACCTACACCTACCAGAGCTGCGGCGGCTGATCCCGCCGCCGACACGGACATGGCCACCAGCGCCGCCACCTCGGAGACGACGGTCAGGCGCTGGGTGAGCCCGGCCGGCACCGTGCCGGGGTCGAGGTGCAGCATCCGGAAGGCGTACGGCAGGACCACGAGGAGCAGCGAGCCCAGCGCGACGGCGCACAGCACCCGCACCAGGCGCGAACGGGTGGCCCGGGCGACCAGCAGCCCGGCCACCGGCAGGCTGACGAAGGCGGCGAAGGCCGCATAGCGGTGAATGCCGCCGGACAGCGACAGCGACAGCCCCGGCCGGTCGGTCGGGAACCCGGCCACCAGCAGCAGGCAGGCGCTCCACACGCCCACCAGCAGCGCCGCGCGCCGGTCCAGCCGCGCCAGCCGTACGGCGAGCACGGCCGAGCCCAGGGCGATCGACGTCAGCGAGACCGGCAGCAGCCACCCGTGCGACGCGAAGACGTACTCGCTGATCATCGCCGTGAGCGGGTCGAGCCCCGCCACCAGGTGTAACGCGAACATCGCGACGGCGCCGGTCGCCACCAGCGCGTATCCCAAGACCATCCCCATGGCTCTTCACTGTGGCCGTGGGGAGGGCGGCGGCCCATCGGAGATCCACCCGAGCCGCCCCTGAGGGATCCCCTAGGAGACGTCGGCGGAATCGGCCGGGGCCGTCTCGGGGGTGGAGGCGCGGAACCAGCGGCAGCCGTACCTGCCCATGGGGAAGCGGGCCCGGCCGGAGTCGGAGATCTCGACCGTGCCGTCCACCAGCAGGTCGGTCAGCACCTTGGACGAGTCGAGCCCGTCCAGCGTGATCTCCACCTCGACCTCGGTCTCACCGAGGTTGTGCACGGCCACGACCGTCTCGCCGTCGCAGTCGGCCCGGTGGGCGAACACGGCGTCCTCGCCGGTCTCGAGCACCGTGTACGCGCCCCACGCGAACTCCGGGCAGTCGCGGTAGTGCCGGATCAGCCGGGTGATCCAGGACAGCAGCGAGTCGGGGTCGCGCTCCTGCGCGCTGACGTTGACCTTCTCGGGACCGTAGTCTCCCGTGGGCATCGGGATACGCACCTTCGACGGGTCGGCGTCGCTGAAGCCGCCGTTGCGGTGCGGGGTCCACTGCATGGGCGTGCGGACGGCCTGGCGGCCTTCCAGCTCCAGGTTCTCCCCCATGCCGATCTCCTCGCCGTAGAAGAGCACCGGGGTGCCCGGCAGGGAGAACAGCAGGCTGTAGACCATCTTGATCCGCTCCAGGTCGCCGCCCAGCATCGTGGGCAGGCGCCGGCGCAGGCCGCGGCCGAACAGCTGCATGTCCTTGTCCGGGCCGAAGGCCGCGAAGACCTCCTTGCGCTCGGCGTCGCTCAGCTTGTCGAGTGTGAGCTCGTCGTGGTTGCGGACGAACGTCGCCCACTGGGAGTCCTTGGGCGCCTTGGGGCGCTCCCGCAGGGCGGCGGCCAGCGGGCCGGCGTCCTGGCGGGCCAGCGACAGGTACGTCCGCTGCATCGTGATGAAGTCGAAGCACATGGTGATCTCGTCGCCGAGATCGTTCCCGAAGTACCGCACCAGGTCGTCGTACGGCAGGTTCACCTCGCCGAGGAGGATGGCGCTGCCGTCGCGGCGGCTGAGGAAGGCCCGCAGGCAGGCGAAGAACTCGTGCGGGTCGGGCAGGTCGCCGCTGTCGGTGACCTGCTCGACGAGGAACGGCACGGCGTCCACCCGGAAGCCGGAAAGGCCCAGCTCCATCCAGAACCCGAGGATCCGGGAGATCTCGTCCTGCACCTCGGGGTTGGCGGTGTTCAGGTCGGGCTGGAACCGGTAGAACCGGTGGAAGTAGTACTGCTCGGTCTTCTCGTCGTACTCCCAGAGGCTGTCCTCCTTGTCGGGGAACACGATGCCCTTGGGGTCGTCGGGCTCCGGCTTGTCGGACCAGATGTACCAGTCCCGATAGCGGGAGTCCCGGCTGGAGCGCGCCTCCTTGAACCAGGGGTGCTTATCGGAGGTGTGGTTGACCACGAGATCGGCGATGACCCTGATGCCGCGGTCCCTGGCCACCCGCATGAACTCGACGAAGTCGCCGAGCGTGCCCAGGCGCGGATCGACGCTGTAGAAGTCGGTGATGTCGTAGCCGTCGTCCTTGTCCGGCGTCGGGAAGAACGGCATCAGCCAGATGCATGTCACGCCCATCCGGTCCAGGTGGTCGATCCGCTGGATCGCCCCCCTGAAGTCACCGACCCCGTCGCCGTTGCCGTCGGCGAAGGTCTCGATGTCGAGGCAGTACACGACCGCGTTCTTCCACCACAGATCGGAGGTCATGCTCAATCTCATGACCGTTCCCGATGCCCGGTAAAGAACCGGCAAAACATCGAGCCCGCGCCGCGGGAGCGGCGCGGGCCGACGTGGTACCGCTCGTGCGGCCGGTCACGGCCGCGATGTCACCGTCGGTCACGTCCCTACAGCGGCGTGACCTGTTCGGCCTGCGGTCCCTTGTTGCCCTGAACGGTCACGTAACTGACCCTCTGGTTCTGGTCCAGCGTACGGTAACCGTTCGTGGTGATCGCCGAATAATGAACGAACACGTCAGCGGTGCCGTCGTCCGGAGCGATGAAACCGAAGCCCTTTTCGGCGTTGAACCACTTGACAGTGCCTTCAGACAACTGCTTCTCCTTCTTGGAAGCCGCACCATGTTCCCAGGTCGGGAGCATGAGGCTGCGTAGCGGATTCGTTGCGCGACCGCGTGAGACGCTGGAAATGCGCGCGTATCCGCCGCCGGGACGAACCCGGGTGCGCTTTTTACAAACCACGTTTTCAGGAATTGTCCACTGCGACACTCGCAGCCTGTACGGAGAGTACCCGCGATTACCCGAGGCTATGCCGGTGCCGCCATGTACCAGCGCGCGTGCCCGTCACCGCGCGTGAGCGAGTCGAGCCGCCGGGGCAGCTCCTGCCGGGAGAACGGGTCGCCGGAGGCGTTCCGGATATGGATGCCCACGGCGTACATGTCCCGCACCTCCATCAGCGTGCTGTAGCCGGGCCACAGCCGCAGGTCCGAGCCGTACGCGCGGGCGAACTCGTCCACGTCGGCCGCCGACAGGCCGAATCGGCGCTGCCCGTGATAGGTGTGCACCAGGTCCCACTCGCGCGGGCCGACGGCCACGCCGTCCCAGTCGCACAGCACCACGTGGCCGTCCTGGCAGCGCAGCAGGTTGTCGATCCAGGCGTCGCCGTGCAGCAGCACCGGCGCGCCGGTGTCCAGGTCGCGCCAGCGCCCGGTGAGCTCCTCGATGCGGTCGCTCAGCCAGGACCGCTGGCCGGCGGTGAGGACCTCGGCCCGGTGCTCCACCGCGTGCCGCACCTCGGCGAGCGGGTCGGTGAGCGTCCGCAGCCCCATCGGCGGCACCGGCTCGCGGTGCAGGCTGCGCAGCACCCGGCCGAGCTGCCGGGTCGTCGGGCGGCCGCGGGAGGGGACGTACCGCCAGAAGGTGACCGCCCGGCCGTCGTGCACGATCGGCTGGTCGGCGATCTCGTCGGCAGGCCGCACGGTCGGGAATCCCCGGTCGGCGAGCCAGCGGGCGACCGCCACGACCACCGGCAGCCGGGTCAGCGCGTCCGGCGCGGTCGCGATCCGCACCACCAGCTCCCCGCCCGCCGCGTCCGCACGCAGTTTGAAGACCGCGTTGCTGCGCAGCCGCAGGAGCCGAGCGCCCCGTGGGTCCACCCCGATCTTCGCGCAGACCTCGCGCAGGACCTCGAACGCCTCCTCGGCCAGCGGTGCCGGCTCCATCGTCCTCATGGCGGTTTCAGGCGTTCTCGGCGTTCTCGGCGACAGGGAAGTCCGCGGCGGGGAACAGCCCGCTGAGGGCGAGCGTGGGCGACGACTCCGACAGCACCCGCCGCAGGCGCCGTACGGCGGGCAGCGCGGGATCGGCGTCCGCCAGCAGGGCCCTCGCCCGGGTGACGACGATCGAGGTGCGGTGCTCGGCGGGCACCTGCCGCAGCGCGTCCGCGGCGATCCTGCACGCCTCCTCGTGATCGCCGTGCCTGGCCAGGTGGCTCGCCTGGTCGAGCAGGATCAGCGCCGGGTCGA
Organism: Microbispora sp. NPDC046973; assembly: GCF_040644495.1. Taxonomy (NCBI): domain Bacteria; kingdom Bacillati; phylum Actinomycetota; class Actinomycetes; order Streptosporangiales; family Streptosporangiaceae; genus Microbispora; species Microbispora sp. NPDC046973. The sequence continues at coordinate 228,381 of NZ_JBEYWQ010000004.1, read as the reverse complement.
TGGTCTGGAAGCCCGGAGGGAACCCGTCGATGCCCTGCACCTGCCGGGCGTCCCCCAGCTCGATCAGCGTGCCGGTGCGGTAGAACTTCATCCGCTTTTCCGTGAAGACGAAGGCCAGGTCGTCCTGGCTGATGCCGCGCATGCGGGCGAAGATCTGCTCCGCCTCGGCGAGCGCGATCCTGGCGGCCTTGCCGTCCCCCATCCTGGCCAGCGCGCGGGCCTCGGCCGCCGCCGCCAGCGCCGCCGGGGAGCTGGGGGCCGATCCGGCCAGCATCCGCGCCTCGCGGGCCAGCCGCACGGTCTCGTTCAGGTCGCCGTAGTAGTAGAGGAGCATGGTCTGCTGGGCCCGCACGAGCGCCCGCAGCCGCAGGTCGCCGACGTCGTCGGAGGCGGCGCGGGCGGTGCCGTACCAGGCGTGGGCCTGGCGGGTGTCGCCGAGCTTCATCAGCGCGTCGGCGGCGAGCAGGGTGAGCATCGTGGTCGCGGTGAGCAGGCGGCGCTGCACCGACGACGGCTGGCGGACGGCGCTCAGCCGGCGCACGTCGGAGATCTCCAGCATGACCCGGCAGAGCATCGGCGTCGGCGGGGTCGTCATGTACTCCCTGCGGTAGCGCAGCACCTGCTCGTCCAGCCGGTCGAGCTGGTCCTCGCTCACCGTGCCCGCGGCCAGCGTGCGGTCGAGGTCGTGGCGCAGGCCCTCGACCTCCGCGAAGAACCTGCCGCTCGGCGTGCCCATCAGCATCGCCTGGTGGAACAGCGCCCGGCGCTCCGCGTCGTCGGCGGCCGGGTCCTCGGCCCGGGCCTGCTCGGCGGTCTGGCCCGGCCCCACCACGACGATCTTCTGCCCGCCCTGGTCCTCGCAGTAGTCCGCGGCCAGGCCGAGCCGCACGGCGTTGGCCCGGTAGAGCCGGGCCAGCAGGTCGATGGTCTGGGGACGCGGGCGGGCCCGGTTGTTCTCCCAGGCGTTCAGCAGGTCGATGCTCGCCCGCGGGTGGCCGAGGTTCTGCTGCTCGCACAGGTGCTCCAGCTCCTCGATCGCCTGCCGGGCCGACCAGCCGCGGCCGAGCCGGTGGGCCTTCAGCAGGCTGACGCCACAGCACCCGTGGATCGCCTGGACGGTCTGCCAGAGCGTCCACTGCCGTGCCTGTGCCTGTTCGCGCCAGCGACGCGCGCAAGCGGGTGAGTGCTCTCCGCGGGCCATGTGCACGCCCTCCACTGGTGAAGCGGTCCCCGTTTACGGTTGTTTCCCCAAGGTAAACGCGCAGGCACGCAACCCCCCGGGACTGTTATGCCTTCGTGTTCGCGAACCCGCGTGTGTTCCACGGAAACCGGGTGAGTTTCCTGGTTATTGCACGGTTTCGGGGAATCGGCGCGATTGCCGGTGGGTCGTTGCGGGTTCACCCTTTCCGGTGATAGGTCCTGACGTTCCGGAGGCTGACCATGACGACGGTAGACCGCAGCGAGGCGATGGACCACCTGGAGCGGCTCGCCGCGCAGCTCGAGGCCCACTCCTTCCAGGTGCGCCTGACGGCGCCGGCCGGTCTCTATCCACGTCTGCGCGTCATCAACCCCATGGAGCCCACGATGGCTGAGGACGTGCTCGCGTCCAATGCCAGCGACGGCGAGTGGTGGTACTGGCTGTCCTGGGCCGGCCGGATCGGGCACGCCTCCGACGTGGTCACCGCCGCCGAGCGCATCGCCAGCGTCCTCCACGTCATCCGCCGCTGAATCTAGAACCGCCTTCCCGGCCGGCCGGCACGGGTCAGGCGAACATGGACTTCGGGCGGTCCTGGAGGACACCGTCGACGTACACGTCCACCTTCTCGTCGTAGAAGGCGACCAGCCCGGCGATCTTCTGGGACTCCGGGAGCGGGGTGGGGTACGACCAGACGAGATCCTTGCCCGACTCGTCCTCGCCGACCGACCAGTACACCGCACTCCCCTTGTACGGGCAGTGCGTCACGGTCTCGGACGGGCGCAGCAGGTCCAGCCGCACGTCGGTCTTCGGCAGGTAGTAGCGCGGCGGCAGGCCGGTCTCGAACAGGATGCGCGGGCTGCGCGAGTCGGCGACGGTGACGCCGCCCACCTCCACCCGGACGTGGCGCGAACTGGCCAGGACGTCCACCCGCGTGTACGGGTCGCGGGCGTGCACGAAGACCTCCTCGTCCTCCTCGAACCAGTTGTCCATCGCGTTCCAGTCGAACCGGACGTGACCCCGGATCTGCTCCATCGGCGCGTCGTCCCCGTAGACGAGGGCGGCGCCCGCCCGGCCGGCCACGTCGTGGACCGCCGCGTCGCCCCTGCTCGGCGAGTGCCGCGTCTCGCCGGTGGCCTTCAGCTCCTCGGTGCGGACGTCGTCCGCCGGGAAGTAGTACGTCGGGTAGTAGGGGACCTCCCAGACCAGCAGGGCCCGGGTGGTGTCGGCCACCGCCCGGCCCTCGACGTAGACACGCACGCGCTTGGCCGTCGTCTCCACCCGGACGCGGCCCCGTTTCGTCGGCTCCATGCCTGCGCCAACCAGCGGGCGGATCGTCCTTATTCCCCGGCCTCACAATCGCCATTTCCCGGTGTGCGGGGCGGGGCCGGCCCGCGCTATCGACAGCGAGCGGATAAGTCGCTTACCCTCGGCTAGGTGGGTCTTCGCCTTTACGATACGCATCGCCGCGCCGTCCGCGATTTCGTCCCCCGAATTCCCGGAATGGTGTCGATTTATATCTGCGGTCCCACCGTCGTCGTTCCGCCGCACGTGGGGCAGCTCAGATCGCAGGTGAATTTCGACATCCTGCACCGCTGGCTGAAAATCAGCGGATACGAGGTCCTGCTCTGCCGGAACGTCACCGACATCGAGGACAAGATAATTCACCGGGCCGTTTCCGAGGGGGTTCCCTGGTGGCGGATCACCGATCCCGTCCACCGTGTCTTCGTCCGCACGTACACCGCCCTGGGATGCCTTCCGCCCAGCGTGGAGCCGCGGGCGACGGGACACATCCCGGAGATGATCGAGATGGTCGAGCAGCTCGTCGCGTCCGGGCACGCCTACGAGTCCGACGGCAACGTCTATTTCTCGGTCGGCTCCTACCCGCATTACGGATCCCTCTCGCGGCAGCAGGCCAGGCATCTGCGGACGGCCGAGGAAAACGAGCACGGAAAACGCGATCCGCGCGATTTCGCGCTGTGGAAGAGTGCCAAACCCGGTGAGCCGGTGTGGCACTCACCCTGGGGCGAGGGGCGCCCGGGGTGGCACCTGGAATGTTCCGCGATGGCCCGCAGATATCTGGGCGGGGAATTCGACATCCACGGCGGCGGGGCCAATCTCATATTTCCGCACCACGAGAACGAGATGGCCCAGTCGCGGGCCGCCGGGGATTCGTTCGCACGATTCTGGCTGCACAACGGGCCGGTGACGCACCGGGGCGAGAAGATACGCAAGCACCTGCGCAATCCGCTGGCCGTCCCCGCCCTGCTCGACCGCGTACGACCGGCCGAACTCCGCTATTACCTGGCGGCGGCCCATTACCGGTCGCCGGTGGAATTCAGCCCCGACGCCCTGGACGAGGCGGCGGCGGCCTACCGGCGGGTGGAGAGGTTCGTGCTGCGGGTGGCCGCCGACGCCGCCGCGTCCCTTCCCTCGCAGTTCAGCGAGGCCATGGACAACGACCTGAACGTGCCGCAGGCCCTCGCAGCCGTCCACGGCGCGGTGGCCGAGGGCAACGCCGCGCTGGCGTCCGGAGATCGCGAGCGGGCGGCCGGGAAATGCCGGTCGGTCCGGGCCATGCTGAATGTGCTCGGCCTCGATCCCCTCAGCGATACCTGGCATCGGGAAACGCATCTGCAGGAAGTCGCGGGGGCCGTACTCCGGGTCGTCCGTAATCTCGCCGCCGCCAGCGCCCGGCAGGGAGATCACGAACGCGCGCGGATCATGGAGCAGCACATCGAGAGGGCGCTCGCTAAACGGCGCCAAATCGAGCATGCCGCGCTTATCAGATAGATCTTGATCACCCCGGCCGGGGAGGTGAACGCTCACATCCCGGCCGGGTCCGGCCTCGCCGGCATCCCGGCCTTGGACCGTTCCCAAATCCGCCGCGCCGTCTATTGACCCGTCTCACGATGCGTACAACCCTGGGGTTCACTTTGCCCCGGTTCGTGAAGGGACTCCCGATGACCAGCCATCCATTTGCACGCCGACGGCTGCTCGTGGCGCCGGCGGCGGTGCTGACGCTCGCCTTCCCCCTGGCCGGCGCCGCGGCGGCCGATCCCGCCTACGTCGGCACGTGCACGGTCTCCCAGACGACGCTCGTCTACACGGCGGCACCGGGGGTGGCCAACGAGGTGACCGTTCAGGCTCCCGGGCTCGCCGGTTACTCCCTGGCGGTTCAGGACGAGGCGGGCCCGATCAAGGGCTGCAGCCCCGATCCCCGCAACGGGGAGGCCGTCCTGGTGGGCAACGTGATCAAGAAGATCAAGGTGGTGGCCGGCGACGAGGACGACGTCGTCGTCATCGCGGCGGACATCAACGTCCCCCTGCCCAGCGTGGTGTACGGCGGCGCCGGCGACGACGAGCTCAGGGGCGGGCGCGGCAGGGACGACCTGCGCGGCGGCGACGGCGACGACGACCTGCGCGGCGGGGACGGCAACGACCGCCTGCGCGGTGAGGCCGGCGACGACGTGGTGCGCGGCGGGAACGACGACGACACCCTCGACGGCGGGAAGGGCGCCGACGACCTGAGCGGCAACGCCGGAAACGACGAGGTCGACGGCGGCGCCGGGGACGACGAACTGCGCGGGGGCGCGGGCGACGACGAGCTCAACGGCGGCGCGGGCGCCGACGACCTGAGCGGCAACGCGGGTAACGACGAGCTGAACGGCGGCAGCGGCGGCGACGGCCTCAACGGCGGGGCCGGCACCGACGACTGCAACGGCGGCCCCGGCACGGACACGACCACGGCCTGCGAGTAGCCCGCCTGGCCGTCCTGCGACGCCCGGATGACCGAAGGGCGCACGTTACAAGAACAAGAACTGACGCGCGGAGGATAATCTCGGCCATTTCATGGGAATCATGACGGCACCAACTTACGGACACCGCCGAAAGGAGGGCCCCGATGAAGAAGGTGCAGATCGTGCCGCGACCGCGGCCGCCGAGAACTCCCGCCCCGGTCGACCTGCGCACCCCCTCGGGAAGGGTCCTCCCCTACTAGACCCGCAGTGGCCCCGGGTCAGCTTCTGGCCAGCTCGTAGCAGTGGGCGAAGCCCTCCAGCACGGCGGGCCAGGAGCACCGGACCGGCTCCGTCTCCCTGTTGTGCTCGGCGATCGACTGACGCAGGGCGGGATCGCGGGCCAGCCGTGCGACCGAGGCGACGAGGTCGTCGAACGTGCGGCCCAGCAGGCCCTCCTTGCCCGGCCTGACGAAGTCGGCCACGCCGCTCTGCGCCCGCGCCACCACCGGCACGCCGGCCGCGCGGGCCTCCAGCGCGGCCAGGCCGAACGACTCGCGCGGAGCCGGGGCCACGAACACGTCGGCCGCGGCCAGCAGGTCCTTGATCTGCTCCCGGCTGTACCTGCCCGGCAGCGACACCCAGCCCATCCGGCGCGCCCGCAGGTAGCGCTCCATGCGCCCGCGGGCCGGGCCGTCGCCCACGATCGTCGCGCGCATCGCGATGTCCCTCGGCACGCGGTTGCGCACCGTCTCCAGCAGCTTGAGCAGCCGCAGCGGCTGCTTGCGCGGCGCCAGCCTGCCGACCGCCACCACGTGGACGACGTCGTCCGACGGCCCGTCCCCGGCATCCGGTACTGGACTGTGCCGTACTGAACCGGGCTCGGGCCGCCACGAGGTCACGTCCAGGCCGTTCGACACGACCTGCACGGGCACGCGGGGCCCGGCCACGGCGCGGATGGGGCGCGCGGCGGCCTCGCTGACGGCGGTGAGGACCAGGCCCCAGCGCCGCCACTCGAAGGCCGCCTGCAGGGCCCGGTAGACGCCCCGGGTGACCGGATCCCACATGCTGTGGACGGTCGCGACCACCGGCAGCCCGGCCCGGACCGCCGCGCGCACTCCCATCCACGCGAACGGCGAGACCGCCCCCGTGTGGACGTGCACCACGTCGAACCGTCCGCTCTTCATGATCCGGAGAAGGTGGGCCGTGCCGCGCGGATGGACCGGCAGGTCGAACGGGAGGTTCGCGACCACCCGGTGCACCCCGGGCAGCTGCTCCCCCGGCGTCGCCGTCACCACCTCGACCGTGTGGCCCGCCTCGCGCTGAGCCCTGACGAGGTCGGCGACCTGCACCTCGATCCCCCCGAGCCGGGGCAGATAGCAGTCGCTGACGTGAAGAATCCTCACCGGGTCAGCGTGGCAGAGCACGCCACGCCCATCAAACCGCACGCCATTCGAACCGCTCACGGGGAGGGCAGACGTCACGCGACCCCGGCCACGTGGGATCATGGGCGGAACCGGCCGCGACGGCAGCCGCGGCGGCGCTGACGAGTGGAGCACGCGATGACGACGTTCCGTGGGGCGCGATGAGGACGGCGGTGTTCTTCCACGCCCATCCCGACGACGAGGCGCTGCTGACCGCCGGGACCATGGCCATGCTGGCCAACGAGGGGCACCGCGTGGTGCTCGTCGTCGCGACGGCCGGCGAGCGCGGCCTCGCCGACCTCCCCCACGGCGAGGAGCTGGGCAGAGCCCGCATGGACGAGCTGCACCGCTCGGCCGCGGCCCTGGGCTGCGCCCGGGTCGTGCTGCTCGGCTACGGCGACTCAGGACTGGCGATCGACGGCGGCGTGGCCGACGACCGGCCGGACAACGCGTTCATCGACGCCGACATCGAGGACGCGGCGCAGCGGCTGGCCTCCGTGCTCAAGGAGGAGACGGCCGACCTGCTCACGATCTACGACCCGGCCGGCGGCTACGGCCACCCCGACCACGTGCAGGTCTACCGGGTCGGAAGCCGGGCCGCCGAGATCGCCGGGACGCCCATCGTGCTGGAGGCCACGGTCGACCGCGACCTGCTGCTCAAGGGCGTACGGCTGGCCTCCCGGTTCTACCCCGCGATCGACGTGCGGAGCTTCGAGCGGGCCTACTCGCCCCGCGACGCGATCACCCACCGGGTCAACGTGCGCAAGTACGCCAAGGCCAAGCGGGCGGCGATGGCGGCCCACGCCAGCCAGGCCACCGGCGGCGACGGCGACCGCACGCTGGGCGCGATGCTGAAGATCCCCGGGTTCGCCTACCGCTTCGTCTTCGGCACCGAGTGGTACGTACGCCGCGGGCTGCCCCGCGGCACCCGCCTGCGGCATCCGTTCGACGGCAGCCCGCAGGCCGCCCCCTAAGGGTCGTGATCCTCCGCCAGGAGGAGTCGACCGCCTCCGGGGCCCGGCAGACTGGAGGGGACCGACACCGGACTGGGGGCGTACGCGGGTGAACAGGAAGTGGCTGCAGATCGCGCTGTCTGTGGTGTCGCTCGGGCTCGCCGCGGCGCTGGTGCTCTATCTCCCGGAGATCGTGCACACGCTGACCGGCGCCACCGTGAGCTGGACGGAGATCGGCCACCAGTTCGGCGGTCTCGGGTGGCAGACGATCGCGCTGATGACCGCCTTGTGGCTGGCGAGCCTGTGGGCGTACACGTTCGTGATGACCTCCGCGCTGCCCGGCCTCACGCACATGCAGGCGCTCACGCTCAACGCGGCGGGAAGCGCGGTCAGCAACCTGCTGCCGTTCGGCGGGGCGGCGGGCGTGGCCCTGACGTTCGGCATGACCCGCGGCTGGGGCTTCGCCAACCGGCCGATCGTCGTCTACACGCTGGTCACCGGCATCTGGAACTCGCTGTTCCGGTTCATCCTGCCCGCGGTGGGGATCGTGTGCCTGCTGATGGCGGGCAAGGCCACCAATCCCACGGTCGCCAAGGCGGGCTGGGCCGGGGCCGTCTCGATCCTCGTCCTCGTCGCCGTCGTCGCCACCGCGCTGTACTGGGACCGCGCGGCCGCCGTCCTCGGCCGCGTCCTCGACGGGATCGTACGGCTCGCGCCCCCGCGGTTCCGCCCCGCCGAGCACGCCGCGTCGGCGGCGATCGAACGGCTGCGCAGGGACACGGCCGACATCATCCACAGCCGGTGGGCGGGCCTGTCGCTCGGGATGGTCGCCTTCCTCGCCCTGCAGTGCCTGATCATGGCCGCCTGCCTGGTCGCCACCGACTCCTACCCGGGACCGGCCGAGACCGTCGCCGTCTTCGCGCTGAGCCGCGTCCTCACCACCGCCCTCGTCACGCCCAGCGGAGCGGGGATCATGGAGGGGGGCGTCGCCACGCTGCTGATCGGGGCGTTCGGCCAGCCCGCCGGCGGGGCCACCGCGGCCGCCGTGCTGTTCGGCTTCTGGACCTACACCATCGAGATCCCGTGGGGAGGGCTCGCGCTCGGCGGCTGGGCCCTGCTGCGCAGGCGGGAGTCCCGCGCCGCGAACGCCGAGGCGGGGTCGACCGCCTCCCCACGCGGCACCCGCGTCCGCTGATCAACTGCGGGTCGCCCGCGGATCTCCTAAACTCGCGGGGCGAGAAGGTGAGGGTGTCCGGGTTGGTGAATGCCTTGTGCCCCTACGCGGGCGCGCATACGGTGACGCCTGAGATGGGACGACCAGCAGCGGCCGGCAGGCACGACGCACGACAGCGGAGGAGCGCCCGATGAGCCCCCCGACGAGCCCGGTGACGTTCCGGGTCCTCGGACCGGTGGGGGCGCACGACGGCACCGACGAGCTCGACCTCGGCGGGCTGCGGCAGCGCGCGGTGCTGGCCCGCCTGCTCGTGGCGCGCGGCCAGGTCGTGCCCGTGGACACCCTGCTGTTCGACCTGTGGGACGACGACACCGCCAAGGGCGCCCAGTCGGGGTTGCAGGTCTACATCTCCCGGCTGCGCCGCGTGCTGGAGCCCAACCGTCCGCGCGGCGGGCCCAACCGCCTGCTCGTGACCGTCGCGTCGGGGTACGCCCTGCGCGCCGCCCCGGAGCAGGTGGACGCGCTGCGCTTCGAGGCCGTGGTCCGCTCGGCCGGCGAGCGGATGGAGGACAGCCCCCAGGCCGCCCGGGCCCGGCTGGACTCGGCGCTCGCGCTGTGGCAGGGCACGCCGTACTCGGACTTCGCCGACCAGTCCTGGGCGGAGGCGGAGGTGGCGCGGCTGAGCGAGCTGCGCCTGGTGGCCAGGGAGCGGCATGCCGACGCCGGGCTGCGGATGGGCCTGCACGCCGAGACCGTGCCCGACCTGGAGGCGCTGACCACCGAGCACGCCCTGCGCGAGGAGGGCTGGCGGCTGCTCGCGCTCGGGCTGTACCGGTGCGGGCGGCAGGGCGACGCGCTCGCCGCGCTGCGCCGGGCCCGCACGATCCTGTCCGACGAGCTGGGCATCGACCCTGGGCCGGCGCTGCGGAAGCTGGAGTCGGACATCCTGGCCCAGGACCCCGGGCTCGACCTCGTGCTCCCCGCGCCCCGGCGGCCCGCCGAGATCACCGCGACCTGGCCGCCCCGGCCGGTCGCCACCGGCGACGCCCCGCCGCTGGAGCCCGAACCGTTCGTCGGGCGCGACGCCGAACTGGCCGCGCTCGCCGCCGCCGCGCCCCGCGCCCAGGCGGGCCGGTTCACGGTCACCGTGGTCAGCGGCGATCCCGGCGCGGGAAAGACCACACTGGTGCGGCGGCTGTTCGAACGGCTGGAGGGCGACGGCTGGATCGGGGCGACCGGTGGCTGCCCCGACAGCACGGCGACCCCGCCCGGCTGGGCCTGGGTCGAGGTGCTGCGCGCCCTGGTCGCCCGCAGGGGTGCGGGCGAGTACGCCGCGCTGCTGGCGCCGCTGCTCGACGACGCCGCTCCCGACATCGCCGACGACGAGGCGTCGGGCGGCTTCCGGCTGCACCGGGCCGTCGGCGGCTACCTGTCGGCCGTGGCGCGCGAGGCCCCGCTGCTGATCCTCCTGGAGGACCTGCACTGGGCCGACGACCAGACCCTCGCGCTGCTGCGCGCGCTGCCCAGCCTGCTCGCGGCCAGCCGCGTGCTCGTGGTCGTGACCTGCCGCGACGGCGAGCTGAACGACCAGCAGCAGGACGTGCTGGCCGCGCTGGCCCGGCTCGACCCCGTACGCGTGGGGCTCGGCGGTCTCGACGACGCCGCGGTGGCGGAGCTCGTCCGGGCGACCTGCGTGCACGAGGTGGACGACGAGGTCGTCAGCACGATCGTCGAGCGGGCGGGCGGCAACCCGTTCTTCGTCAAGGAGACGGCGCGGCTGTTCGAGGCCGAGGCCGACATCTCCGAGGTGCCCTCGGGCGTGCGCGACGTGTTGCGGCGGCGGATCGCCCGGCTGCCGGAGCGGGCCCAGCAGGTGTTGCTGCAGGCCGCCGTGATCGGCCGTGACGTGGACGTGGACGTCCTGGTCGACGTGTCGGGCGACGAGGACGCCGTGGTGGACGCGGTCGAGGCGGCCCTGCTCGCCGGGCTGGTGACCGAGCCGGGCCCCGGCCTGCTCAGGTTCGACCACGACCTGGTCAGGGACACGATCTACTCGGACGCCTCCCGGCTGCGCCGCTCGCGCCTGCACGCCGCGGTCGCCTCGGTGATCGAGCAGCGCAGCCCGAACGACGTGGCCGCGCTGGCCCACCACTACGACGCGGCGGGCACAGTGGAGACCGCCGCGAAAGCCGTTCGGTACGCCGGGCTGGCGGCCGAGCAGGCCGAGCGCAGGTTCGCCCACAGAGAGGCCGCCACGCTCTGGCAGCAGGCCATCGCCGCCTTCGACCGTGCGCAGACAGGCCGGGCCCAGGCGGGCCGTGGATCGGTGCGCGACCGGCTGGAGCTTCAGCTGCGGATGATCAGGGCGCTGGCGCTGTGCGGGGACATGACCGCCGCCCGCGCGCACCGGGGGGAGGCGATGTCGGTCGCGCTGCCCCTCGGCGATCTGGAGCTGACCGCCCGGGTCGCGGCGGCGCTCGCGGTGCCGCACAAGGGCATCGCCCGCGACTTCACGCGCACGGCCTGGGAGATCGTCGACGTCACCGAGAAGGCGCTGGTCGAGCTGCCGGAGGGCGAGCAGTCGCTGCGGGCCAGCCTGCTCGCGACGCTGGCCCTGGAGCTGGAGGGGTCGGCCACCGAGCGCGGCTACCAGGCGTCGCTGGAGGCCGAGGAGCTGGCCAGGTCGAGCGGCGACCCCGCGCTGCTGGCGATGGCGCTGAGCGGGCGGCTGCGGCAGTCGTACACGCTGACGCAGGTCGACGAGCGCGAGACCATCGGCCGTGAGCTGCTGCTGGTCGGGGCGGAGTCGGGCCAGATCGCGGTGCAGACCTTGGCGCACCTCGTGCTGCTGGAGTGCGCGGCGGCCCGCGGCGACTTCGCCGAGGCCGACGAGCACCTCGCGCAGGCCGAACGCCTCGGTCGCCAGTACGCCCTACCCGCCCCGGCGGCCGTCGGCGCGTGGTACGCCGGGCAGCGGCTGATGATCACCGGTGACTACGCCGGGGCCGAGCGGGCCTACCGGAACGCGGCGCGGCTGACCGCGCGGGCCGGCATGCTCGAAGGCCGCCAGGACCTGCCGCTGATCGCCACGTTCTGCCTGCACCTGGTGGACGGGCGGGCCGCCGAGATGGCCGAGCCGCTGGGCGAGGCCCACCAGCGCGGCGCGAAGTGGACGCTCGACGCCTACGCCGTGGCGCTCGCCTCGGCCGGACACGTCAGGGACGCGCGGGTGGTGGCCGCGAGCCGGGAACCGGTCCGCACCGACTTTCTCTACGAGCTCGCCCTCATCTGGCGGGCGCTCGCCGGGATGCTGCTGGACGACGAGGGCCGGATGCGGGAGGCGTACGAGAAGCTGGCGCCGTTCCGCGACCGCATCGCCGGGGCCGGCACCGGCGTGGTCGCCCTGTGGCCGGTGGCGAAGACCCTCGGCGACCTCGCCGTACGGCTCGGCCTGCCGGCCCGCGACCACTACGAGAAGGCGCTGGCCGTGGCGGAGCGGGTGGGCGTGCCCCGATGGGTCGCCGAGGCCCGGGGGGCGCTCGCGAACAGGTGAGCAAGCAGGGGAGCGAGCGGGCGAGGCGGAGCTCGCGAAGGCCCCTGTCGCATCGCGAACCCGTCGCCTCTCGTCCTCTCAGGTGTACAGAGGACGGATTGATCACCGGTTGACAATCGGTTGCAATCGGTGCGATGCGGAGCGCTAAGGTGAGGCTTGCCTAATGACTGCCCACCATGACCGGCGGTGAGAGCACGTGCGGATTCCAGACCCCACGGCCGCCTCCGTGTTCGGCCTCCCTCTGTGGCTGGTCGTCGCGGTCGGCGCGGTCGCCCTGTTCGGCGCGTTCCAGGTGTACTACTGGGTCGGCCGCAGGCTCGGCGAGGCGCTCTACCGCTCGCGCGTGGGCCGCAGGGTCGGCCGGGAGCGCATCGAGCGCGTGGAGAACGTGGTGCGCCGGTGGGGTGCGCTCGCCGTGTACGGCTGCTTCTGGGTGCCGGGCCTGCGGCACACGCTGCCGTGGGTCGCGGGGGCGCTGCGGGTGGACTACCGCTGGTATGTGGTGGCCAGCGCGCTCGGCTGCCTGACCTGGGTGCCGGTGACCTCCTTCGGCCTCTACTCGCTCCTGTGGGCCTGGCTGTCGCTGGCGGCCCGGTCCCCCGCGCTGGCCGCCGCCGTCGTCGCCGTCGTGGCCCTGGCCGTCGCCCTCCTCGTACGGCGCCGCAGGAGGAAGGGCAGGGACGGGGACGCGCCCGCCGCGTCCGAAGCCGTGCGATCATGTCGGGATGCGTAACGGGGTACTCATCGCGCTGGCCGCCGCCTTCGTCACGGCAGGGACCGCGGCCGCGCCCGCTCAGGCCGCACCCGCCAGAACCACGCAGGCTCCGCCGGTCACCGCCAGGGAGGCCTACCTGGTGGACACCACGGAGGGAACGGTCCAGTTCGCCAAGCGCGAGACCCGCCGGGTGCCGATCGCGAGCCTGACCAAGGTCATGACCGCCTACGTGGTCCGGCGGCAGGCCCGGCTGGACGACGTGCTGACCATCACCAAGGCCGACGTACGGCACGCGGCGGCCGGCGGGGCCACGACGGCGGGCCTGCGGGCGGGCGAACGGCTCACGGTGCGCGACCTGCTCTACGGGCTCATGCTCCCCTCGGGAGCGGACGCCGCCCACGCCCTGGCCGAGCGGTACGGCCCGGGGACGGCGAGGTTCGTCGCCAAGATGAACGACGCGGCGCGGGCGCTCGGCCTGCGCGACACCCGCTACGCCAACCCGGACGGGCTGCCGTCCAAGGGGTACTCCACCGCCCGCGACCAGGCGGCGCTGGCCGTGGCGGCACTGCGCGACCCCGTGATCGCGTCCGTCGCCAAGACGCCCAAGCGGGTGGTCGGGAAGTCGTCCCTTCACCGGGCACACGTGTGGCGCAACACCAACGACCTGCTGGACGACGGCGCGGTGGGGCTGAAGACCGGCTTCACCAACCAGGCCGGCTACTGCCTGTCGTTCGCCGCCGTCCGGGACGGGCGCACCTACGTGGGGGTCGTGCTGGGCGAGCGCAGCGACAAGGCGAGGTTCGCGACGGCACGCAAGCTGCTCGACCTGGCCGGCCAGAACACCGGCCAGGACGCCGGCGAGGGACCCCTGGCGGGGGCGGGGGTCACGCTCCCCTGAGCAGGCCGTGGCAGGCGATGGCCGCGGCGGCCACCACGTTCAGGGAGTCGACGCCGAGGTCCATCGCCCGTGAGCTCATCGGGATGCAGACGGGCTGGTCGGCCTCGTGCAGCCAGTGGGACGACAGCCCGTCGCCCTCCGAGCCGAGCATCAGCGCGACCCGGCCGGACAGCGGGGCCTTGTCCAGCGGCACGGCCGACTGATCGGGCGTGAGCGCCAGCAGGCGGAACCCGGCCGCCCTGAGCTCCGCCAGGCCGCCGTGCCAGTCGGCCATCCGGGCGTACGGGATCGCGAACACCGCTCCCATCGACACCTTGACGGCCCTGCGGTAGAGGGGGTCGGCGCAGCGCGGCGACAGCACGATCGCACCGACGCCGAGCGCCGCCGCGCAGCGGAAGATCGCCCCCACGTTGCCGTGGTCGACCAGATCCTCCAGGACGAGGATCCGCGGCCCCGCGTCCGCGAGAAGTTCGCCGACCGGGGGAAGCGGGGTGCGCTCCATCGCGGCGAGCGCGCCCCGGTGCACCTGGAAGCCGGTGATGCCCTCCATCACCCGGTCGGAGACCACGTAGACGGTGGCTTCCCCGACCACGTCGGCCAGCGCGTCGAGCCACTTGGCCGTGGTCAGCACCGAGCGCACCGGATGGCCCGCGCCGATCGCCCGCCTGATGACCTTCTCGCCCTCGGCGACGAACAGCCCGCGCTCGCTCTCGACGCTCTTGCGCAGATCGACGTCGCGCAGCCGCACGTAGTCCGACAGGCGCGGATCGGCGGCGTCCTCCACCGGGATGACCACGGGCCTCAGCGTACGGCCAGGTAGAACACTCACGCACACTCGGCGCAAGATGTGGCTTTTGCCAGTATCGTTCCCTAAACCTGTTACGGCCAGTCGATACCGGAGAGAGCACCGTGGGCGGACGGCACCGCACAGACGAACTCGATGGCGGCTTCGACCCCCAGTACGAGCCCCCGCCGCCGCCGCGGCGGCGGGCCGGACGGGGGACGGTGTTCGTCCCGCTGGCCGGAGCGGTCGCTCTGGCCGTGCTCCTCGGCGTCGCCGCGTACGTCGTGGTGAACAAGAGCCCGGGCTGCGCCGGCGAGAAGGTGAAGCTCTCGGTCGTCGCCTCGCCCGACATCCAGCCCGCCGTACAGAAGATCGCCACCAGGTTCGGCAAGTCGGGCAGGGCCGTCGACGGCAAGTGCGTCGCCGTCACGGTCAAGGCCGCCGAGCCGGCCGACGTCGCCAACGCGATGGCGGGCACCGGGCCCACCAGCGGCAAGCTGAACCCCGATCTGTGGATCCCCGACTCCAGCCTGTGGCTGAGCGGCGTCAAGAACGCGCCCGAGCCCGCCGGGAACGCCGCGAGCACCCCCGTCGTGCTGGCCGCGTCCAAGACCGGCGCGGACAAGCTCCAGTCGGCCTTCAGCCCGAGCTGGACCGGGCTGATGAGCGCGGCGAACGCCGCCAACCCCGACGGCCTGGCGCGGAAGGTGCGCGTGCTCGCGCTCGACCCCACGCAGAACGCCGCCGGCCTCGGCGCGCTGCTGGCCGGGGCCGCCGTGCTCCAGCAGGGAGGCGGCAGCGAGGAGACGCTCGTCGGCGTGCTGCGCCAGTTGTCGGAGTCCACCGTGTCGACGCCCGACAGCATGTTCGCCACGCTGACCAAGGCCGCGGCCCGCATCCCGGTCGGCGTGACGTCCGAGCAGGCCGTGTGGTCGTACAACACGACGACGACCCCATCGAACCCGGCGGTCGCGCTCTATCCGGCCGAGGGCACGATCAGCCTCGACTACCCGATCATCGTCACGGCGAAGGACGCCGCGACGCGCAAGGCGGCGCAGGCCCTGGCGAACGAGGTGACCTCGCCCAGCGGCAGGAAGACCGTCCAGGACTACGGCTTCCGCGCGCCCGACGGCAAGGGCGGCAGCCTGCTGAAGCCCGACAACGGCGTGAACGCCAAGAAGCCGGCCGCGATCCCGCTGCCGGACGCCGCGACCGTCACCCGCCTCTCGCAGGCGTGGCACCAGATCAAGCTCGGCACCAGACTGCTCTCCCTCATCGACATCTCCGGGACCATGGCGCTGCCCGCCGACAAGACCGGCGTCACCCGGATGCGCGCGATCGCCGGCCTCACCGTCGAGGGCCTGAAGCTCTTCCCGGACAAGGCCGAGGTGGGCATCTGGGCCTTCTCCGACAACCTGCGCGGCGAGGGCGTCGACTGGAAGCCCGTCGTGCAGATCGGGCCGCTGGCCCAGCAGATCAACGGGGTGACCCGCCGCGAGGTGATCACTCAGGCCATGCGCCAGGCGAAGGCCATCCCCACGGGCAACACCGGCCTGAACGACACCCTGTGGGCCGCCTACCAGAAGATGACCAAGGAGTACGAGCCCGACAAGGTCAACACGATCCTGCTGTTCACCGACGGCGTCGGCAACGACGACCCGAACGGCGGCATCTCCAACGACGAGATCCTGCGGAAGCTGAAGGACGCCTACGACCCCAAGCGGCCGGTGAGCATCCTGATCATCTCGTTCAACACCCAGAAGGACGAGGACCGGACGCAGATGACCTCCATCGCCAAGGCGACCGGCGGCGCCGCCTACTTCCCGCAGACGGTCCTGGAGATCCGCAACATCTTCCTCAAGGGCATCGCACGCCGCCTGAAGTAACAGCGGTATCTGTTTTCCCAGGTCATGCCGGTTGGGCATGACTGCCGGGCATGACCGTGTGAGCCGTAAACGACGCCAGAGGGGACGGCGTCCCACTCGTGTGGGGACCGGCGAGACCAGGTTCCGTCACACGGGGAGGAATGTTCGTTGCCCGCATGGCCCGGCGTCGGGCGAGCCGACGACCACCGACTGCTGGAGGCGCTGCGCCGCGGGGGCGGCGCGGACGCCCAGGCCCCGGCCGCGCTGTACGACGCCTACGCCGACCGGCTGAGCGACTACGCGTACACGCTGGTGCGCGACCTCGACGCGGCGGAGCGTGCGGTGCACGACGCGCTCGTCGCCGCGTCCTGCTGCGCCGGCCGGTTGAAGGAACCGGCCCGGCTGCGGGCCTGGCTGTACGCGCTGACCCGGTTCCACAGCGCCACCCGAAGAGGGGCCGGGCCCCTCACCGGCCCCGTCATGGAGGTGGAGGAGTCCGCCGATCCCCCGCTCGCCACGCTCGTGCGGGAGGCGCTGGGGGAACTCGGCGACCACGAGCGCGAGGTGCTCGAACTCGCCGTACGGCACGGCCTGACGGCGGCCGAGATCGGATCTGTCCTCGGGCTCGCCTCCCGGCAGGTGTCGGCGCGGCTCACCCGGGCCCGCGACCACCTGGAGAACGCCGCCGCGGCCCTCGTGCTGGCCAGGGTCGGCCGGGCCCACTGCCCGGAGCTGTCGGCCCTGGTCGACCACGGCGTGGGCGCCGCCTGGCAGGACGGCCCCCTCGGCCCTCCCCTGCGCAAGCGGTTGAGCAAGCACATCGCGGCCTGTGAGATCTGCCGCGAAGGCCGGGGCAGGCACGTGTCGGCCGCGCGGCTGCTCGACATGATCCCCGTCGCCTTCCCCCCGCTCTCGCTGCGCAGCCGGGTGATCGAGTCCGCGCTCCACGCCGACCGGCGCGACGCGGCCACGACCTCCGCCATCGCCACCGCCACCGCCGAGCTCGACGGGCGCGGTTTCCCGGCGACCACCGGCAGGCGGGCAGAGCGCGGGCGGACAGAGCGCGGGCGGACAGAGCGGGGACGGGCAGAGCGGGCACGGGCAGGGCGCGGGCGGGTCCGCTCCCGCCCGCTGCGGACCGCCCCCGTCATGCTCGCCGCCGTCTGCGTGTTCGGCGCGGCTGGCGGGCTCGCGCTGGTCTCCGGCCAGGCTCCGGCCGAGCGGCTCGAGACGATACGCGTATCCCCGACGGCTGCCCCCCAAGACCCTGCCCCTGAAGACCCTGCCTCCGAAGAGCCTGTGCTGGGCCCGGAGGAGGGCGACCCGCCCACGGCGACGCCTGCCGCATCCGGAGACGAGACACCTCCACCGGACGGTTCCCCCCAATCGGCCGCGACCGCCCCGCCCCACACCCCCGCACCCTCGGGGCGGTCGCGGCCGACTCCCCCGCGTACGCAACGCGCGCCCAGGCCGGCGCTGACGGCGCTGTGCCCCGGAGACCTGGGCGGGGCCGCGGGCGCGTCGATCACGCTGGCCGCGCGCAACGCCGTGGTCGAGTGGACGGCCGTCACCTCGGGCGGGATCGCGGTCTCGCCCCGGCACGGCAGGCTCCGCGCGGGCGCGAGCGGCCGGGTCACGCTCGCCGTCGTCGATCCCGGCGTCGCGGGCAAAGGCGTGGTGACCTTCGAGTCCTCAGCCGGCCGGCCCTCGTGCCGCGTGGCCTGGGACGGCCAGGAGGGGGGCGACGACGCCGACCCGGTGCCGGAGCCGACCTCCGGCCCCACCACGGGTCCGACGACCCGCCCCACGACCGGCTCCTCCTCACAGCCGACGGGCGAGTCGGGCGACGGCCCGCCTCCGGCCGGCGAGGCCGCCGCCACTCCCACTGCCTGACGCATGCGTCACAGGATCACCAGTTGTTACACACTCGGTGGAAGATTGGCACCCGCCAGTAACAATCAGGAGTCGCGAGGTGTCAGCGGAAGTTTGAAAGGGGAAAAACGACGCGACCGAGGATTTGAGGGGGCATTGTGGCCCAAGCATGGCTGCCCGGCGCAAGCCGACTTCCCTCCCCCGGGGACTCCGGAGCGATGCTCGGAGGAGCCCCGAGGACCGTCTGGTTCATCTGGCCCGCCGACCCCCAAGGGGTCTCGGCCAGGTCCGTCGCCCAGCGGCTGATCCAGCTCCGCCGGCCCTCCCACCTGGTGTGGAACCCGGTGACCGGGGAGATCGTCCAGTTGCTCCCGCCCACCAGGGCGGGCGGCGGGCTCGCCGCGGACCGCGGCAGGAACGGACGGATCTGCGTGCAGATCCAAGTCATCGGCTCGGCGAGGGAACCGTTCACCGACACCAAGCTCGACGGCCTGGACGACATCCTGGCCTGGCTCGACTCCTGGGAGGTGCCGCGCCGCTGGCCGGCCGGTCCTCCACTGCCCTATCCGCACTCCCTGGTCGCCGAGCGCAGCAAACGGCTGTGGGCGCGGGGCGGCCACTTCGGCCACTCGCAGGTGCCGGGCACCAGGGAGGGCGACCCGGGATCGATCGACATCGCCCGCATCATCGGCGAGGAGGCGCTCAACCTGGAGGTCCCCCTGTCCAGAGGCGAGCTCAGGCTTCTTCAGCGGGTATGAGCTCCCGGATCACCGCGCACCCACGCCGCACGTCGGCCCGGGACGCGGAGCCGTAACCCAGCACGAGGCCGTGCACCCGAGGCGGCCCGAGGTGGTGCGGTTCGGCCGTGTCCAGGAGCACGCCGCGTTCCCCGGCCCGGCGTACGAGGCCGGGGACCACGCCGGCGGGCAGGGTGACCATGACGTGGAGCCCGGCCGTGTCGCCCCGCACGTACGGCCCGAGCGCCTCGACGATGGCCGCCCTCCGGCGGGCGTACTCCAGCCGCATCCTGCGCAGGTGCCGGTCGAGGTCGCCGCGTTCCAGCAGCGTCGCCACGGCCTGCTGGACCGGCCCCGACGTGCGGTCGGCGAGGTGCATCCGGCGCTCGGCCACGGCGTCGAGCAGGCCGGCGGGGGCGACCAGCCAGCCGAGCCCGACGTCGGGACCGAGCGACTTCGACAGCGTGCCGAGCAGCACCACCCGCCCGGGGTCGAGCCCGTAGAGCGCGGGCAGCGGCGCGACGTCGTAGCGGAACTCGGCGTCGTAGTCGTCCTCGACGACGATCGCGCCGGTCCTGCGCGCCCAGGCGAGCAGCTTCTCCCTGCGCGGGATCGGCAGCCTGCCGCCGACCGGGAACTGGTGCGCGGGCGTGGTGTAGAGCACCCGCAGGTCGTCGGGGAGCGCCTCGACGATCACGCCCTGCTCGTCCACGGGGCAGGGCACGACCTCCGCGCCCCTGGAGGCGAAGATGCGCCGGGCGGCCCGCCACCCGGGCTCCTCCACCCCGGCCCGGGTCCCCGGCCCGAGCAGCGTGGCGGCGATCAGGTCGAGGCCGTTGCCGGTGCCCCTGGTGACCATGACGTTCCCGGCGCCCACCGGCACGGCCCTGGCCCTGCGCAGGTGGTCGGCCAGCAGTTCGCGCAGCTCCGGGTGGCCGTAGGGGTCGGGGAACGCGTTCAGCGCGAGCTCGCCGGCCGAGCGCCAGGCCCGCCGCCACGCCGCCGTGTCGTACCCGAGCACCCACGGCCGCCCGGGACGCAGGTCCACCACTCCCGGGGGCGCCGGCTCGCGGCGGACGGCCCCGCGGGCCTCGGCCGCCTGCGCGACAGGCTTGTCGTACGGCAGGGTGTCATCGGCCACGTAGGTGCCCGAGCCGTGCCGCCCGTCCAGCCACCCCTCGGCATACAACTGCTGGTACGCGTCGGTCGCGACGGTCCTGCTGACCCCCAGCAGGGCGGCGAGGGCACGGGTGGACGGCAGCCGCTCCCCCGCCCTCAGCCGGCCGCCGCGCATGGCCTCCCGCAGCTGGCCGGCCACCTGCACGGCGAGCGGCACCGGGGACTCGCGGTCCACCGCCAGCGGCACATCGATCGTCAGGCGCACAGTGCTCTCCGCAGAAGTGGTCTCTCCGTATCGGCCCAGAGTGGACGTATTCCGCCGGTCCACTTCGCCCTAACGTAACGGACATGCTCTCCACAACCGCCCGTACCACCCTCAGGCGGTCGAAAGACCGCGCCCGGACCGACCGCGCCGACCTGTACGCGATCCTGGACGCCGGCCTCATCTGTCACCTCGGCGTGCTGGCCGACGGGTCCCCCATGGTGATCCCCACCGGCTACGGACGTATCGGCGGCACCCTCTATCTGCACGGCTCCACCGGCGCGACCTCGCTGCGGGCCGCGCTCGGCAACCCGGTCTGCGTCACCGTGACCCACCTCGACGGCGTCGTGCTGGCGCGCTCCGCCTTCCACCACTCCGTGAACTACCGGTCCGCCATGGTCTACGGCCTCGCCCGGTTGGTGGACGACCCCGAGGAACGGCTCGCCGGCCTGCGGGCCATCACCGAGCAGCTCGCCCCCGGTCAGTGGGACGTCGTACGCCTGCCGGACCGCAAGGAGACGGCCGCCACGGCCGTGGTCGCCCTGTCCCTGGAGGAGGCCTCGGTGAAGGTCCGTCAGGGGCCGCCGAAGGACGACGAGGAGGACTACGACCTGCCCGTCTGGGCGGGCGTGCTGCCGCTGGCCGTGTCGTGGGGCACGCCCGAGCCCGACCCGCGCCTCGCGCCCGGCATCCCGGTCCCCCCGCACGTCGCGAACCGTCAGCCGCGGCTGTAAGCGGATTGCAAGCGGTTTCACCGAAACTGCGGCCGACCGTTCGTCGGCAAGGGAGGCCGCATGAGTTCCGCCGAGCACTGGGATGTGCCCGGTTACAGGGTGACGCGGGAGCTGGGCGCCGGAGGCGGCGGCCGCGTCGTCCTCGCCGTCCACGAGGGGTCCGGCGCGCCGGTGGCGATCAAGTACCTGTCCGAGGACCTGCGCCGGGACGAGGGATTCGTCGCCCGCTTCCGGCAGGAGGCCCGCCTGCTCGTCGAGCTGGACGACCCGCACGTGGTGCGGCTCTACGAGTACCTGGAGACCGGGCGGGGCGCCGCGATCGTCATGGAACTGGTCGACGGGCCCACCCTGCGGGCGCTGCTGCGCGAGCAGGGCCCTACGGGTCCCGAGGCCGCGCTCGCGGTCCTCAAGGGCTCCCTGCTCGGCCTGGCCGCGGCGCACGCGACCGGCGTCGTCCACCGCGACTACAAGCCCGAGAACGTGCTGGTCGCCGCCGACGGGACGAGCAAGCTCGCCGACTTCGGCATCGCCGTCCGGGCCGGCGGAGCTCCCGATTCCCCGGCCGGCACCCCGCCGTACATGGCTCCCGAGCAGTGGACGGGCACGGCCGCCTCGCCGGCGTCCGACGTGTACGCCGCGACCGCGGTCTTCTTCGAGTGCCTGACCGGGCACCGGCCATACCGGGCGACCGAGCAGTCCGTGCTCCGGCACTTGCACCGCACGATGCCCGTGCCGGTCGAGGAGGTCCCCGAGCCGCTGCGGCACCTGGTCGCGCGGGGCATGGCGAAGGACCCCGCGGTGCGGCCGGCCAGCGCGACCGCGTTCGTCTCCGAGCTGGAGCACGCGGCGGTCGCGGCGTACGGCCCGGCGTGGGAGGAGCGGGGCCGCCGCAGGCTGGCCGCGCTCGCCGCCACCCTGGCCGCGACGTTCCCGCTGAACCGGACGCGTCCCGCCGAGACCGGCACCTCGCTGTTCACCACGAGGCTGCGGTCGCTCAGGAGCAGGGGTCTCCTGCTCACCGCCGGGGCCGTGCTGGTGGTGGTCGCGGGCGGCGGCATCGGCGCGTACGCCCTCGGCTCGGCCGGGACGCGCACCGTCGCGGCGTCGCAGGACACGAGCCCGGGGAACACGGGCGCGGGGAACACGGGCGGGGGCGACACGGGCGTGCCTGCCACGGCGTCCGCGTCGCCGGTCGTTTCCGAGGAAACACCCGAGGAAACACCCGAGGAGACGCCTCATGAGACTCCGCACGAGACCCCGCACGAGACCTTCTCCGAATCTCCCTCGGCGGCGCCTGCGCGGACGCCCGTGCGGAGCCCGTCTCCGGTGACGACGAGACCCTCCCCGAGACCCTCCCCGACGCCCTCTGCGACGCCCTCTGCGACACCCTCGGTGAAGCCGTCGCCCTCCCCCTCGCTCACCAAGGTCGCCGGCCTGGATGTCGGCGGGTTGTCGTACCAGGCCGGCGCAGGCAAGGACGGCGCGACCGGCACCGGAACGGTCACCGTCAGGACCAGCGGTCCCGGCAAGGTGACCCTGACCGTGCGCTTCACCGCGAACGGCACGGTGACCGCCACCCGCACACTCACCCTCAGCGGCGCGACGTCCTACACCCGCACCGTCTCCGGCGACCTCGGCCACGTCTGCTCGGGCACCTGGGGCATGAGCGCGACCACCGGCCCGGCCGCGCCGGGCGGCGCCCGCGAGGCCACGGCGAAGGCGCCGCCGTGCCCGACCGCCGTCACCGCGCTGAGGGTCGGCACACCGGTCGTGTCCTCGGCCGGGGTCGCGACGGCCACCGTGACGGTGACCACCGACGGCACCGGCCCGGTGGACCTGACTGGCCGGTTCTCCGGGTCCTCCTCGGGCGGCGGCACGAAGACGGTCCGCCTGTCCGGAGCGAGGACCTACACGCGGACGCTGTCGTACGCCTTCTCCCGCCGTCCCTGCGGCGAGACCGTCACGTTCAGTGCCTCGACCGATCCCGCGGCCCCGGGCGGCGCCGCCTCGCGTTCGGCCGCGGTGACCTGCCCCGCCTCGGTCAGCCAGGTACGCGTGCAGAGCCTGGCGATCAGCGGGACGACGGCCACCGCCACCATCGCCGTCACCGCGGGCAACACCTCCGCCGTGCGGCTGGACCTCACCTGGACGACCGGCGGCTCCACGGCGGCCATCCGGACCTTCAACCTGTCGGGCAAGACGAGCTACACCGTCACGGCCTCGTACACCTACTCCCGATGGCCCTGCGACTCCTATGCGGTGACCGCGTCGACCTCCCCGGCCGCGGCGGGCGGCGCCTCCGCGATCACCCGGCAGACGGATTCGTGCATCAAATAGCCTCAGACGATTATTGACAACTCATTCTGACTAAATCGTGACTTTTCATCGCAGTCGCAAGGTCGTCACTAAGCTACGGTCTCGTCATTTGGCGGGGGCCCCAGGCGATGAGGAGACAGACCGTTATGCACGGCCAGACGGGCGCCTGGCGCGTCCCCGGCTATACGGAGATACGTGAACTCGGCACGGGGGGCGCCGGGCGAGTGATACTCGCGCGGCACGACGCCGACGACATCCCTGTGGCGATCAAGTACCTGTCCGACGAGATGATGGCGGACCTCCACTTCGTCGCCCGGTTCCGGCACGAGGCCCGCCTGCTCGCCGCGATGGATCCCAACCCCCACGCGGCGCGCTTCTACGAGTACGTCGAGACCGCGCGCGGCGCCGCCATCGTCATGGAGCTCATCGACGGCGTCTCGCTGCGCGCGATGCTCCGCTCGGAGGGCCCGACCGGTCCCGAGGCCGCGCTCACCGTGCTCAAGGGCTCGCTGCTCGGCCTGGCCGCGGCGCACTCCATCGGTGTCGTCCACCGCGACTACAAGCCCGAGAACGTCATGGTCGAGGCCGACGGCACCAGCAAGCTCGTCGACTTCGGCATCGCGGCGCAGGCCGGCGAGGGGGTCAGTGCGGCCGGGACGCCGCCGTACATGGCCCCGGAGCAGTGGTCGGGCGGCAAGGCCGGACCGGCGAGCGACGTCTACGCCGCCACGGTCGTCTTCTTCGAGTGCCTCACCGGCGGCCGGCCGTTCCGGGCGCAGAACATGGCCGCGCTGGCCCGCCAGCACCAGGCGACCCCTCCTCCGGTCGACGAGGTGCCGCCCCCGCTGCGCGACCTCGTGGAGCGCGGCATGGCCAAGCGGCCGGAGGACCGGTTCGCGTCGGCCGAGGAGTTCGTGCGGGAGCTCGAGGCCGTCGCCTCCGGCGCCTACGGCCCGGCCTGGGAGGAGCGCGGACGGCGCCGGCTCGCGGCGCTCGCCGGGCTGCTCGTGCCGTTCTTCCCGCTGAGGGAGAACGCCCCCGAGGCCGGCACCGCACTGGCCGAGACGAGGCTCGGCGGCCTGCTGAGCCAGACCCGTATGAAGATCGGCCTGACCCTGGCCGGGATGGTCGTGATCGCGGGCGGAACGGTGGCGCTCGTCCAGACCATGAGCAGCGGCACCACCCTGCAGGCCGGGACGACGATCGAGACGTCGAGCCCGCCCGCGGTCGATCCCTCGTCGATCGAGGTGGAGGACGACTCCGGCGACGAGCCCACGGAGGAGCCCGAGGACGCCACCCCCACCCCGGCGGCCACGAGCCCCGAGCCGAGCGTTCCGCCGACGCCGGCCGTGCGGCCCAGCGCGACCGAGCGGACGACCCCCAGGCCCAGCCCCTCGGCGAGCGCGAAGCCGCCGAAGCCCACGCCGACCGTCAGGCGCACCCCGAAGCCGAGGCCTTCGCCCAAGCCCGTGCCCTCGGACGACTCGGTCACGGTGGATCCGCGCGGCAACCCGCAGACGACCACGCGGCCCAGCCCCGTCCAGACCAGCAGGCCGCCCACGACGCGGCCCACCACCCGGCCCACGACGCAGCCCTCCACCAGCCAGCCCTCGCCGACGCAGCCTTCCACGCCGCCCAGCAGCCCCGACGACCCGCCCGTGCTGACGCTTTCGCCCGCTCCTCCTCCGGAGACTCCGACGGGTGGGCTCGCCGCCGCCCTGGTGACGACCGGCCTCGTTCCCGCCACACTGGCCATGGGACGCGTGCGGGGACGGCACCGAAGGCGGCGGTAGATGCGAGAAGGCGTGACGGTCGCGGGACACCGGCTCACCGGCCGCACCCGGCCAAGCGAGGTCGGCACCTGGGCGGACGCCGTCTCCCCCGACGGACGGCCGTCCGGTGTCCTGCGGTTCGATCCCCGGGCCGTCGCGACGGCCGAGGCACGCGAACGGCTCGTCGCGGCGGTCGGCGCCGACGTGCGTCTCCAGGGAGGCGGCCCGATCGGGCTGCTGCCCGTGATCGACCTGGTGGCGGCCCGTGACGAGGTCTGGCTGATCACCGCACGGGCGACGCCGTCCGTCGCCGACCTCATGGCGGCCGGCCGCCTGGACCCGGGCGGCGCGGCGACCGTTCTCCTGGAGACCGCGCAGGCGCTGCTCGCCGTGCACGCCGCCGGGCCGGCCCACGGAGCCCACGGCGCGCTGCACGCCGGGACCGTCGTGATCGGGGAGGACGGCTCGGTGCTGCTCGCCGAACGCGGCCTGCTGCGGGCGCTGCGGGGCGAGCACGCGTCCGCGGAGCAGGACGTCGCGGCCTGGGCCGCGCTCGCCGGCGCGCTGGCCGCCAACTGCGCCCAGGGACACGCCGCGGCGGCGCTGCGACGCGCGTCCGCCGCCGCGACGGCCCACGGGCTGGCCGCCGCGCGAGACACCCTGCTCGCCGAGCGCGACGCGTTCCCCGGCATAGGCAGGGAGCGGCTGGCCCAGGCGGCACACGGCCTCTCCGCGCCCGCGTCCCCCGAACCTCCCGTCGGCGCGGCGGCCGGCTCTTCCGGCGGGGAGGCGGTGACCCTGCTCGACCTCCCGGATGCGGCGGACGGCCCCGGCGACGTGATGATGCGGTTCGGGCCCGGGGTCCCGACCGAGACCACGGCCGCGCAGATCTGGCGGGCCGGGCAGACGTCCGACGCCGTCACGGCCACCCACCCTGGCGGTCCGGCTCCCCGGCGGCGCAGGAGGCGTTCGACGGCGTGGGCGGGGACGTTGCTGCTGGCGATCCTGATCGCGGCGGTGATCCTGTGGCTGCGCCAGGCGCCCGGCGCGCCGCTCGCGGTGAACGACGTCGACGTCAAGGCGCCCAAGAAGACGGTGCGCTGCGACGGCAGAGCCGATTTCGTGGGCGTCGTCACGACCAACGGCGAGGCCGGGACGATCCGCTACCTCTGGATTCGCAGCGACGACCGCAAGCCGCTTGAGCAGGAGCAGCGGGTCTCCTCGGGAGACACGTCGGTGAACCTCCCCCTGCACTGGAAGGTGACCGGATCGGGATCGTTCAAGGGCACGGCCACGCTCCGCGTCCTGTCCCCGACGACGACCGGAAAGGCGATCCAGGACAAGGCAAGTTTCACCTACAAATGCTGATTTCATTAGTGTGGCGCGCATGACGACGACCCCCGCCGGCTGGTATCCGGACCCGTACGGCTCCCCTCTCCTGCGTTGGTGGGACGGCACCCAGTGGACCGACGCCACCCACGCTCCCGGGCAGGAGGCCGGGGCGCCGCCCCAGGCCCCGCAGCAGGCCCCTCAGCAAGCCCCGCAGCAGGCTCAGCAGGCCCCGCAGTGGGCACAGCCCCAGTGGGGACCTGCGAACCAGACGGCGCAGCTTCCGATACCCGAGTTCGGCGCGCCGAGGCGTACGGCGCCGGTCTGGCCGTGGATCGTGGGCGGCGTCGCTGCGGTGGTCGTGCTCGCGCTGGTCATCGGCGGTGCGGTCATCGTCCTGCGCGATCGCGCCGGCACGGCCCTCGCCCGGCCGGACACCACCGCGACGGCCCCGCAGCTCGACCAGACCGTGCCGCCCGAGCAGGAACCGCAGCAGTCCACCCCGCCGCTGCCCCAGCTCCCCCAGCCGTCCGGTGACCGCATCAAGGACCCGGTGACCGGCCTGTCGTACGCGTACCCGGGCGACAAGTGGCAGGTGCCGGAGTCGAAGAACATCAACGACCCCGCCGACCAGAGGATGCCGCTGTGGACGAGCGGCTGCCAGGCGACCTCCCAGGCGAACTACGACGGCAGGGGCGGCGACTGGGTGGGCAGCGTCTACACGGCCGAGGTGCCCCAGATCTTCCCCTACAGCGGCCCGCAGGGTTTGGGGCAGCTGTCCCAGGCGCTGCTGCTCACCTACGACCAGGTCTTCTACGGCATCCAGCACGAGCGCAAGATCCTGCGCAACGAGGCGCTGACCGTGAGCGGCAAGCAGGGCTGGGTCATCGAGTTCGAGATGGACTTCACCAAGGTCGCCGAGGCCAACAAGCTGCAGTGGAAGAAGGAGAAGGGCGCGATCGTCCTCGTCGACCGCGGTCAGAACGCCCGTCCCGCGATGCTGTACGTCTCGGTGCCGGACAACCTGGACCAGTCGGTCATCAAGCGCGTGGAGGACTCGCTTCAGTCTCAGTGACGTCCGCATTACCCTTCAGCATTACTCTTGAGCCATGACTGACCCGCTGGTCTGGATCGACTGTGAGATGACCGGGCTCGACCTCGGCCGTGACGCGCTGATCGAGGTGGCCTGTATCGTCACCGACAGCGAGCTGAACCAGCTGGATGAGGGCGTGGACGTCGTCATCAAGCCCCCCGCCGAGACGCTGGAGCAGATGTCCGAGGTCGTGCGGGAGATGCATACGGCCTCGGGACTGCTGCGGGCGCTCGCGACGGGGGTGACCCTGGCGGAGGCCGAGGCCGTCGTGCTCGACTACATCCGCTCCCACGTGCCCGAGGCCAAGAAGGCGCCGCTGTGCGGCAACTCGATCGCGACCGACCGCGCCTTCATCGCCCGGGACATGCCGCTGGTGGACACGTTCCTGCACTACCGGATGGTCGACGTCTCGTCGATCAAGGAGCTGGCCCGTCGCTGGTATCCCCGGGTCTACTTCGCCTCCCCCGAGAAGCAGGGCGGGCACCGCGCACTGGCCGACATCACCGAGAGCATCCGGGAGCTGCGCTACTACCGCGCCGCGGTCTTCGTGCCGCAGCCCGGCCCCGACTCCGCCACCGCCCGCGAGGTCGCGGAGGCCGTCTCCGGGCCCTGACCCGGAGGGCGAGCGGTATTGAGGGCGCGGAGGACTCCGAAATACCGCTACACTTTCTTCGTACGCCTCGAACGGCGGACATGGTGGGTGTAGCTCAGCTGGCAGAGCGCCAGGTTGTGGTCCTGGATGTCGTGGGTTCAAGTCCCATCACTCACCCCAACGCGAACGGCCGGTCCGTACGGACCGGCCGTTCGTTTTTTTATGAGCCCTTATTCCCCGCGTATATACACTCGGCGTATAGAGTGCGGGCATGACCGTTCCCCTCGCGTTGCTCGGCCTGCTGGAGCGGGAGCCGAGCCACGGATACGACCTGAAACGCGACTACGACACCTTCTTCGGCCGGGGCAGGCCGCTGCCCTTCGGGCAGGTGTACTCCACGCTCGGCCGCCTGGCCAGGGACGGCAAGGTCACCGGGCAGAGCGAACCGGGCGACGGGCCCGACCGCAAGCGCTACGCCATCACCCCCCTGGGCAGGCAGGAGGTCGTCACGTGGCTGGCCGAGCCGGTCGCGGCCGAGCCCTACCTGCAGACGGTGCTGTTCACCAAGGTCGTGCTGGCGCTGATGCTGGGCCGTGACGCCGCCGGTTACCTGGATGCGCAGCGCGCCACGCACATGCGGCGCATGCGGGAACTGACGGAGGTCAAGCGCGGCGGCTCCCTGACCGACGCCCTGCTGGCCGACCACGCCATGTTCCACCTGGAGGCGGACCTGCGGTGGATCGACGTCACCCAGGCCCGGCTGGGGGCTCTGGCCGAGATGGTGCGTGCGTCGTGATCATCGAGGCCCGTGGGGTCAGCCGCTCCTACGGCAGCACGCCCGCACTGCGGGAGGCGAACCTGTCGGTGGCCGCGGGCGAGGTCGTGGCGATCATGGGTCCCAGCGGTTCCGGAAAGTCGACGCTGCTGCACTGCCTGGCCGGCATCTTCACGCCCGACAGCGGCGAGGTCCGGTTCGACGGACGCCGCCTCGACACCTTGGACGACGGCCGACGCAGCGAGCTGCGGCGCACCGCCTTCGGCTTCGTCTTCCAGTTCGGCCAGCTCGTGCCGGAGCTGACCGCGGCCGACAACGTGATGCTGCCGCTGCTGCTGGGCCGTACCAAGAGAAGGCACGCCGAGCGGCGGGCGGCCGAATGGCTGGAGCGGCTGGAGCTGGCCGACCTGGGCGGCCGGCGCACCGGGGAGCTGTCCGGCGGGCAGGTGCAGCGCGTCGCGATCGCCAGGGCGCTGGTCACCCGGCCGCGGGTCGTGTTCGCCGACGAGCCGACCGGCGCGCTGGACACGCTCACCGGCGAGCACGTGATGGACCTGCTGGTGGGCCTGGCCCGCGAGGAGGGCGCCACCGTGATCGTGGTGACCCACGACGCCCGGGTGGCCGCCTGCGCCGACCGGGAGGTCGTGGTGCGCGACGGCCGTGTCTGCGACCCGTACACGACCGGGGCCGTCCGATGATCCGGCTGGGCCTGCGGCTGTCGCTGAGCAGCGGCAGGGAGGCGGCGGCCAGACTGGCGCTGATCGTCGTCGGGGTGGCGGCCGGCGTCGCGGTGCTGCTGGCCACACTGTCGCTGTTCAACGCCTTCCAGGCCACCGACGACCGCCCCTGCTGGGAGTGCACGACCGGCTCCGCGCCCAGCGGCTGGGCCCTCGACGCGACGGCCGACGGCGCGCTGTGGAACTACCACGAGGACTTCTACGCGGGCCGCACGATCAAGAGGCTCGACGCCGCCGCGCTCGGCACGCGGGCGCCGGTCGTCCCCGGCCTGTCCCATATGCCCGGCCCGGGGCAGTATTACGCCTCGCCCGCGCTCGCCGCGCTGCTGGACGCGGCGCCGCGTGAGGAGCTGGCCGCCCGCTTCCCCGGCACGCGCGCCGGTCTGATCGGCGACGCGGCGCTGTCCGGCCCCGACGAGCTGGTCATCGTGGTCGGACGGACGCCGGACCAGGTCGCCGCCATGCCCGGCGCCAGGCAGGTCGACATGGTCTCCGCGGTCTCCACCCTGCCCGCGGTCGACGACAGCGGGGACGTCTACCGGTTCGGCTTCGGCGTCGCCGCCGTCGGGCTGATCGTCCCGCTGCTGGTGCTCGTGGGCACCGCCACCCGGCTGGCCGCGGCGCGCCGCGAGACCCGCTTCGCCGCGATCCGCCTGGTCGGCGCCACCACGCGGCAGGTCAACGTGCTCGCGGCGGTGGACGCCGCGCTGGGCGCGCTGGCCGGCGCACTGGCCGGCCTCGCGATCTTCCAGCTCGTACGGCCGGCCGTGGCCGGGGTGCGGATCACCGGCGCCCGGTTCTTCCCCGAGCTGGTCGCCCCGCACCTCTGGCAGTACGCGGCCGTGCTCGGCGGCGTGCCGGTCGTGGCGGCCGGCGCCGCGCTGTGGTCGCTGCGCCGGGTGCGCATCTCGCCGCTCGGCGTGGCGCGGAAGACCGCCGCGTCCCCGCCGCGAGCGTGGCGGGTGATCCCGCTGCTGGCGGGGCTGGGGATGTTCGCGGGCCCGGTGTACCGGAACGGCAAGCCCGACGACCTGCTGGCAGTCCTCGCGCTCGCGCTGGTCATGGGCGGGCTGATGCTGGCCGGCCCCTGGCTGACCATGGTCGCCGCACGCCTGGCCGCCCGGCTGACCCGGGGCGGGGCGACGCTGCTGGCCGCGCGACGCCTGGCCGCCGATCCGAAGACCGCCTTCAGATCGGTGAGCGGACTGGTGCTGGCGGTGTTCATCGGGACGACGATCGCGGCCCTCGTGCCGGCGGTGGTCGCCGGCCAGCAGAAGGTGGCCGGGGGCGCGCTCAACGACGTCCTCGGCGCCAGGTTCTCCCGGCCCGGCGTCTCCGGCCTGTCACCGCGGGCGGGGACGGAGCTGCTCGCCCGGCTGCGCGCCCGCCCGGGGGTGGACGTGCTGCCGATCTATGCCAGGGCGGACATGGACGTCGTCCCCCCGCGGCCCGACGGCCCGCCGCCCGCGCCGTACGTCGTCGAGTGCTCCGATCTGGCCCGCTTCCCCGTGCTCGGCCGATGCCCTGTGAACATCGACGGCAGGGGCGCCCGGGCGGTGGCGGGCAACTTCGCCCGCATCGTGGGCGCCGACAACCCCCTCACCGTCGACAGACTCCTTCCGCTGGCGGGCCCGGCCAGCCCGGCCGTCTCCGCCGACGGGCTCGACCTGGCGGCCGTCATGATCACCCCGCCCGATCCGGCGACACTGGAGCGGCTGCGCACCCTGCTGGCCGACTACACCGTCGAGGCGCCGATGACCTTCGCCGAGGTCGCCGAGGTCAGGGCGGACCTGTACACCAGGGCGGAGAACGTCGCGCTGGCCATGGTCGGGCTCACCCTGGTCGCCGGCGCCTGCGGCCTGGTGGTGGCGGCCGGCGGCGGGCTGGTGGAGCGCAGGCAGCCGTTCACCCTGCTGCGGCTGGCGGGCACGCCCACGCGCACCCTGGCCGCGGTGGTGCTGCTGGAGTCGGCGCTGCCGCTCGTGCTGGCCGCCGCGCTCGCCGCCGGCGCCGGCTTCGGCGTCGCCGAGCCGCTCATCGACGCCCTCGCGATGAAGAGCGCGTCGATCGCGATGCCGGGACCCGTCTACTTCGCCTCTCTCGGCGGTGGTCTGGCCGCCTCCCTCCTGGTGATCCTCACGACGCTGCCGCTGCTGCGGCGCATGACCACACCCGACAACGCGCGTTTCGAATAGGAGATCGATGAAGATCAGGCCACTGGTGATCGCGCTGGCCTTACTCGCCCCCGCCGTGTCCCCCATGCCCGCCGCGGCCGCCGCTGAGGGCTATTCGGCCACGATCCGGCGCACCGAGTACGGCATCCCGCACATCACCGCCAAGGACTACGGCGGCCTCGGATTCGGGTACGGCTACGCCTTCGCCCAGGACAACCTGTGCACGCTGGCCTCCTGGGTGGTGACGCTGCGCGGCGAGCGCTCCCGCTACTTCGGCCCGAAGGCCGAGTCGGACGACCCGGCCAAGCCGGTCGCCAACCTCGCCAGCGACGTCTACTACAAGAGCGTCGCCGGCTCGGGCGTCGTACGGCGTCTGCTGGCCCGGCCCGCGCCGGTCGGCCCGAGCGACGAGCTGCGCCGCCTGGTCGACGGCTACGTCGCCGGATACAACCGCTACCTGGAGGACACCGGGGTGGCGAACCTGCCCGACCCCAGGTGCCGGGGCAAGGCGTGGGTCGGCCCGATCACCGCCACCGATATGTGGAACAACCTGCTCGACCTCGACCGCATGGTCTCGAGCTCCAGCCTGAAGGAGGCGATAACCGGGATAGCCGAATCCGAAGGACCGAAGCCCAAGCCGGCCGCGGGCAGCAACGGCTGGGCCCTGGGCCGACAGGCCACGCGCGGGAACGGCGGCATGGTGCTGGCCGACCCGCACTTTCCCTGGCAGGGGATCCGGCGTTTCTACCAGGTCCAGCTCACCATCCCCGGCGTGCTCGACGTCTCCGGCGGCAGCCTGTACGGCACCCCGGTCGTCCAGATCGGCCACAACGCCAAGGTCGCCTGGACCCACACCGTCTCCCACGCCCAGCACTTCACCGTCTACCGCCTGAAACTCGCGGACGGCCACAGCTATGTGGTGGACGGCCGTGCGGAGCCGATGGGCGAGCAGGAGGTGGAGGTCACGATGCCGGAGGGCACCGTCTCCGGCCACACGCTCCTCACCTCGCGCTACGGCCCGGTGCTCGCGGTCGGGCAGACCGACGAGGCCGCGTACGCGCTGGCCGACGCCAACGCGGCCAACCTGCGGGCGGCCGACGAATGGCTGGCGATGGCCAGGGCGGGCAGCCTCGACGAACTGCGCAAGGCCCAGCGGACCTACCAGGGGATGCCGTTCGTCCACACCCTCGCCACCGACGCGAGCGGGACCGCCTACTTCGCCGACACCTCGGTCGTCCCCCACGTCACCGACGCCGAGGCGAAGCGCTGTGCCGTGCCGTCGCCCGTTCCCGGCCTCGAGGAGTACATCCTGGACGGCTCGACCTCCGCGTGCCTGTGGGGCAGGGACGGCGACGCCGTCGTGCCGGGCATCTTCGGGCCGGGCAGCCAGCCGAAGCTGACGCGCGCCGACTACGTGGCCAACTCCAACAACACCTACTGGATGACGAACCCGGACAAGCCGCTCACCGGCTTTCCCAAGGCGTACGGCGAGACGGGCACCGACCTGGAGCCGCGCCCCCGGGTCGGCCTCGACATGATCGCCCAGCGGCTGTCCGGGACCGACGGGCTCGGCGCGCCCGGCTTCACCCTGGAGACGCTGCAGGCCACGGTGCGCGGCAAGCGCAACCTCACCTTCGAGCTCATGCGCGACGACCTGCTGAAGCTGTGCCGCACCCACCGCTCTTCTTCGGGCCCTGAGACGGACGTGCGCGAGGCCTGCCGGACGCTGGAGAAGTGGAACGGACGGGCCACCCTGGACGGCGAGGGCGCCGTTCTGTGGCGCGAGTTCTTCATCCGGCTGGGCCGTCCCACCCGACCGGGAGAGCCGGTCTTCAGCCCGTGGCGGGTGCCGTTCGACCCCGCCCGCCCGCTGACCACCCCGCGCGGGCTGAAGATCGACGACCCGGCCGTACGGCAGGCACTCGCCGACGCCGTGCTGTTCTTCCGGTCCAACCGGATCCCGCTGACGCTCACCCCCGGGCAGGCGCAGAGCTACTCCTCGATCCCGATTCCCGGCTGCACCGAAGGGGAGGGCTGCTTCGACCGGGTGCGCACGGGCGGACCGCTGGGCACGGACGGACGCTACCCGGAGGTGAACACCGGATCCAGCTTCATGATGGCCGTCGCGCTCACTCCCGGCGGCCCCCGCACGCGTACCGTCCTCACCTACTCCCTGTCCGCCGACCCCTCCTCGCCCCACCACACCGACCAGACGGCCCTGTTCTCGCGCGGCGGGTGGGTGACCGAGCGCTTCACGGCGGCCGAGATCGCCGCCGATCCGCACCTCGAAACCGTCACCGTCCATGGGGGGCATTGACCCGGGCAAGTCAGTGCACTTTTCCCCAAACGTGGACGTTGCGGGTTATGCTGCCTCACAACCGCCGTGCGGGGGCCTCGGCGATCTCTGATCGTCTTCTACGGAGGCCGGATGAGAATCGACGACCGCACCGCAATGGGGCTGAGCAAGCGGGAAGCCGAGGTCATGGAGCTGATCGCGACCGGTCACTCCAACGGCGAGATCGCACGGCTGCTGTTCCTGAGCGAGAAGACCGTGAAGAACCACGTCAACCGCATCTACGCGAAGCTGGGCGTGGACTCGAGGATGACGGCCATCTGCCGCTGGCGCGGCGAACCCGCGCCACCGGCGCCGTCAGCCCCCGGCCAGATCCCCGGCGAGGACGGCGCGCAGCCCGGCCAGGCCGTACTCAAGCTCGTCCGGCTGGACGGACAGGGCAGGGCGTAGCCGTACGGACCGCTCGCCGCACCGCAGGGCCAGGATCGCCCGTTCCTCCCGGAGCCGGGCGACCAGCCCGCCGGGGTCGGGGACGTCGAAGGCGCACATCAGCCCGCGTCCACGCGCGTTGGCGACCAGCCCCTCGGCCTCCAGACCCTGGAGGGCGCCCAGCAGCTTCTCGCCCAGGATGGCCGCCCTCGGGATCAGGGCGTCCCGCTCGATGATCTCCAGCATCCGGCGGGAACGCACCATGTCGACCAGGCCGCCGCCCCAGGTGGAGTTGATCCTGCCGCTGACCCGGAACACGTTGTCGGGCACGAGGTCCACCCTGCGGCCCGCCATGATGCCGCCCACCTGGACCTTCTTCGCGAAGGCCACGATGTCGGGGGCCAGGCCGAGCTGCTGGTAGGCCCAGGGGGTGCCGGTCAGGCCGACGCCGGTCTGCACCTCGTCCACGACGAACAGGGCCTCGTACTCGTGGCAGAGCGCCTGCATCGCCTGGAGGAACTCGGGGCGCATGTGGTTGTCGCCGCCCTCGCCCTGGATCGGCTCGGCGATGAAGCAGGCGATGTCGTGGCGGAACCGCTCGAACGCCTCCCTGGCCTGTGCCAGCGCCCGTTCCTCCGCCCGCTCGACGTCCCCGAAGTGGACGGCGGGGACGTCGATGCGTGGCCAGCAGAACCGGGGGAACCTGTCGGTCTTGACGGGGTCGGTGTTGGTGAGCGAGAGCGTGTAGCCGCCGCGGCCGTGGAAGGCCCGGGTGAGGTGGAGGACCCGGGTGCCGAGGCCGGGGTGGCGGCCGTGGGCCTCGTTCCAGCGGCTCTTCCAGTCGAAGGCGCACTTGAGCGCGTTCTCCACGGCCGCCGACCCGCCCTCGACGAAGAACAGGTGCGGCAGCTCGGGGTCGCCGAGCACCCGCCGGAACGTCTCCACGAACTCGGCGAGGTGGACGGTGTACATGTCGGAGTTGGCCGGCTTGTTGGCGGCCACCCGGCCGAGCAGTGCGACGAACTCCGGGTCGCCGGCGAACGGGTTCACCCCGAGCGGCGACGACGCGAAGAACGTGTAGAAGTCGAGGTACTTCCGGCCGTCGCGGGCGTCGACCAGCCAGGAGCCGGCGCTCCTGTCCAGGTCGAGCACGAGACGGTAGCCGTCCACGAGCAGGTGCCGTGCGAGGGCGTCGTGCACAGTGGTGGGGTCCATTTCGCCTCCGCGTCACGCTGGGAAACGAGATGATTCCCTCATATCCGGCCGTTCATGTGAAGAGTTTTCGCTCTAATAGCACCCCAAGAGGACATTTTTCAGGCCGTAAGGGTAGGTTCCGCGTCCGAGAAGCTCATCACGGGCGGCCTGCGGCTGAACATCCTCGTCAGCGCGAGCAGATAGACGAAGCCCGCCGCCATCCAGATCAGGCCGACCGTGAACGTGACGCCCGAGAGGCTGGTCCACAGCCAGATCGTCAGCGCGAAGCCCACCAGCGGGACCAGGCCGTACCGGACCAGGTCGGCGGCCGAGCGGCGGCCCCCGTCGAACAGGTAGTGCTTGACGACCGTGAGGTTGACCATGGAGAAGGCGATGAGCGCGCCGAAGTTGACCATGACCACGGCGTTGTCCAGGCTGATGAACAGCGCGACGAGCGAGACCGCCGACACCACGGCCGTCGCGACGATCGGGGTGCGGAAGCGCGGGTGCAGCCGGGCGAAGGCCGCGCGAGGCAGCACGCCGTCGCGGCCCATCGAGTAGAGGATGCGCGAGACGCTCGCCTGGGTGGTCATGGCCGACCCGAAGGCGCCGACCACGTAGATCCCGACGAAGATCGTCTCGAACGCGGCGCCGCCGAGCGCGGACATGATGTCCACACCGGCCGTGTCCGCATCGGCGAAGTCGTCGTACCCGGGGTGGACGAGGCTCCCCATCCACGCGACCAGGACGAACAGCAGGCCGCCGATGAGCGTGGTGAGCACGATGGCGCGCGGGATCGCCCGGCGGGGCTCCTTCGCCTCCTCCGACAAGGTCGAGACGGCGTCGAACCCGAGGAAGCTCAGCGCCAGGATCGCCGCGCCCGCGAACACGCCCGGCCCCGGGGTGAAGGGGGCGAAGGGGGACGGCGCGGGGTGCCCGGCCAGGTGCTTCAGCGACAGCGCGGCGAACACCGCGATCAGCACCACCGACAGCCCGACGACCAGGACGTTGACCCGGTTCATCACCGTGATGCCGACGACGTTGAGCACGAGCACCAGCAGCAGCGCCGCCAGGGTGAAGATCCACTGGGGCACCTCGGGGAACTGGCTGTTGAGGTAGATCCCGATGAGCAGGAAATTGATCATCGGGAGGAACAGGTAGTCCAGCATCAGCGTCCACCCGGTCATGAAGCCGATGTGGCCGCCGAAGGTCTGCTGGGTGTAGGTGTAGGCGGACCCGGCGGTGGGGAACGCCCTGGCCATCCTGCCGTAGCTGAACGCCGTGAACAGCATGACCACGAGGGCGACCACGTAGGCCGCCGGCAGGTGGCCCTCGGTGACCTGGGTGACGGCGCCGTAGGTGGTGAAGACGGCGACCGGGGCGAGGTAGGTCAGCCCGAACAAGGTCAGTCCGGGGACGCCGAGGACGCGCTTCAGTCCGGCGGGTTCGGTCATGCGCCACTCCTGTTGGCTGGGGGGAAGATTCTCACGCCGGCCGCCCACGTGCCGAGGACGGTCGTCGTCTCCGCGATGTCATGGGGGTCCGTCCGCCGGACGTCGCCATCCAGCCAGACCAGGTCGGCCGCCTTGCCGGGGGCCAGGGTGCCGCGCTCCTCCTCGGCGAACGCCTGGTGGGCCACCCCCGCGGTGTACGCCGACAGCGCCTCCTCGATGCCGATGCGCTCCTCGGGCAACCAGCCGCCTGACGGCTCGCGCTCGGCGTTCTCCCGCGTCACCGCGACCGGCAGCCCGGCCAGCGGGCGGTGGTCGCTCACCGGCCAGTCGCTGCCGAAGGACACGCGCA
Source organism: Microbispora sp. NPDC046973 (assembly GCF_040644495.1). Taxonomy (NCBI): domain Bacteria; kingdom Bacillati; phylum Actinomycetota; class Actinomycetes; order Streptosporangiales; family Streptosporangiaceae; genus Microbispora; species Microbispora sp. NPDC046973. The sequence continues at coordinate 190,852 of NZ_JBEYWQ010000004.1, read as the reverse complement.
CCCCGGCCCGCAGCATCGAGCCGATGAGGTACTGCCGCCGGGCCCGCTCCGGTCCGATCCTGGGAAAGGTCAGCGTCCTCATCGGGGGGTCGGTGCGCGCCCACAGGGGCTGGAGGTTGGCGATCACGCCGAGCCGGGCGAACCGCGGCAGGTCCTCCTCCGCCAGCACCTGCACATGGGCGATCACCGGCCTGCGGTCGCGCGGGCCGTTCACCCGCGTCACGTGCTCGATCGCGTCGAGCGCGGTGCGGATGCCCGCGTCGCCGATCGCGTGCAGGTGCGCCTGCAGGCCCATCGCGTCCACGGCCGTCAGGGCCTCCAGCAGGTCGCCGTACGGCCAGACGGGCATGCCCCGGGTGCAGGGATCGTCGCTGTACGGCGCCAGCAGCGACGCCGTGCGGTTCTCCAGGATGCCGTCCACGAAGAACTTCACCGTGCCGGCCGTCAGCCCCTCGTGCCCGAGCGCCCGCACCCGCTCCCGGTCGGCGGCGAACTCGGCGAGTTGCTCGCGCCACCGCACCGGATCGGCGCGGAAGGCGAGGTTGACCCGGGTCGCCAGCAGCCCGCGGCGGGCCGCCTCCACGTAGGCCTCGACCGTGCCGTGCTCCACCCACGCGTCCTGGATCCACGTGACCCCGGCCTCGGCGTACGCCTCGGTGGCGGTGGCGAGCGCGGTGACGAGATCCTCGGTCGTGCGGGCGGGAGCGGCGGCGAGGACCGCGTCCACCGCGTCCCACTCGATCATGGTTCCGAGCAGCCCACCGTCCGGACGGCGGGCGAACCGGCCGTGGGGCGTGTCGGGCGTCGAGGCGTCCAGACCGGCCCGCCGCATGGCCTCGGAGTTGCACCACAACGTGTGGTAGTCCCAGGCCCGCAGCGCGACCGGGCGGTCGGGCACCGCCTCGTCCAGCCATCGGGCGTCGAACAGGCCGTCCGGGACGATCGTGGCGTCATAGCCGCCACCGATGATCCACTCGCTCTCCGAATGCGCGTCGGCGTGGCGGCGGACCTCCTCGACGATCTCCTCGACCGTGCCCAGCCCTCTGACCCGCGGGCCCATCGCCTCGAACCCGGCGTGGTCGGGATGGCAGTGGCCGTCGCCGAAGGCCGGCAACAGCATCCCGCCGCCCAGGTCTACGCGCAGGTCGACCCGATCGTCATGGCTTCCAGCCAGGGCGGCGGCTCCGAGTGCCTCGATCCGGCCGTCCCGTACGGACAGGGCATCAGTCGTCGTGCCGGTGCCCGTCCAGATGGTGCCGCCGTGGAAGAGGGTGCGGCGAAACAGGGTGCGCGACATGGGCGTCCCGATAAATCGAATGACGTTCGTTTAGTGGGATGAGGATAGGTTGTCGAGAGGCAAAGCGGAAGGGGCTGCGGGCCGAATGCGGCGGCGGGTGGGACGGCCGGTGAAGCCGGTCTTGAGCAGGGAGGCCATCGCGCGGGCCGCGCTGGCCCTCATCGACGACGCCGGAGCCGAGGGTTTCTCCATGGCGGCCCTCGCCGGACGGCTGGGCGTGCGGCCGTCCTCGCTCTACAACCACGTGAGCGGCAAGGACGACATCCTGGCCGCGGTCCGCGAGATCGTCTCCGACGCCATCGACGCCTCGATGTTCGCCGAGCGGCCGTGGGACGAGGCGCTGGTGTCGTGGGCCCACGGTTACCGCGACGCGTTCGCCGCGCACCCGCCCGCGATCTCGCTGCTGGCCACGCTGCCGATCACCGGAGCCCTGCGGACGCTGCGGATGTACGAGGAGGTCGTCGCCGGCCTGCGGCGCGGCGGCTGGCCCGAGGCGACGGTCATCCCGGTCATGGTGGCCGTGGAGTCCTTCATCCTCGGCTCGGCGCTCGACCTGGTGGCGCCGCCCGACATGTTCGACGCCGGGCCGCTGGCCGCGCAGGTCCCGGTCTTCGCCGCCACGGTGCGCGCCCGCGACGACGCCGCGGCCGCGAGCGGACGCCCGCCGGCGGACCTGTCCTTCGAGGTCGGGCTGGCCGCGATCGTGGAGGGGTTGCGGCGGACACTGGACGCCATAGGTGACGAATAAGACGTCCTTGTGTACTTTTGCTTCAGATTCCGTTGTGAGGGCGGATTTCAGCGATCTTTTCTGAGGCAGGGATGATGATCGACCGTACTCGCCTGGCCCGGCTGCTCGACCGCGAGCGCGACGCGTTCCGGCAGCGCAACCCGCGCTCGGCCGCCGCGTACGAGCAGGCGAGAGGCCACCTGTTCGGCGGCGTGCCGATGACGTGGATGAACAAGACGGCCGCGGGCTTCCCGCTCTACCTGGCCGAGGCCCGCGGCGCCCGCGTCACCGACCTGGACGGCCACGAGTACGTCGACCTCTGCCTCGGCGACACCGGCGCGATGGCCGGGCACTCCCCTCAGGCGACCGTGGACGCCGTCGCCGACCGCTTCGGCCGCCGGGGCGGCGCCACCGTGATGATGCCGACCGAGGACGCCGCCTGGGTCGGCGCCGAGCTGGGCCGCCGGTTCGGCGTGCCCTACTGGAGCTTCTCCCTGACGGCCACGGATGCCAACCGGTGGGCGATCCGGCTGGCCAGGGCGATCACCGGAAGGCCCAAGATCCTCGTGAACAGCTACTGCTACCACGGCAGCGTGGACGAGGTGCTGCTCGTGGTCGGCCCGGACGGCGAGCAGGTCTCCCGCGAGGGCAACGTCGGCGCTCCGGTCGATCCCACCGTCACCTCGCGCGTCGTGGAGTTCAACGACCTGCCCTCGCTGGAGCGCGAGCTGGCGTACGGCGACGTCGCGGCGGTCCTCATGGAGCCCGCCCTCACCAACATCGGCATCGTGCTGCCCGAGCCGGGCTACCTGGAGGGCGTCAGGGAGCTGACCCGGCGGTACGGCAGCCTGCTGATCAACGACGAGACGCACACGTTCTCGGCGGGCCCGGGCGGCTGCACGAAGGCGTGGGACCTGCACCCCGACATCGTGACGATCGGCAAGGCCGTCGGCGGCGGCATCCCGAGCGGCGGCTACGGCCTGTCCGCGGAGGTCGCCGCGCGCGTCGAGGCGATGGACGGGCTCGACCTGGTCGACATGGGCGGCGTCGGCGGCACGCTGGCCGGCAACGCCCTGTCGGTCGCCGCGATGCGCGCCACGCTGGAACACGTGCTCACCGACGACGCGTTCGCCGCCATGACCGAGCTGGCGACCCGCTTCACCAAGGGCGTCCAGGAGGTGATCGACGCGCACGCCCTGCCGTGGTCGGTCACGCAGCTCGGGGCGCGCGCCGAGTATCGCTTCGCCAGCCCGGCCCCGCGCAACGGCGGCGAGTCGAACGCGGCGGGCGACCCCGACTTGGACGACTACCTGCACGTCTACCTGGCCAACCGGGGCGTGCTGCTCACGCCGTTCCACAACATGGCGCTGATGTCCCCCGCCACCACCGAGGCCGACGTGGACCTGCACCACGAGGTGTTCGCCGCGGCCGTGGCGGACCTGGTCTCGTGACGGCCGCCGGATGAACGTGGACGAGGTCGACCGGGTCCTGCTGCGCGAGCTGCAGCGGGACGGCCGGGCCTCCTACACCGCGCTCGCCGAGGCCACCGGCCTGTCGGCTCCCGCCGTACGGCAACGGGTGCAGCGGCTGCGCGACGAGGGGGTCGTGCAGATCGTCGGGGTCACCGACCCGATGGCGCTGGGCCTGCCGGTCATGGCGCTGATCGGCGTCCGCGTCGACAGCGACGTGCACGAGGTCGCCGACCGGATCAGCGAGCTGCCCGGGGTGATCTACGTGGTGCTCACGGCGGGCTCGTTCGACCTGTTCGCCGAGGTGGTGTGCCGGGAGCCGGCCGAGCTGCTCGGCGTGCTCAACGACCACGTCAAGCGGGTGCCGGGCGTCACCAGGGCCGAGGTGTTCACCTACTTCGGGATTCACACGCACCGGTTCGCCTGGCCCGGTGTCTGAGGTTCACAGCGTCTGAGGGTCCTACAGCGCCCTCAGGAAGCGGGCGGCGATGGGCACGGCGGCGCCACGGCCGGTGCCGCCGTGCTCCACGAACACGGCGAAGGCGAGGTCGCCCCGGTAGCCGATGAACCAGGCGTGGTCCTGCCCGCCCTGCCCGTCCTCGGCGGTGCCGGTCTTGCCCGCGACCCCCTGCGGCAGCTCCGACCCGGCGGCGGTCCCCTCGACGGTGACCGCGCTCATCAGCGAGCGCAGCCCCTCGGCCACGTTGGACGGCAGGGGCACGCTCTGCCGCAGCTCGCCCTGCGGCGCCTCGTCCGCCAGCGGGCGGGCCGGCCGCCACTCCCCGCTCTCCACGGCGGCGGCGACCAGCGCCATGCACAGCGGGGTCGCCTCGACCGTGCCCTGTCCGAAGGAGTCCTCGGCGAGCGCGTCGGGGATCTCCGGCCGCTGCAGGCTGCCGCACGTCCACGTGTCACCGCTGTCCCCCTGCGCGCGGAAGCCGAACGCCCTGGCCTGATCGACCAGCGTGTCACCGTTCAACCGCTCGATCGTCAGCCGGGCGAACGTGGTGTTGCACGACAGGGCGAACGCCTGCCGCAGGGTGACCGTCCCGTGGTTCTCGTCCTTGTAGTTGTGGATCGGCCGGTTGAAGGGGATCTGGTAGACCGCCGGGCAGTCCACCGTGCTGTCGGGAGACAGCCCGTTGTTGAGCAGCGCCGCCGCCGTGATCGTCTTGAACGTCGAACCGGGAGGGTACTTGAGATCGAACGCCCCCTTGCCGCCCAGCCGGTCCGCGACCGCGAGGATCTCCCCCGTGGACGGCCGTACGGCCACGATGGCGGCTCGCTGCACGCCGTCGAGCGCCCGGGCCGCGGCGGCTTGCACCCCGTAGTCGATCGTGGTGCGTACGCCCACCGGCCGCTTCTCGGGCTTGTAGGAAAGGACGGTCTTCGCCGGCATGCCCGGGTTGTCGACCTCCAGCGCCCATCCCACCGCCACGCCCGTCGTGGGCGCCACCCCCTGGTCCACCAGGTTGTCGAGGTACGCCTCGGCGCCCGAGTTCTGCGGGAACTCCCGCCCTTCCCTCGTCACCGGCCGCAGCGGCCCGGCATCCGGCTCGGTCCTGACGAGACTCCCGCCGGGCTGGATCTCCGGATGCAGGACGGACGGCGTCCAGACGACCTTCCAGGTGAGGTCCCGCACGGCCAGGTGCAGGCTGGAGTCGAAGCGCCAGGTGCCGGCGTCCTGCTCGTCCCGCTCCTGGGTGAAGGGGATCTCGGCTGTGTCGTTCCCGGTGCGTACGAGATTGCCGACCGTGATCCGCAGCGACTTGGAGAGGGCGGCGTCCTCGAACTCGCGGTGCTGGTCCGCGAAGTCGTCCGGGGGTTCGTCCACCAGCTCGCGCATGGCGTCGTAGTCGCTCTTGACCCAGGCCTGGAAGTAGGCGGCGGCCGTCTCGTCGGGAGAGCCCTCCGGGGAGCTCGCGGGAGACGGCTCGGGAGATGTGTCGGGGCGGAGCTGGAGCGTCTGCGGGCCGCCGGGTGCGGGCGTCCCCCGCGGCGCGGCGACGAAGTCCGAGACCGGCTCCTGCCTACCGGACACAATGAGTCCGGCAACGCCGAAGACGAAGATGGCCGCGGCGACCATGACGAGGGCGAGCAGGGCCCTGTTCCGCATACGGTTCTCATATCACGCGAAAGGAGCCATAGGTGGCAAGGAGCAGAGAACCGTTGCCAGGCCGCTATCCGGTGACCTTCGGCGAGGTGGAGCTCCTGCACGACCTCGACCGGCCGGACGGGTGGATGCTGCTCAGGGACGGCGTCCCCCAGTCGTTCGTGGACCTGGCCGATCCCACCTATCTGGACTTCTCGTACACGCAGCTCATGGCCAGCGTGATCGACTGCCTGCCCGACGGCCCGCTCGACGCCGTCCACATCGGCGGCGGAGCGTGCACGATCCCGCGCTACATCTCCGCACGGCGGCCCGGCTCCCGGCACATCGTCGTGGAACCGGACGCCGGGCTGGTCCAGCTCGTACGCGACCAGCTCAACCTCAAGTCGGTGCCCCGGCTGAAGGTCCGGGTGATGGACGGCCGCGCGGCGACGACGGACCTCAGGGACGACTCGGCCGACCTGTTCGTGCTCGACGCGTTCTCGGGCGCGACGATGCCGGTCGAGCTGGCGACCGTCCAGTACATGGCGGAGATCGCCCGCGTCCTGCGTCCCTCCGGCATGGCGCTGATCAACGTGGCGGACGGCAAGGGCCTGCCCTTCGTGAAGCGGGTCGCCTCCACGGTGAGCCGTGTCTTCCCGCATGCCGCACTGCTGGCCGAGCCTGGCATCCTGAGAGGGCGCAGGTTCGGCAACGTCGTCCTGGCGGCCTCGCCCGGCGACCTGCCGATCGAGGCACTCACCAGGAGTGCGGCGGGCGGCCTCACCCAGGCGCGATGCCTGGCGGACGAGGACCTGACCCGCCTGGTCGCGGGGGCCGCGCCCATCCGCGACGGCGACGCCGTCCTCGCCCCCGTTCCCCCGCCAGGGCTGTTCGACTAGTGGGCTTCCCACAAAGCTGACCAGACCGGCCTTCCGGACCTTGGCCGGGTCAGCCTTATGGACGGCGCACTGGCGACCCCCGGATCGTCTGGTCGTCATTCCCGCAGCCGCCGAGCTCTGGTGCGCGCCGGGTGGTAGGTGAAGGCCCAGCGGTCGGTGCCTACCTTGCGGCGGGTGTAGCGGTCGGGGTGGCGGTAGCGGTCGCGGTTGTGGAACTGGCAGGCGGGACCGAGCAGTTTCAGGTCGGTGAGGCCGCCGGTGCTCCAGTTGTCGGCGTGGTCGATCTGGCACATCGTTGCCGGGAGTGGGCAGCCGTCGATCCAGCAGGTGGCGTAGCGGGCGAACACGGCCCTGCGTTGGGCGGGGGTGGCCAGGCGGACCTTGCGGCCCATGTCGAGCACCTGCCCGTCGGCGTCCATCACCAGTCGCATCAGGGTGCTGGTGCGGGCGAGGCGGTGCACGCTGGTGACCGGCAGCATCTGCCCGGTCGCCAGCAACAACCCCGGTGCCGTCCCCAGCCACAGCCCTGGTCCCTGGCACTGCTCACCGCGCACGCCGGCCTGGTCCAAAGGGGTGCCCTGCCCATGCCTGCAGTCCCCCGCAGGCCGATACCCGGCGTAGGCGTGATGCGCGGCAGTGTCCTCGGGAGGAGGATCCGGCTGCGCTGTCGGCAGAGGCGCTGTGGCCGGGGAAGCTGTGTGCGGGGGCACTGTGGACGGCGGCGCTGTCCGCGGAGGCGCTGTGGGCGAATGCGCGCTACCACCGCATGCGGGCCATGCTGCTGCGCGCCTCGGGTGCGTTGCTCCAACGTGGGCCGCACCACGGTCGCAGTCCCCGCCCTTGGCGCGCCCGATGTCGTCGCCCTCGACAGTGTCACCATCCTTGGCAACGGCGGCGCTGTCGACACCAGCACCCGCGGCTGCACCGGCATCTGCCTCGGCAGTGCTGTAATCGGCAAGACGGCAGGGGCCCTCATCCTGGGCAGGGTCGACGGCGTCGGTGCCGGCCACATCGTCGGCACCTCCGGCGTCGCGGGAGGCACAGGCGCTGGGGGCACGGTCGGCGGTGTCGTCGCCCTCGCCAGGAGCGTCAGTGCTTCCGCTGCCGCTGCCGGCATGGGTGCTGGGGGCGCGATCGCCGGTGTCGTCGGCGTCGGCAGGGGCGTCAGCGCTTCCGGCCTCCTCGGCCTCGCCGGGCTCGGCGGCTTCGGGGTGATCGGCGGCGTCGGGACGGGCGGGGTGGGAGTGGGCCGCGTCCTCGGGATCGGTGGGCAGGGATTCGGCGGTGACCAGGACCAGCAGCTCAGTGGCGATCTTCTCCTCCAGCAGCGCGATGAACGCATCCGCGTTACGCACGCTCGGCGGGCGGTCATCACCCTCCGCCCGCGGCTTGGCGTAGGCATCCAGCAGGGCCCGCAGCCGGGCGGCCGCCTCACGCGGCAGGCAGAACTCCCCCTCCAGCCCGCCGCTGCGGGTCGGGCGGACCCGCAAGAACCGCCGCGTGTAGCCGGCCTGCTCATCGCGGTCTTCCCCGTCGGGGTCGAGCACCGCGCGCAGATAACGCCCGGCTTTGGCCACCTCCGCCTTGCCCGCCAGCTCCAGCAAGATCGGCTCAGCCAGGGCGGCCTGCTCATCGTTCAACTGGGCGGTGGCCGCGCAGATCGCCTCCACCACCCCCGCCGCCAACCCCCCAGCGACGAACCTCTCCCGCACCCGCGGCAGACGCGCCAACTCCACGCCCAGGGTGAGCAGGCGGCCCGCCCCGCCACGGTCATTCCTCCGGCCGTGCGCAGCCAACTACGGGTGGAGGCATGCCCATGCTCCTTAGGCCGCCCCACCCCATGCACCCGCCCCACCCGACCAGCAAGAGCACACGTGATCCGATCCCGGACGAACATCAACTCCTCAGCCTCAGCCAGGCACACGTCCACGTCGTCGGGAAGCGGCGCCAGCGCCAACGCCTGCGCCGACTCACGCAGACCACCCACCAACACCCACGACGACCGCACTCGGCGATCACCCGCACCGGCGGCATCCACACCCGGGCTGCCGTCCTGGCTCGCGTCCTGCGGCACCTCGGGGTCGGCGATCGGGAAATGCTCACGGACGGCCGAGCCCTCCGACGACCACAACGGCGAACCAGAGGTCAACCGGTCCCACCAACCGTCAGCGCTGTCAGAGCTATTCGAACGACGAAGGTGCTCAGAATCAGAGTCGAACAGATCCATCACACCTCCAATCAAGAATTCGAAAACCTGTATGAATTCTTTCACTCTGCGTGACCATACGGCAAGTCCACGAGCCGACAAGCTGGAATCACAGGCAGGGCAGGACTAGATCCATTACTCCGCGTCACCGGTGACAGCTCGCTCGTACGCCCGGAGCGTTTCGACGAACATGCGTCGCTGCTCACTCGTCAGCGGTTGCAGTGCGCTGCGCCAGGCATGGGCGCCGCGGGCGAGCCAGGCGTCGACCGCCTCCCGGTTGGCCTCGGCGATGCTCACGATCGTGCGGCGGCGGTCCGCGTCGTCCTCGCGCCGCTCCACGACGCCCTTACGGCTGAGGTCGCCGACCATCAGGCTCACGGTGGCCGGGGCGACCTCCAGCCGCGCGGCGAGTTCGTTCACCGTGAGCGGGCCGTCGAACAGCAGATAGGACAGCAGCGACAGGTGCCGCGGCGCCAGGTCGAGCGTCCGGAGCGACTCGGGGACCGGCATGCGCTTGGCACGGCCCACCAGACGCGGCATCAGCAGCAGGAGGGTTCGGACCCCCTCATCCAGGCTCAGCCCCTCATCCGTTGACATATGTTGATCTCCAAAATAGCTTTGCTATTAAAGCAAATACATTCAAGGTTCAGGAGCCATCGTCGCATGTCCGAATGGAACGACAAGATCATCGAAGAGTTCCGGGCGAACGCCGGCACGGTCGGCGGGCCGTTCGAGGGGACGCCGCTGATCCTGCTGACGACCACCGGCGCCAAGACGGGCGCCGCCCGGACGAACCCGGTCGCATACCTACGTGACGGGGACAGGATTCTCGTGTTCGCGTCCTACGCGGGCGCGCCACGCCACCCGGACTGGTATCACAACCTGCTGGCCGATCCCACGGTGACCGTCGAGGTGGGAGACGGGACGGCGATCGAGACGTTCACCGCCACGGCCGTACCGCTGTCGGGCGAGGAGCGCGACCGCATGTACGCCCGGCAGGCCGAGCTGGCGCCGGTCTTCGCCGACTACCAGGCTCGCACCTCCCGCGTCATCCCCGTCGTCGCCCTCTACAGGCGAGACCACGAGCGCGCCCGGGCGCTCGGCGACGAGCTGGTGCGGATCCACGACGGACTGCGGGCGGAGATGGCCGCGCTGCTCGCCGCGGCCGAGGACGGGCTGACCACGGGCACACCGGCGAACCTGCCGGGGCGTGGCCTGGAGGGAGCGCTGCGGGAGCGCTGCCTGTCCTTCTGCACGGCCTTCCACGAGCACCACGTCAACGAGAACGAGCGGGGCTTCCCCCTGCTGGAGCGGGCCTTCCCGGGGCTGGCCACGACCCTCGACCGCCTGCGCGAAGAGCACGTGCGGCTGGCCCGGATCAGGGAGGACGTGCGCGCAGCGGTCGGCGAGGCGGGCTCCGGCGACCCCGCCGTCCTCAAGGACAGGCTCACGCGCCTGTCGGCCGAGCTGGAGGCTCACTTCGCCCGTGAGGAGGAACAGCTCCTCGCCGCGCTGAACGTGCTCTAGGACCGCCCCAGGACGGCCCCAGGACGGCCGCCCTAGGACCGTGGCGATCCGGCCTCGTGGTCGGCCACGATGGCGTCGATGCGGGCGGCGAGCTTGTAGTCGAGGTCGGTCAGGCCGCCGGCGTCGTGGGTGGTCAGCGCCAGGTGGAGGGTGCGCCATCGGATGTCGATGTCGGGATGGTGGTTCAGGGCCTCGGCCTGCTCGGCGATGTCGTTCACGATCGCGATGGCCGTACGGAAGTCTCGGGCGACCACGGTCCTGCGGATCGTGTCCGCCTCGCGGCGCCACTCGGAAGCCTCGTACATGGAATCAGGACATCACGAAACACGGCTGATTGTGTAGATTCGCCGCGTGAACGAGCAGGTGGACGAGCGGGTGGACGAGCTGCGGCGTGAGCTGTGCGAGTACGGCCGGCGGGCGGCGGCCCTCGGCCTGGTGATCGGGACCTCGGGCAACCTGAGCGCCAGGGAGGGCGATCTGGTCGTCGTCACGCCCTCGGGTGTGGCGCTCGACCGGCTGCGCCCGGAGGACTGCCCGGTGGTCGGCCTCGAAGGGCGGGTCGTGGAGGGCGAGCGCAAGCCCTCCTCCGAGACGCCGATGCATCTCGCGCTGTACCGGGCGACGGGAGCCCGGGCGGTGGTGCACACCCACTCGGTCTTCGCGACCGTGGTCGCCTCGACCATGACCGAGCTGCCGCCGATCCACTACAACGCCCTGCTGCTCGGCGGCGCCGTCCGGGTCGCCCCTTACGCGACGTACGGCACGCCGGAGCTGGCCCGCAACGTCATCGCCGCTATCGAGGGCAGACAGGCCGCCCTGATGGCCAGCCACGGCGCGGTGACGATCGGCGCCGGCCTGGAGCAGGCGTTCGAGGCGACCCGCCTGCTGGAGTGGCTGTGCGAGGTCTACGTCCGCGCCCTCGGCGTGGGCCGGCCCGCGGTGCTCACCGAGGACCAGCTCACCGCCGTCATCGAGCGCGCGTTCAGCGGCTAACCGAGGACCACTTTCCTGGCGAGGCCGAGCGGGAGCCCGCCGGATCCCGCGATCGTGTCGTGGAAGGTCCGCAGATCGCCTTCGTAGTCCGCCCGGATGCGCTCGATCTCCAGCGCGCCCGTGAGATAGGAGGGCGCCTGCGTGGGCCAGGCGCAGTAGCGGCTGACCTCACCGGCGGCGGTGCCCGGCGACAGCGACGCCTTCGTGGTGAGGAACTCCTCCGCCTGCTCGATCGTCATGTCGTCGCAGTGCAGCGCCGTGTCCACCACGATCCGGGCGGCCCGCCAGATGCGGCAGTCGAGGTGGGCGAGCTCGGTCTCCGGCGTGTCGAAGTAGCCCTGCTCGTGCATGAGCTTCTCGACGTAGAGGCCCCAGCCCTCCACGAAGTAGGGCGTACGGAAGATCTTGCGGGCGCGGTGCGGGTTGCCGGCCATCCAGGACAGGTGCCAGTGGTGGCCGGGGTAGGCCTCGTGCACGCTGATCGAGGGCATCTGCGGGCGGGAGTTGGTCCGCAGCCGCTGCCGCACCTGCTCCTCGGTGAAGCCGTCCGGCGTGTACGGCACGAAGAACACGCCGTCACGAGAGGACGACAGCGGCGGCGGGGCGAGGTAGCTGGCCACGGCGATGATGGGCCGCTGGAACTCCGGCGAGGGCTCGACCCGGCACACCTCCCCCTCGGGGAAGGTCACCAGCCCGCGCTCGCGGACGAACTCGCGTGCCCGCAGCGTCTCGGCCTCATACTCGGCGCGCATGGCCTCCAGGGTCGGCGGATGGTCGTCCATGAGCGACTCCATCGCCTCCCGCCAGCTGCCGGAGCCGAGGCGCGCGGCGACCTCCGTCATCCGCGTGTCCAGCTCGGCCCAGGCCTGGCGGCCCTTCTCGTGCAGCTCGGCGGCGCCGTACCCGAGCATCTCCCGCTCGCGCAGCAGCGCGGAGTAGAGCTCCTCGCCCATCCGCCAGGTGCCGCGGGCCTCGAAGCCCTCCAGGAAGCGGACCAGCCCGTCGAAGGCGTCGGCGGCGGGCTCGGCGGCCCGCGCCAGCCGCGCCCGCAGCTGCGGGTCGCCGACCAGCGCGGGCAGCGTCTGGGTCAGGAAGCGGCGTCCCGTACGGGCCTGGTCGAGGCCGCGCTTGACGAGCAGGTCGGCGGCGAGCTCGGGATCCAGGTTGGCCTGACAGGCGGCGAGCACGGCCGGCACCTCCGCCAGCCGCGCGACGGCGGCGTCGACCAGCTCGGCCTCCGGCTTGAGGCGCTGCTGGAACGGCGTGAACATCGACGCGAAGACCCAGCTGAGGTAGGCGGCCGGTTCGCGCCGCCACTCCGGCCAGCGGGCCTGCGCCACGGCGCCGCGCAGATTGGCGGCGACCAGGTCGCGGTCGATCTCGTCCCCCGGGTCCTCGGGAGTCGCCTCCGACAGCTTGCGCAGCCATTCCTCGGCCGCCCGCTCCCGTCCTGTGAAGGCGGCCTCGCTGAAGTCGCCCAGCGTGCGGTCGTACCCGTCGGCCCCGAGCAGGGTCGCCATGACCGGGTTCTCGGCCAGGTACCAATCGATGAACTCGTCCACCAGCGTCATAGCGCCCGACTCTATCCGCGACACTTGGGTAGAAGCCCCCAGATAAGGAGCAATTGGTGCCCCTGCAGATCACCGGCGCCCCCAGCGACCCCGACCTGATCCGCCTGCCGTGGGACGTCCCCCTCGAAGAGTGGCCCGTCCACCACCTGGTGACGCTGCCCCGCGGCATCTCCCGCCACGTGGTGCGCTTCGCCCGGCTGAGCGGCCGGGTGTACGCGATCAAGGAGATCAGCACCAGGTTCGCCAAGCGGGAGTACCAGCTGCTGTGGGACCTGGCGCGGCACGACGCCCCCGCCGTCGAGCCGGTCGCCATCGTCACCGGCAGGACCGCCCCGGACGGCTCCGAGCTGGACTCCGCCCTGATCACGCGGCACCTGCAGTTCTCGCTGCCCTACCGTGCCGTGCTGTCGGGCTCGGTGCGGCCCGACACGCTGATCCGCCTGCTCGACGCGCTCGCGGTCCTGCTCGTACGGCTCCACCTGACCGGCTTCTACTGGGGCGACTGCTCGCTGTCGAACACCCTGTTCCGCCGGGACGCCGGTGCGTTCGCGGCCTACCTGGTGGACGCCGAGACCGGTGAGCTCCACCCGGCGATCAGCGAGGGCCAGCGGGCCCACGACATCGACGTGGCGCACGTCAACATCTATGGCGAGATGCTCGACCTGGAGGCGGGCGGGCTGCTCCACCCGACCATCGACCCGCTGGCCTTCGCCGAGCAGCTCGTCGAGCGCTACCACCGGCTGTGGGACGAGCTGACCGAGGACGAGATCATCGAGGAGGTCGACTGGCACCGCGTGGACCAGCGGGTGCGCCGCCTCAACTCGCTCGGCTTCGACGTCGCGGAGATGATGGTGCGCCGCAAGGCCGGCACCTCCCGCCTGATCGTCCGGCCGAAGGTCGTGGACGCCGGGCACCACCAGCGCCGGCTGCTGCGCCTGACCGGCCTCGACGTGGAGGAGAACCAGGCCAGGCGGCTGCTCAACGACCTCGACTCGTTCCGGGTGTCCACGGGCCTGCGGCACGAGGACGAGGCGATCGTGGCCCACCGATGGCTGGCCGAGGTGTTCCAACCGGTGGTGAACGCGATCCCGGCCGACCTGCGGCGCAAGCTGGAGCCGGCCCAGCTCTTCCACGAGGTGCTCGACCACCGCTGGTACATGTCGGAGGCCGCGGGCAAGGACGTCGGCCTCGAGGCGGCGGTGCGGTCCTACGTGGACAACGTCCTGGTGCACAAGCCCGACGAGAAGGCCGTGATCGTCACCTCGGACCCGCTGTCTCCGTAAGAGAGTCCAGGTAGCGCGCGGCCTCGGGGATCCGGTCCTCGCCGAAGACGCGTATGCCGTTCAGCTCCAGCAGCGCGGTCGTCACGCCCTGCCCGGGAGTGGTCCTCCCCCGGTGGCTGCCGTCGTAGATCCGCAGCGACCCGCACGACGGGCTGCCCTCCTTCAGGATCGCGACCCGTACGCCGAAGGACCGGGCGACGGCGAGGGCCTGCTGCGCTCCGGACAGGAACGCGGCGGTCACGTCGTCGCCCTCCGGCGTCAGGATCCGGGCCGCGCCCGCCAGGACGGCCGCGCCGCCCGCGCCGCCCTCGATCTCGGCGGGCGGCCGGGGGACGGGCAGCCCGCCCTCGACCTCGGGGCAGAACCGCACCAGCCGCCCCTCGGCGCGCCAGCGGGCCAGCAGTTCGTCGTCGCTGGTCTTGGCCCCGCCGTCGTACCGCACCCGGCTGCCGAGCAGGCATGCGCTGACGAGAATCCGCTCCACGCCTCCCATTCTGGCCGCCGTGCGGCGGTACGCGCGCCATCCCCGATACGAGGAAATTTCACGAAAATCGGGATTACCCTTCCGGGGAGAAGAATTCTTATTCTTCGGGTCTAATCCGTTCATCCCCGCCGTTTCCGGCTCGGATGCCCCGTCCACCTGCTCCTCTAGTGTTGGCCGCGCTGTAACGGGCGAGGCGAGGAGTTACGAGTTGATCGGGATAGAGGACTGCCTCTCCGAGGCCATGTCGATCCCGGGCGCGCTCGGCGCCATTCTCGTGGACCACACCAGCGGCATGGCCGTCGCGGGAAAGGGGATTCCCGATCCCGGCAGGGCGGCCGCGGGGCTCAGCGAGGCATACCGCGCCACGCTCGACGGGATCGCGATGGCCTCCCAGGAGACGGGTTTCCGGATCGAGGACGTGATCGTCACCACGGGCTCCGCCTACCACCTGGTGCGACCCATGGAGATGATGTTCGACGGCCCGCTGCTGCTGTGCGTACGCCTGGACGTCGAGCGGTCGAACCTCGCCCTGGCACGCCGGCGGCTGCGCACGATCACGGACGAGCTGGTCGCCTCCTGATGGGAGCCTGACCGGTGGCCGCCCCGACTCTCGACGCCGTGCTCACCGGCCTCGCCCAGAACGAGGCCACCGGCTCACTGCGGGTGGGCAAGGAGGGCACGGTCTACTACGTCCGCGGCCGGGTCTCGTACGTGGAGTGCGCGGCCACGCCCGGTGTGGAGGAGTTGCTCGGCGCGTCGGGCCGGATCAGCGCGAACGGGGTGCGGCACGCGCGGCAGGAGGCCGGTCCCGGCGGCGACGGCGGCGCCCTGCTGGTGGACAGAGGGGTGCTCAGCCGGGGCGAGCTGGAGTTCTGCATGCTGTCCGCCACGCTCGACGCGGCGTTCTTCCTGCTCACGTCGAGGACGGTACGGACCAGGTTCAAGGAGAGCGACGCGCACTGGCTCGGGGTCCACTGGTTCTTCGACGTGCCGGGGCTGCTGCGCGAGTGCGCCAGGCGCCGGGCCCGGCTGGAGCGGGCCTGGCCGTCGGCCGAGCTGGACGCGCGTCCGGTGACGCCCCTGCGGCGGATCCCGGGCACGCACGCGCTGCTCACCCGGCTGCAGTGGGAGCTGCTGCTCGCCGCGGACTCCACCGCCACACCGGTCGAGCTGGCCCGCCGCCTCGGGCGCCCGGCCTACTCCACGCTGCTCGCCGTACGGGAGCTCGCCGCGGCCGGCCTGGTGATGACGGGCGAGACGGCGGCGCTGCCCAAGCGCACGCCCAAGTCGGCCACACCGCCGCCCGCACCGCCGAGGGAGCCGGGGCGTGCCGGCTCGGGAGTCCCCCAGGTCAACGGCGACGCGACCGACGTGAACCTGCTGCTCAGACTGCGTGACGCGCTGGAGGCGCTGTAGTGATCGGGTGGCTCAAGCGGGCCGGAAGGAGTGTCTCGGTGGATCTGCGCCACGACATACACGAGGAACTGATCGTCCTGCGCCGGCGGGCGCCCGAGATCACCGGAGCGCTCACCTGCACGATCGACGGCATGCTCGTGACGACGGACCTGGCCGCCGACACCGAGCAGACGGCGGCGCTCACGTCGGCGCTGCTGTCGCTGAGCCGGAAGATGACCGACCTCGCCAGGATCGGACGGCTGGAGGAGACGCTGATCTCCGGCACCCAGGGACACACCGCGTGCTACGCCGCGGGCCCCACGCTCGTCCTCACCGTTCTCGCAGGCCAGGGAGCCAATCTCGGCCTGCTCCGGATCGAGGGACGCAGGGCGGCGACCAAGATCGCCGCCATCGTCGAACGCGGATGACAATCCAGAACAGGAGAAGAGACATGGCGAACATGGACGTCTCGCTGAAGGAGATGCTG
This sequence comes from Microbispora sp. NPDC046973, assembly GCF_040644495.1. NCBI lineage: Bacteria > Bacillati > Actinomycetota > Actinomycetes > Streptosporangiales > Streptosporangiaceae > Microbispora > Microbispora sp. NPDC046973. The sequence continues at coordinate 174,422 of NZ_JBEYWQ010000004.1, read as the reverse complement.
ACCATCGACGGCGCGGTCGGCGCGGCGGTGGCCGACTACGGGAGCGGGATGGCGCTGGGCACGCTCGGCGGTTCCAAGGAGCTCGACCTCCAGGTGGCCGCCGCGGCCAACACCGAGGTGGTCAAGGCCAAGCTCCGCGCGATCGACGCGCTCCAGCTCAACGACGCGATCGAGGACATCCTCATCACGCTGGGCACGCAATATCACATCATCCGGCCGCTGACCGGCCGCGGCGGCAAGGGGTTATTCCTCTACCTCGCCCTCGACCGCAACCGGGCCAACCTCGCGATGGCCCGGCACCAGCTCCGCGCGATCGAGGACAAGCTCGAGATCTGAGCCCGCCCTGTCAGCCCCGCCTGTCAGCCCCGTCCGGTCAGCTCCGTGATCGCCTCCGCGATGACGGGCCAGAGCGGGCGGGGCAGGTCGTGGCCCATCCCCGGGAAGGTCAGCAGCTTCGCGCCGGGGATGGCGTCCGCGGTCGCGGTCCCGCCTTCGAGGGTGACCAGCGGGTCGTCCTCGCCGTGGATCACCAGCGCGGGCACCGAGAGCTCGCGCAGTCCCTCCGTACGGTCGCCGGAGATCCGGATGGCGGTGAACTGCCGTGCGGTGCCCGCGGGGTCGAACGCCCGGTCGTAGGCCTCCGCGGCCACCTGGGTGACGCGCTCGACGTCCATCTCGTAGCCGGGGGAGCCGACGACCCGCGCGGTCGCGACGGCGCGGGCGATCGCCTCGTCGCGGTCCCGCGGGGCGGGCGCTATCAGCGCGGTCATGGCCGCCTCGGTCGCCCGCCCGACGCGGGGCCCGGGCGTGGACATGATCGAGGTCAGCGTGCGCACCCGGGCGGGGTGGCGGATGGCGAGGGCCTGGGCGATCATGCCGCCCATCGACGCGCCCACCACGTGGGCGCTCTCCCAGCCCAGCACGTCCATCAGGCCGGCCGTGTCGTCGGCCATGTCGTCCAGCGTGTACGACGGGGCGGGCGCCTGGGCGTCCGCCGGAGTGAAGTGGGTGGACAGGCCCACGTCCCGGTTGTCGAACCGGACGACCCGGTGGCCGGACTCCACCAGCAGCTCGATCAGCCCCTCCGGCCAGCTGATCATCTGCGCTCCGAGTCCCATGATGAGGACGACCGGACGTCCCCCGGGCTCGCCGAACACCTCGTAGCAGATCTCGATGCCGTTCGCCGTCGCACGCATGGGAGGAGAATTTCATTCGGTTTGCCCGGTCGCAAGCGTCGCATGACCGGATCTGTACGGTTGTGTGGTGTGGTGTCGCAAATGACCCGCCGACGGCGGATACTCGTTCTTCTCATCTGCTGCATGAGCCTGCTGATCGTGTCGCTCGACAACACGATCGTCAACGTCGCCCTGCCGTCGCTCGGGCACGATCTGCACGCGCCGGTCTCCGGCCTCCAGTGGACGGTGGACGCCTACACCCTGACGCTCGCGAGCCTGCTGATGCTGGCCGGCTCGACCGCCGACCGTATCGGCCGCCGCCGCACGTTCCAGACCGGCCTGGTGGTCTTCACGGCCGGATCGCTGCTGTGCAGCCTCGCCCCGAGCCTGGGCTGGCTGGTGGCCGCCCGGATCGTCCAGGCCGTCGGCGGGTCGATGCTCAACCCGGTGGCCATGTCGATCATCACGAACACGTTCACCGACCGCAGGGAGCGGGCTCAGGCGATCGGCGTGTGGGGCGGCGTGGTCGGCGTCAGCATGGCGCTCGGACCGGTCGTCGGCGGCCTGCTCACCGACACGGTCGACTGGCGGGCCATCTTCTGGATCAACGTGCCCATCGGCCTGCTCGCGCTGTTCCTGACCTGGCGCTTCGTCCCGGAGTCCAAGGCGCCCTCGGCGCGGAGGATCGACCCGGCCGGGCAGGTGCTGGTCATCGTCCTGCTCGGCACGCTCACGTACGGGATCATCGAGGGCCGGGCCGCGGGTCCCGCCGTGAGCACCGTCTGCTTCGTCGTCGCGGCGGCGGCCCTGGCCGCGCTGGTCGTCTGCGAGCTGCGCAGAGACGAACCCCTCATCGACATGCGGTTCTTCCGCAGCGCGCCGTTCTCGGGTGCGGCCGTCCTGGCACTGTCGGGATTCGCCGGCCTGGGGGCCTTCCTGTTCCTCAACACGCTCTATCTGCAGAGTCATCGCGGGCTGTCCGCCCTCGCCGCGGGGCTGTGCACGCTGCCCGTCGCGGTGACCACGACGATCGTGGGGCCGCTGTCGGGCCGGCTCGTCGGCACCCGCGGCCCGCGCGTGCCGTCCGTCGTCGCGGGTGTGTGCCTGGCCGCCGCAGGGGCGCTGCTGTCGCAGGTGACGCTCACCACGCCGCTCCCCCTGCTGCTCGGGATCTACGTGGTCTTCGGCGTCGGGTTCGGCATGCTCAACCCCCCGATCACCAACACCGCGGTCTCCGGGATGCCGCTCGCGCAGGCGGGCGTGGCCGCCGCGGTCGCCTCGACCAGCAGGCAGGTCGGCCAGTCCCTCGGCGTGGCCATCGCGGGGTCCATGGTCTCCAGCGCTGCGGCTTATCGCGTCAACGCCCTGTACGGGCTGATCGTCCTGGCGGTCGCCCTCCTGACGACCGGCCGCTGGGCCAGGGCCACGGCCGAGCGTACGGCGGCCAGGCTCGCGGAAGGCCCGCAGGTCACCCTGTCACGGGGGTGAAGCCGGCCCTCGAGAGGACCCTGCGGCCCTCGTCGGACAGGACGAGGTCGACGAACTCCCGGGTCAGCGCGAGACGCATGGTCCCGGGGACGGTCGCGATGAGGTAGTCCTCGGCCACCCTGGCCGCCTCGGGGAAGTCCACGCCCTCCACCGCTCCCGCCGCCGCCCTGACGTCCGTACGGTGGACCAGCGCCGCGTCCGCCTCGCCGAGCCGCACCTCGGCCAGCGCCTTGACGGCGTCCTGCTCCTCGGCGGCGGGCGCGACGGTGACTCCGGCGGCGGCGAGCGCGGCGCGGGCGCCCGCTCCGCACGGCGCCGATGCGGCGCACAGGGCCACTCTGACGCCGGGAGCGGCCAGGTCCTTCAGGCCCGCGACATGGGCCGGGTTGCCCTTCGGCACGGCGATCTGGAGGCTGTCGCGCGCGAAGACCCGCGGGCCGGGCGCACCCGACCGGCGCATGGCCGCCGTGCCGGCCGCGGCGAACACGTCGGCCGGAGCTCCACGGACGATCCGCTGCGCCAGCGCGGAGCTGCCGCCGAAGTCGAACCGGACGGCGACGCCGGGGTGGGCGGTCTCGAACGCCTTGCCGAGCGAGCCGAACGTCCCGGTGAGCGAGGTGTCGGCGAACACGGTGAGCGTCTGTCGTCCGCCGCCCCCGCAACCGGTCACCGCGAGCAGCACCAGCGCGAGCGCCACGCGGGCCGGCGGTGTGACATGGTTCACCTTGGGATATATGCCCCAGGCAGGCGTTTAGGGGTCATATCTGGCGAAAGACTCACTATTGGACATAAACCGACCGAGTGAGGAGAGACATCTTGAGCGTCAACCCTTCCTCCAGAATGCGTGAGAGCAGCCAGCCCTGGCTGCACCAGAGGGGCACCGAGATTCAGTCGTTCGGGACCGTGCGGGACTTCCCGGTCGGGCTCCCCAGGGAGACGCGGGAGTACTCCTGTCAGCGGCTCAACCAGATCCTGGCCGACACGCAGATCCTCTACAACCTGTACAAGAAGCACCACTGGCTCATGCGTGGGCCGACCTTCTACCAGTTGCACCTGCTTCTCGACAAGCATGCGAGCGAGCAGCTGCCGATCATCGACGCGGTCGCCGAACGCATCCAGACCCTCGGCGGCGTCGCGGTCGGCGATCCGCGCCAGGTGGCGGAGATGACCGTGATCCCACGGCCGCCGGACGGCGTGGAGGAGGTGCCCGCCATGCTCTCCCGGCTCCTGGAGGCGCACGAGACGATCCTGGTCGCCGCGCACGACGCCGCCTCCCGGGCTGCCGAGATGGGCGACGACGGCACCAACGACCTGCTCGTCTCCGAGGTCATCCGCACGGGCGAGCTGCAGGCGTGGTTCCTCGCCGAGCACCTCGTGGACACGCCGCTCGTCCGCGCCTGACCCGCGTCTGATTCGCGCCTGTGCCCGCCCCGCCCGGGTGTCACCCCGTGACGCTCGGGCGGCCGTTCTCGATGTGTCCCATCAGCCGCCGGGCGAACCCGTCGTGCCCCGCCACCCCGATCGTCAGGTCGTACCACCCGGTGGGCGCGGGCCACTCGACGCGGGCGGTGTCTCCCGGCGCGAGCCGGACCGTACGGGCCGCGCCGCCGTAGGCCAGCGGGGTGACCGACACCTCGGCGGGGAAGGCGCCCGGGTTCGCCAGGGCGATCACGACGGCCCGGGCCGCGGCGTCGATCGCGCCGGTCACCTCGACCGGGTCGGCCGTCCCGCCGCGGAACTCCCTGCGGAAACCGTTCGGCCCGACGAGCACCAGGTCGTACGACGGGCAGGGAAAGTAGACCACCTCCTCCGCCGCGCCGAGCACGTCGAAGTGCATCGGCTTGGCGACTTCGCCCAGGTGGCCGTAGAGGATGAAGTGGGCGGAGGCCGCGCCGGAGTTGCGCATCACGATCTCCACCGACCGCCCGCGCACGACCGCCTCGGCGTCCGGCTGGTACGGCAGCGCGCGGGCGGGCTTGACCCCCGGCTCCTGGACCGGCATCCGCTGCTCGGCCGGCACCTGCGGATACCACCGGTCCCCGGCCGGAGACGGCCGCGGGCCGGCCACGGTCTCCACGGGAGGCGAGGCCGTGGGCGCGGTGAAGTCGAAGGCGGAGGTGAGGTCGCCCGCCACCCGGCGCCGCCACTCGCCGATGGGCGCCGCGATCCCGAACCGGCGCTCCAGGAACCGCACGGTCGAGGTGTGGTCGAACGTCTCGGAGCAGACGTGGCCGCCCACGCTCCACGGTGACACGACGATCATGGGGACGCGGACGCCGAGGCCCATCGGCCGCCCGCCGACGAACTCCTCGGGGGTGCCGTCGGGCGGGACCGGCGGCGGCACGTGGTCGAAGAAGCCGTCGTTCTCGTCATAGGTGATGAACACGGCGGTACGCGCCCAGACCTCTGGGTGGGACCCCAGCGCGTCGAGCAGCCGGTAGACGACCCGTCCGCCCTCCACGGCCGACGACCCCTCGGGGTGCTCGGAGTCGGCCAGCGAGGGCACGACGTACGACACCGCGGGCAGGCGCCCGGCGGCCACGTCGGCGGCGAACCACTCCGCCAGGCCGCCCGCGGGGGCGCGGCGCAGCGCCCGGTCGTAGAGGTCGCGGTCGGCCGGCTCCAGGGCGGCCACCCGCTCCGCCAGCTCCGCGAGCAACGGCGCCGGGTCATCCGCCGCCCGGACCTTCTCGTAGAACGAGCGCATACCGCCCAGCCCGATCCGGTCCGCCACGGCCACGAACGGCCGGAAGAACTCCAGGTTGTTGCACTCGTAGTTGTCCCACTCCTGGTACACCTGCCAGGTGTGCCCGGCCCTCGTCAGCAGCTCGGGCACGGTGACCCAGTCGTAGCCCGGATGCCCCTCCGCCCCCTCGGACGCGACGTTGTCCAGCGCGCGCTGCCGGGTGCCCGGCTCGTAGCCCGTGTATCCCGAGACGTGGTAGTTGCGGTTGGGCGTCGTCGACGTCAGCAGGGAGCAGTGATAGGCGTCGCAGATCGTGAACGTGTCGGCCAGTTCGTAGTGGAAGGGCAGGTCGCGCCGGTCGTAGTAGGCCATCGAGCCGGGCCCCTTGCTGGGCACCCAGGCGTCGTTCCAGCCAATGGCCCAGGCGTTCTGGGTGCCGAGCCAGGTGTGGTCGTGCGTGTCGAGCAGCATCGGGTCGGCCCCCGCCCGCTCGGCCGCCTCCCGTACGGAGAAGGGCAGCACGCCGTCCTGCTCGAAGACCGGCCGCCAGGCGCGGGTGGACACCGCGTTGCGGTCCCCGAACCCCCGCACCCCGCGCATGCGGCCGAAGTAGTGGTCGAACGAGCGGTTCTCCAGCATGACGAAGACCACGTGCTCGACGTCGGCCAGGCTGCCCGGCGGGACCGGCCGGGCCAGCGCCCGGAGCAGGGAGGGCGGCAACGAGGATCCGGCCGGCATGGGCGCCCCTTCAGAGAAATCAGGCGAAACGCCCACAACCTAACAAGGCCTCCCCCGCCCATGCGATTCAGCCCTGACAGGGAAGGATCACTAGAGTCTGCTCGCCATGCATCGACGTAAATTCCTCACGATCGCAGCCCTGTCAGGCCTGGTGCCGGCCTGCGGCTCCGGTTCGGACTCCGCCTCCAGGTCCTCCCAGGCCGCGCTCGATTTTCGCAACCCCCTGCGGGTGCCCCCGCTGCTCCACCCCAAGCCCGGCAAGGACGGTGTACGCCGCTTCGAGCTGTCCATGCAGGCGGGCCGGACGCGGATCCTGCCCGGCAGGCAGACGCCCACCTGGGGCTTCAACGGGGGCTTCCTCGGCCCGACGCTGCGCGCCGGTCGCGGCGACAAGGTCCAGATGGCCGTGCACAACCGGCTCCCCGAGGTCAGCACGGTGCACTGGCACGGCATGCGCCTGCCGGCCCGGATGGACGGCGGTCCGCACCAGCCCATCGAGCCCGGCGCCGTCTGGACGCCGCACTGGACGATCGACCAGCCCGCCGCCACCTCGTGGTATCACCCGCATCCCCACGGCACCACGGCTCAGCACGTCTACCGGGGCCTTGCCGGGATGTTCATCCTCGACGAGGACCTCGATCTCGACCTGCCCGGCGACTACGGCGTCGACGACTTCCCGCTGATCCTGCAGGACAAGAGGTTCGCCGCCGACGGCTCCTTCGACGGCGACCCGCTGAAGGGCACCTTCGGCATTCTGGGCGACCACGTCCTCGTCAACGGCACCTACAACCCTCACCTGAGCGTCACCACCGAGCGGGTGCGTTTCCGCGTGCTCAACGGTTCCAACGCCCGGATGTACACCCTGGTCTTCGCCGACAAGCGCCGCTTCCACGTCATCGCGAACGACGGGGGCCTGCTCGGCGCCCCGGTCGAGGTCGAAGCGATCTCCCTCACCCCCGGCGAACGCGCGGAGATCGTCGTGGCCTTCGCGCCCGGCGAGCAGGTCGTGTTGCGCACGGCCGACAACGGCGTCGACATCGGCGAGGGCGACTTCGACCTGCTGAAGCTCGTCGCGGCCGGCACTCTCAAGCCGGCTCCCGGCGTCCCCGCCCGCCTCGCGCCCCTGACGCCCATCACCGCGCCCGCAGGCGCCACGGTGCGCCGCTTCAAGCTCAGCGGTCATGACGCCATCAACGGCAGGGGAATGGACATGACGCGCATCGACGAGGTCGTACCCGCCGGGGCCGTCGAGATCTGGGAAATCGAGAACAACGTCTACTCCCACAACTTCCACATCCACGAGGTCGCCTTCCAGGTGCTGGACGTGGACGGCTCCGCGCCGCCGGCCTACGCCACCGGCTACAAGGACACGGTCTACGTGCCGGCCAAGAGCGTCGTGCGGCTCGCGGTCAGGTTCGGCGGCTACAGCGACCCCGCCTCGCCGTACATGTACCACTGCCACATCCTCCGGCACGAGGACTCCGGCATGATGGGGCAGTTCGTGATCGTCGAACCGGGCACGGAAAGCCAGGTGAACCGCACCATCCCCGCCCGCTCGGGCCACACCGGCCACTCCGGCCACTGAGGCCGGTCAGACGAGAGCGTGCCTGCGCGCTTCGGCGGTGGGCGGCAGGTGGACGCGGCCCAGCTCCCGCAGGGCCCGGGCGGCCCCGGCACGGCGGGCCAGCGCGAGTGCCTGCCGGGCGAGGTCGGCCGCCGGGTCCCGCTCGTGCGCCTCGGCGTACGCGTGCGCCTTGCGGGCCAGCACGTACGCCGCGAGGTACGCGGGCGCTGCCGGGCCCGGCTCGCCCTCCAGCATCTCGATGGCGCCGCCCGGCCGGCCGAGGTCGACCAGGCAGCCCGCGCACAGCTCCGCGCGCGTCTCGCCCGACTCCTCGATGTATTCCTCGAGGCAGCGGTGGCACAGCTCCACCTCGCCCGCCAGCGCGTGCGCCCGGGCCTCGTGCCGCCGCGACAGCGTCCCGACCTCGGCCGGGACCCCCGGGCGCTCCCGGGCGGCCACGGCCGCCTCGACGATCTCGCGAGGCTCGGCGGCGTCGACCAGCTCGGCCCGCTGGACCAGCGCGGAGACCTCGATGAGCGTGTCGCCGGTCTCGCGCGCCTCGCGGATCGCCCGGTCGGACCAGGCCCGAGCTCCCGGCGCATCGCCCGCCTCGTGCTCCATCCCGCTGATCAGCTCCGCATCCCGGGTGGCGAGCGCGAGCAGCGGCCCCCGCGCGGACGGCCGGGCGTCCCGGCGGAACGCCTCGATGCCCGCGAAGACGGGCCGCAGCGCCGCCGCGAGATCGGCGGGCCGCGCGTGCGGCGCGGCGCAGGCGCCGAGCATCCGCTCGAAGTACCCGACCGTGCCGGCGTCCGCGCGCCAGGGACGCTCGATGGCCCGGCCGACCCGCTCCTCCTCCTCTTCGGAGACGAGGCCCGGCATCAGCGGAATGCCGGTCAGGTGGTGCCACAGGGTGGTTCCCGGCCCCGGCCCGACGAACAGGTCCGCCTCGTCCACGCCGAACGCGCGGCACAGCAGCTCCGCGTGGCCGGGGTCCGGCCGCCGCTCCCCCGCCTCCCATGCGCGCACCGCGTCGGCGGGCAGCCCGGGCTCGGTCTCCCCTGCGGCTTCGGTCAGCCGTTCTTCCAGGTCCCTGCGGCTCCACAGCCGGCCGCGGCGCAGCGCCCGCAGCCGGGCGGCCCACAGTGGGACGTCGATAGTGATCATCAGCGGCACCCCCCGGTTCTGTCGGTGCCGGGCGTTATGTTTGCGGCGTGCTGACCCGACGTATGCTCAACCGCGCGCTGCTCGACCGTCAGATGCTGCTGCGCCGCCACGACGCCAAGGCTCTGGCCGCGATCGAGCATCTGGTGGGCATGCAGTCGCAGGCTCCTCTCCCAGCCTACGTCGGCCTGTGGACCCGCCTGCTGGACTTCCGGCACGAGGACCTGGCCGCGCTGCTCACCGACCGCACGGCCGTGCGGATCGCGCTGATGCGCGGCACCATCCACCTCGTCAGCGCCGACGACTGCCTCGCCCTGCGCCCGGTCATGCAGCCGCTCCTCGACCGGTCGCTGCGCACCTCATACGGCAAACGGCTGGACGGGGTGGATCTCGGCGAGGTGGCGGCCGCCGCCCGCGCCCTGATGGAGGAGCGGCCGCTGAGCTTCGCGGAGCTGGAGGAGCTGCTCGGGCAGCGCTGGCCGGGTCGCGACGCGTTGGCCCAGGCCGTACGCGCGGTCGTGCCGCTGGTCCAGGTCCCGCCGCGCGGCGTGTGGGGCGCCTCGGGCCAGGCACGGCACGTCCCCGCCGAGGCGTGGCTGGGCCGCCCGCTCGGCGACGGCTCGGCCGCCGGCGACATGGTCCTGCGCTACCTGCGCGCCTTCGGACCGGCGTCGGTGAAGGACATGCAGACCTGGTCGGGCCTGACCAGGTTGCGCTCGCTGGTGAAGGACCTCGACCTGGTCGCCTATCGGGACGAGAACGGGGTGGAGCTGTTCGATCTGCCCGGGGCGCCGCTGCCCGGTCCGGACACCGAGGCACCGGTGCGGTTCCTGCCCGAGTTCGACAACCTGCTGCTCTCGCACGCCGACCGGACGCGGGTGATGGCTGAGGAGCACCGCCTGCGGGTCTTCACGGTCAACGGGATCATCCGCGCGACGATCCTGGTGGACGGTTTCGTCGCAGGCCTGTGGCGGATCGAACGGGGGCGCGGGCAGGCCGCGGCGACGGCGGTCCTGGAGATCGAGCCGTTCGAGCCGCTCGGCGCCGCCACCCGCGACGCGCTGGCGGCCGAGGGTGAGGGCCTGCTGGAGTTCGCGGCCGGTGACGCCGCCGTGCGCGACATCCGCTTCCTGGGGTAGGACGCGTCCCCGGGGTAGGACCTACGGGGTGGAGACCCTCTCGGTGGCGGTGGACGCGCAGGCGAGCCCGGAGCGGGTCTTCGCCGTGCTGACCGACTGGCCCCGGCAGCACGAATGGATGGTGCTGACCCGGGCCTGGGTGGTGGCCGGTGACGGGCACAGCAGGGGCAGCAGGCTCGCGGCGGCCACCGGGGTCGGCCCGCTGTCCTTCGTCGACACGATGGACGTCACCGGCTGGCGCCCGCCGCACGAGGTGGAGGTTCGCCACACCGGCCGCCTCGTACGCGGCGTCGGGCGCTTCCACGTGCTGCCCCGCCCGGGCGGCGGGAGCAGGATCGTCTGGGAGGAGAACCTCCACGTGCCCCTCGGCCTGGCCGGGCGGATCGGCTGGCGGGTCGCCGGGCCGGTGAGCGCGGTCTTCCTGCGCGTGTCCCTGCGCCGCCTCACCGCCCTCGCCCTGCGTGCCTAGCCGAGCGCCATGTCGAAGAAGCGGCGCTCCAGGGTGGTGGCCCGGCGGAAGACCTCGAGCACCCGGGCCCGGCCGTTCTCGTCGAGGCCGGGGCCGAGCCGGTCGAGCTCGCCGCGCAGGAAGCCCACCCACGCCTCGAACTCCGGCCCGCTGTGCAGGTCGATCCACTCCCGGTGGACGAAGCCCTCCGGGAGCCCGATGGTCCGGGAGGCCCAGCCGAGGTAGGTCCACTCGGCCACGCACAGCACCGCCAGGATCAGCGGATAGTCCTGGCTGAGGCGCACCTCGTCCATCAGGGCCCGGAACTCGATGGTCACCGGCTCCAGCGTGGCCGGGGCCTGCTCGCCCCCGAGCTCGGCGAGCGCGCGGTGGAAGTAGCTGTGCTCGGTGTCGGCGACGGTCTGCCCGAGGAAGCGGCCCACGGCCACTCGCGCCTCGAAGGTGTCGGCCGCGGCGACCGCGGCGCCGAGCAGCGCCGTGAAGGCGTCCACGAACTGGAAGTCCTGCTCCAGGTAGCGGCGCATGTCGGCGGTGCCGCTGTGGATCGCAGCCGCGAAGGGGTGCGTGACCACCGCCGTCCAGTCGGGCTCGCTCTGCGCCCTCAACCACGCGCTGAACGGCGTCCGCGGCTCCGCTTCCTCACTCATCCGCCATTCCTCCCCGAACGATCCGGCCTGAACGTTTCACGATGATCTCAAAGACCCGCCGTCCGCCTCCACCTGCCCAGCCGGGGTGAGCGACGGAGCGGGCCCGAACCTGTGCGGACGCATCCGTTGACCGGCGGTTGACCGGTCCGTAATTTGATGCGTGGTGTTCCTCCCCATGAATGTCGTTCGCATTCATGAACCCTCCTGTGGGACCAGGAGTCGCCCCCTCGGTCAGGGGTCCTGCACGACATGCAAGGAGCTCGGCTTTGAGAACCAGAACCAGAACCGGAGTCGGGGTGGTCGGCACCCTCGCCGCAGCCGCCGCCCTGGTCGGCGGCGTCTTCGTCGGCGTCTCCAACGCGGCGCCCAGTGCGGGACCCAGTGCGGGCGCCTACCGGATCGTCAACGGCGCCAGCGGCCTGTGCCTCACCGTTCCCGGCGGCAGCACCGCCGACGGCGTGCAGCTCACCGTCTCCACCTGCACCGGCGCGAGCGACCAGACCTGGAACCTGTCGGCCCAGGGCAGCGGCTTCCGCCTGGCCGCCGGCAACAGCGGCAAATGCGCCGGCGTCGCCGGGGCCTCCACCTCCGCGGGCAAGGCCGTCCAGCAGGAGTCCTGCACCGCAGCCTCCTCCCAGACCTGGGAGCTCACCGCCTCGGGCTCCGGCTACGGCCTCATCAACGCCAACAGCGACAAGTGCCTGAACACCAAGGACAACTCCACCTCCTCCGGCGCACCGGTGCAGCAGAACTCCTGCGACTCGGTGTCCACCAAGCAGTGGACCCTCCAACCCGCCGGATCCCAGCCGTCGTCCACCCCCACCGTCACGCCGACGAAGAGCCCGACGCCCACGCCGAGCACCACGCCCACGGGCGGCCCGACCACCCCGCCCACCACCGGACTGGTCGGCTGGGCGACCCAGGGCGGCGGCACGACAGGCGGCGCGGGCGGCGCCACGACGACGGTCACCTCCCTGACCGCGCTCACCGCCGCCGTGAAGGGCGACACCGCGAAGATCGTCCAGGTGAACGGCAACTTCAGCTGCTCCGAGGACGTGCGGGTGGGCGGCAACACCACCGTCCTCGGCGTCGGCGCGAACTCCGGGCTGACCGGCTGCGGCCTGAACATCCGTGACGTCAGCAACGTCATCGTGCGCAACATGAAGATCTCGAAGGTCCAGGCCGGCAACGGCAACGGCGACGCGATCCACCTCGACAACGCCACGCGGGTGTGGCTCGACCACAACGACCTGTCGAGCGACACCAGCCACGGCACGGACTACTACGACGGCCTGCTGGACATCACGCACGGCTCCGATTACGTCACCGTCTCCTGGAGCAAGCTGCACGACCACGTCAAGTGCTCGCTCGTCGGCCACAGCGACGGCAACAGCTCCGAGGACTCCGGGCATCTGCGCGTGACGTACCACCACAACGCGTTCCAGACCTGCGCCCAGCGCAACCCCCGGGTGCGCTTCGGCAACCCGGTCCACGTGTTCAACAACTACTACTACAAGGACCCCTCCTACACCGACTACAGCTACGGCATCGCCTCCACCTGCGGCGCCGGGGTGCTCGTCGAGGGCAATTACTTCGAGAACATCGCCGAGCCCACCCACACCGCCGAAGGCTCGTCGCCGGGCGGGTCGATCGTCGCCCGCAACAACTACTTCGTGAACTCGGGCACGCCGCAGACCTCGGGCAGCGTCGCCTCCATCCCCTACTCGTACACGGTGGACAACCCCAGCGGCGTTAAGGCGAACGTCGTCGCCAACGCGGGCACCGGCAAGATCTAGTTCCAGACGCACAGGTACCGGCACGTCCCTGTGAAGTCCCGGAGGCCGCGGCCGCCCCGCCGCGGCCTCTTTTTCTTTTCCGACGGCACGGCCATAAATGCCGTTGCCGAGAAAGTTTGGCCGGTTTATACGGAAAAGGGCGTTGAAAACGTGACCGATCGCATGATCTCACCAACCAGCCCGGAACTGCGGTTTCGTAACGACGATCGGCGTGACGGCGATTCTCGGTAGGCCGCCAGGCCCGCAACCGCCACGACATTCTGGAGCCCGCATGCCCATTACCGGCGATTCGTCCCGCCCGCTTTCCCGCGTCGCTCTGGAAGGAGGAATACGCGCCGCCCATGGCCGCGGAAGCCTTTTACCGGGCTGGCTGGGGCGCCTGTTCTCGGCGTACTTCGAGGTCGACTTCTCGGCGGTCCGATACCACGCCGATCCCCTCGCCGATCGGCTCACGGCCGCGGCGCGGGCGCGGGCCTTCACCGCCGGGGGCGAGATGTACTTCCGGTCCGGGGCCTTCGACCCCGGCATCCTGGACGGGCTCAGGCTGCTGTGCCACGAGGCGACGCACGTCGCGCAGCAGCACTCCGGCGCACGCGCACTCCAGGCGGGGCGCGGGCTCGTCATCGGCCGCCCGGACGACCCGGACGAGGCGATGGCCGACATCTGCGCCGAAGAACTGGTCGCCCTCGTCCGAGGCGAGCGGTCCGGTCTCGGCACCGGCCGGGCGCGCCTGGCGCACCGGGCCGCCGACCGGCTCCGGGGCCGCGGCGCCCTCGTCCTGCAGCGGGCGATCGGCCTGGAGATCGAGGTGCCCATCCCCATCGACAAACTCACCCCTGCCGAGGTGGCGCAGATCAAGGCCGAGGTCGCCAAGGAGTACGTCGCGGGGCTGCCGAAGAAACAGGGGCACCGCATCGCCGCGGTCGGCATGCGGGACATGAACGGCACGGTCACCTACGGCACCATCCGCAACCCCGCGAACGGCTTCCGGGTGGACGCCGACCACGACGACCGCGTGCTGCCGCCGAACCCGTTGGGAACGGGGTGGCCGATCCGCCAGGGCAGCCGCGACTCGATCATCGAGATCGTCATGGATCCCCCGGCGGTCAGCCAGGCCCAGCTCACCGCGGCCATGAACAACATCGACGCCTTCATCACCACCATCGACGCCCAGACGAACGGGCTCACCACCCGCTGGGTCGGCGCGTTCCCCGCGCTCGGCGGCGCGATGCCCCTTCCGGTCAGCGTGGGGCCCTTCGACTACACCGACACCGGCGCCTACCCGGCGATCCGGCTTCCGGAGCACAACCTTCAGGGCAGCGTCCAGGTCAACATCGGCATCGACCTGCGCGAATACCACAGCCTGCTGAAGTGGTACTCCGACTCGGAGTACGCCGCCGCGTCCCGGGTGACGAACCCGGCCGAGCAGAGCATCTACCGCGACATCAAGACCCACATCCGGGAGGCGGTCGACATCGGGCGGAATCTGGCCGACCAGGCGTACAACGGCGCCACCGCGACACAACGCCAGCAGGCGGGCAACTTCCGCGGGCTGCGCGGCTGGCTCACCCACCTGGCGCTCTACCTCCGCCGTGGCACGCTGACACTGGGGCAGATCGGAGGCTCCGCCAAGAACATCGTGCCCGCTCTCGTCAAGAGCCCGAACAGCGTCCTCACGACCTACGGGATGACCGCCGCGGAGCAGGCGTATTTCACGGCCAACCAGGCCGCCCTGATGAACTCGCTCCTCAACGCCACGGGAAGAGCCGCCGACGTCGGCACGCCCCTCGCGGGTGTCGACGTCTTCGCCGCGGCCCCCGGCGACACCGACGCCGCCACGTTGTCGAACATGGCGGCCGGCGTCGGAAGTGTCGCCCTGGCCGGCGGACCCATCGCCAACCCCACCGGAGTCGGCGCCAGGCGCACGGGCAACGCCGCCGTCCAGGGGCTGCCCACCGTCCCGGCCGGCAACGTGGGCGGCGGCGCGAACACGCGCGGCGGCCTGGTCGTCGAGTTCCGGACCCTGCCCGGCTTCTACGACGGCACGGCCCAGTGGCGAGCCCTCGCGCAGGCGTTCTTCGACGCGGCGGAGACCCGCAACGCCCGCGACGGGATCTCCGACAACTGACCGTACCCCCACCAAGACCGAGCGAACAGAGCGACCCCGGGGCCGACGCTCCGGGGTCGCGCACGCCGTACGCCGAGAGGCGCGTCACGCGTCGAGAGCGGCGCGTTCCGCGTCGGTGAGCAGGCGGGACCGGATCAGGAAACGCACGCCCTCGGGCGCCTCCAGGGAGAAGCCGCTGCCCCGGCCGGGGACGACGTCCACGGTCAGGTGGGTGTGCCGCCAGCGCTCGAACTGGCTCGCCGACATCCAGAACGTGACCGGCTCGTCGACGCCCTCGACCGTCAGCGAGGCGAGCAGCACGTCCGAGGAGCCGGTGCGGAACTCGCCCTCCAAGTAGCACATCGGGGCGCTGCCGTCGCAGCAGCCGCCGGACTGGTGGAACATCAGCGGGCCGTGGGCCGCCCGCAGCCGCCGGATGAGGTCGGCGGCCGCGGGGGTGAGGTCCACACGGGACACCTCGGGCATCAGAAGAAGCCGAGCTTCGAGGGCGAGTAGCTGACCAGCAGGTTCTTGGTCTGCTGGTAGTGGTCGAGCATCATCTTGTGCGTCTCCCTGCCGATGCCCGACTGCTTGTAGCCGCCGAAGGCGGCGTGGGCGGGATAGGCGTGGTAGCAGTTCGTCCACACCCGCCCGGCCTGGATGGCCCGGCCGGCCCGGTACGCCTTGTTGACGTCCCTGGTCCACACGCCCGCCCCGAGGCCGTACAGCGTGTCATTGGCGATCTTGACGGCGTCGTCGAAGTCGGTGAACGAGGTCACCGAGACGACCGGTCCGAAGATCTCCTCCTGGAACACCCGCATGTGGTTGGCGCCTTCGAAGATCGTCGGCTCGACGTAGTAGCCGCCCGACAGCTCGCCGCCGAGGTCGGCGCGGTGCCCGCCGGTGAGCACCTTGGCGCCCTCCTGCCGGCCGATGTCGAGGTAGGACAGGATCTTCTCCAGCTGGTCGTTGGACGCCTGGGCGCCGACCATGGTGGCCAGGTCCAGCGGGTGCCCGCGGACGATCTTCTCCGTACGCTCGACCGCGGCCTCGAGGAAGCGCTGGTAGTGGCCCTGCTGGATGAGCGCCCTGGAGGGGCAGGTGCACACCTCCCCCTGGTTGAGCGCGAACATCGTGAAGCCCTCCAGCGCCTTGTCGAAGAACTCGTCGTCGGCGGAGGACACGTCGTCGAAGAAGACGTTCGGGCTCTTGCCGCCGAGCTCCAGCGTGACCGGCTTGATGTTCTCGCTGGCGTACTGCATGATCAGCCGCCCGGTGGTGGTCTCCCCGGTGAACGCCACCTTCGCGACCCGCGCGCTGGAGGCCAGCGGCTTGCCCGCCTCGACGCCGAACCCGTTGACGATGTTGAGAACGCCCGGCGGGAGGAGGTCGGCGACCAGGCTCATCCAGTAGTGGATCGACGCCGGGGTCTGCTCGGCCGGCTTGAGGACCACGGCGTTGCCGGCGGCCAGCGCCGGCGCGAGCTTCCAGGCGGCCATCAGGATCGGGAAGTTCCACGGGATGATCTGCGCGACGACGCCGAGCGGCTCGTGGAAGTGGTAGGCGACGGTGTCCGCGTCGAGCTCCGACAGGCTGCCCTCCTGGGCCCTGATCGCTCCCGCGAAGTAGCGGAAGTGGTCGATGGCCAGCGGGATGTCGGCGGCCAGCGTCTCCCGGATCGGCTTGCCGTTCTCCCAGGTCTCGGCGACGGCGAGCCGCTCCAGGTTCTGCTCCATGCGGTCGGCGATCCGGTTGAGGATGTTCGCCCGCTCGGCCGCGGGCGTGCGCCCCCAGGCGGGGGCGGCGCCGTGCGCGGCGTCCAGCGCGCGCTCGACGTCCTCGGCCGTGCCGCGCGCGACCTCGGTGAAGGTCTGACCGGTCACCGGCGTGGGGTTCTCGAAGTACTGCCCCCGCTGCGGCGGGACGTACTCGCCGCCGATCCAGTGGTCGTAACGCTGCTCGTACGCCATGAGGGCGTCCGGCTGTCCCGGCGCGGCGTGACGGGTCATGGGATGGACCTCCCGGACAGGATGTGGGGTCTGACGCCCCGGACGTTAGTCGCGGGCACGTTGCCGACACGTTGCGTCCGTGTTCCGGGCCGTTCGGAGGCGTCCTTCCGCACTCAGCCTCCGCGCGGCGCGGTCAGGGCCGTGGTCATGCCCGGTCAAATCTCCCCTAAGATCAGCCGTCATGATTTCGGAAACGTTTACCGCCTCCCGCAGGAACGCCCTGCGCCTGCTGGCGGGCGGCGCCGCCGCGGCGGGGCTGGCCGCCGGACTGCCCGCGTCACCGGCGCGCGCGGCGGCCCGCGTGTGGAGCGTCACCGGCCGCAGCGCGACGTCGCTCAAGTCCTTCGACGACACGCTGAAGCGCTTCATGCAGGCACGGGCGATCCCGCACGCGTCCCTCGCCGTCGTCCGCAAGGGCAAGCTCGTGCTCGCCCGGGGCTACAACTGGACGGCGGACACGTCGTTCGCGGCCGGGCCCACCTCGTTGTTCCGCGTCGCGAGCCTGAGCAAGCCGGTCACCGCCGCCGCGGTCCTGAAGCTGGCGCAGGACGGCAAGCTCAGCCTCTCGGCCAAGGTCGCGCCGCTGCTGGGGCTGAGCACGACCGCCGACCCGCGCCTCGCCTCCGTCACCGTGACCCACCTGCTGCAGCACCTCGGCGGGTGGGATTCCGAGGTCTCGGGCGACCCGATGTTCAAGGACCGGGTCATCGCGACGGCGCTCGGCGTCCCGCTGCCGATCACGCAGGCGCAGATCATCAAGCACACGTCCGGCCTCAAGCTCGACCACGCCCCCGGCACGACGTACGCGTACTCGAACTACGGATACCTCCTCCTGCAGAAGATCATCGAGAAGGCGAGCGGGGTCTCGTACGCGAGCTACGTCCAGAGCAAGGTGCTGACACCGCTCAAGATCAAGCGGATGGTGCTCGGCAGGACCGCGAAGAGTCTCCGCAAATCGGGCGAGGTGCCGTACTTCTCGCAGTACACGGGCAAGAGCGTGATCGACACCTCGAACTCCGTGGTGCCCTTCCCGTACGGCGGGTTCAACCTCGAGAACATGGCCGCGCACGGCGGCTGGCTCGCCACGGCCGTCGACCTGGCCAAGTTCACCACCCTCTTCGACGCGGCCGGCGTGCTGACCTCGGCGTCGATCTCCAAGGCGTTCGCCAAGCCGTCGATCGGCGTCAACTCCGACGGCTGGTACTACGGCCTCGGCTGGCAGGTCCGCCCGGTCACCGGGGGCCGCAACACCTGGCACACGGGGTCGCTGGCCGGCACCTCCACGCTCATGGTCCGGCGCTACGACGGGCTGAGCTGGGTGGTGCTGTTCGACCAGCGCGACGACGCCTCCGGGCTGAACTACGGGGACATCGACTCCCTTCTCCACACCGCCGCGAACTCGGTGACGTCGTGGCCCACCACCAACCTCTTCTCCACGTACGGTCTGTAAATGTGGACCATGTCTGGGACCTGGTGGTCGTCGGCGCCGGGCCGGCGGGCTCGGCCGCCGCGCTGCGGGCCAGGCAGCTCGACCCCGGCTGCCGGGTGCTGCTGCTCGACCGGGCGGCCTTCCCGCGTGACAAGGCCTGCGGCGACGGCATCGCGGCGCACGCGCGGCAGGAGCTCGCGCTGCTCGGGCTGCCCGGCCTGCTCGACGACCACCGGCCCACGCCGCGCCTGTCGGTGACGTCCCCCGGCGGAGCCCGCGTCTCGGCCGTCGTCGCGCGGCCCAACCACGTGGTTCCCCGCCGGGTCTTCGACGCCCGGCTGGTCGAGGCGGCGCGGGCGCGCGGCGTCGAGGTCCGCCGCCACCGGGTGCGTACGCTGACCGCCCTCGGCGAGCACGTCGTGGTCGACGGCCACCTGGTCGCCCGGGCGGTCGTCGCCGCCGACGGCGCCAACTCGGCCGTGCGGCGGCTGATCGGCGTCCCGCCGAGCCCGGACCGGCACACCGCCATCGCGGTGCGCGGATACGCCGACGTGCCGCCGGACGACGACGTGCAGGTCATCGTCATGCAGAGCGAGGCCTGGCCGGCCTACGCCTGGTCGTTCCCGGTGGGCGACGGCACGGCCAACGTCGGATACGGCCTGCTGGTGCCGACGCTCAGACAGACCGCGCTGACAGGGACAGGCCGGCCCGGGCGCGAGATCCTGCACGGGCGGCTGGCCCGGCTCCTGCCCCTGCTGGGCGAGATCAGGTCGCCCGTCCGCGACCTGCGCGCCCATCACCTGCCGCTGTCGACCGGACGGCCGGTGCCGGGGGCGGGCCGGGTGCTGCTGGCCGGCGACGCGGCGAGCCTCGTCAACCCGCTGACCGGCGAGGGCATCTACTACGCGCTGCTGTCGGGGCGGCTGGCCGCCGAGGCCGCGATCGGTTCGCCGGGCGATCCGCTGCGGGCCTACCGGCGCGGGCTGCGCCGGGCGCTCGGACGGCACCTGCGCACCACCGACGCCCTCGCCCTGGCCGCCCGCTCCCCCGGCTTCATCGACGCGGCGATCGCCGTCGCCGCCCGCCGCACCGAGGTGTTCGACCTGCTCGTCGACGTCGGGCTCGGGGCGGGCACCGTACCGCCTCGCCTGGCGGCGGCCGTCGCCCTCCGCTGGCTCAAGAACCTCACCTGAACGGCAGGCCGTACTCCGCGTCGAGATCCCGCACCCGCCGGGCGGCCCGGGCCCGGGCCGGGGATCCGGCGGGCAGCGCGGCGAGCAGCGCCTGCCAGGCGACGATGTCGTCCCTCCCCCACGGCGCGCGCGTCCACCGTTCGAGCAGCGCGGGGTCGCGCCGGGCCGTCAGCAGGTCGCGTACGCCGTCGTCCAGCAGGCGGCGCTGCCACACGACGCCGGGCGCGTCCGAGCCGGGCAGGAGCGGCCCCCGATAGGCCCGCAGCGCGGCGTCGGCGTCGGCGGCCGCCAGGTGCTCGGCGAGCGCCTGGAAGTCGGCCCGCACCGGCACCCGCAGCCGGTAGGGGCGGGAGCCGAGCAGCGGGCCGAGCCGGTGGCGCAGCCGGGACAGCTCCGCGCGGAGCGTGACGGGGTTCAGCATGCGGTCGCCGTACAGCTCCGCGCTGAGCTGCTCGCTGCTCAGTCCCTCGGGGTGGCAGGCGAGCAGCACGACGATCTCGCTGTGCCGGGGGCCGAGCCTGATGCGGCGCTGGCCCTCGGTGAGCACGGCGTCGTCCCGGCCCAGGGCCGTGAGCGTCACGGCGGGCGCGAGCGCCGGAGCCGGGAGCGTCGCCAGATGGGCCTGCGCAGCGCGGGCCGCCGCCTGCACGAGGGCCAGGCTGTAGGGGCTGGCCAGGTTGTCGCCACCGGTGACGTCGACCGCGCCGAGCAGGCGGCCGGTGTGCGGGTCGTGGATCGGCGCGGCGGCGCAGGTCCACGGCTGCACCGGTACGGCGAAGTGCTCGGCCGCGAAGATCTGCACCGGATGGCCGACCGTGATCGCGACGCCGGGGGCGTTGGTGCCCGCGTGGGACTCGTCCCACCGGGCCCCGGCGACGAAGTTCATCCGCTCGGCCCGCGCCCGCGCCCCGCGATGCCCCTCGACCCACAGCAGCCGGCCTGCCGCGTCGCACACCGCGAGCAGGTGCCGCCCGTCGTCGGCGATGCCGCCCAGCAGGTCGCGGAACAGCGGCAGCACCTGGGCCAGCGGGTGCGCGTCGCGATACTCCTCGAGCTCGGCGTCGGTGAGCTCCAGCGGCGCGAGCGCGTCCGGATCGACCGCCCGCGCCGAGCGCCGCCACGAGTCGGCGACCACGGAGCGCACCGGGCCGTCGATCGGGCCGTCGATCGCCCCGGCCGACAGGAAGCGCTCATGGGCGCGGCGCAGCTCGCCGGTGCGCTCCGCCGCGTCGGCCCCGGGCTCAAGCGCGAGCCATGGATTGGTCACGGCGCCCTCACTCTCCGCGTCTTCAGGCGCCATCGTCACCCACGCCCGGGTCATGCGACAAGGCCCGTCAGGCGGATGCCCAGATGTCCTTGTCGATGTCGCCGGCGGCCTGCGGGCCCATCAGGCCGAGCCCGCCGTCCACGAACAGCGACGCCCCGGTGACGTACGACGCGGCCGGCCCGGCCAGGAAGGCGATGACGGCGGCGACCTCGCGGGCGTCGCCGGGACGGCCGAGCGGGTAGCCGGGCCGGGTGTCCGGCCGGGGCGGCCGGTCCTCCTGCCCGGTCATGGGAGTCGCGATCTCCCCGGGGGCCACGGTGTTGACGGTGATGCCGTGCCTGGCCAGCTCCAGCGCGAGCGTGCGGCTGAGCATCCGCAGGCCGCCCTTGGCCGCGCAGTAGGGCCCGGCGCCGAGGCGGGGGTAGTCCTCGTGGACGCTGGTCACGTTGACGATCCGGCCGCCCGCGCCGCGCTCGATCATCCGGCGGGCCGCCCGCTGCGAGCACAGGAACGGCCCGTCGAGGTCGACCGCGAGGACCGACCGCCACCGGTCGTAACCGATCTCCAGCAGCGGCTCGGCCGTGCCGGTGCCGGCGTTGTTCACCAGCACGCCGAGGCCGCCCAGCTCGTCGGCGAGCTCGTCGATCACGGCCGCCGCGGCCACCGGGTCGGTCAGGTCGTGCTGCCGCACGGCGGCCCGGCGCCCCTGCTCTTCGATCTGCTCGGCGGTCTCCCGCGCGCCCTTCTCGTCCTGGTGATAGGTGACGCCGACGTCGAACCCGTGCGCGGCGAGCGTCACCGCGGTCGCCTGCCCGATCCCCGAGTCGGCCCCGGTGACGATCGCCACCTTGTCGTAGTCGAAGCGCGAGATCGGCGCGACCGTTTCCACCATGGGCCCGGCGTACCCGGGAGGCCCTTCTTCACACGCCCCGGCGGGCGCGCGCCATGGCGGCCAGGCGCGTGCGCTGCTCCGGGGTGAGACGCGCCAGCCGCTCGCGCGGATCCGGCCGCGTCATGACCGCGTCGGTGCCGATCAGCGCCTCGGCGTGCTCGGCCACGACGCGCACGGCGTCCTGTGACGCGGCGTCGGCCGCGAGCGGCGCGATCCGCTCCCGGTATCCACCGTCGGCCGCGGAGTCCAGGGCCCGGGCCAGCAGGTCGGCCGCCCGGTCCTCGGTCCAGTGCGTCACGGGCAGCCAGGTCGCCACCCCGGCGCGCTCCAGCCGCTCGGCGTTGTCCGGACGGTCGACGCCGTGGGCGAGCAGCACCTGCGGGGTCGCCGACGACAGCGCCCGGGCGAGCGTGCCGATTCCGCCGTGATGAACGACCGCGGCGACATGGGGCATGACCGTGGCGAACGGCGCAGAGGGCACCCACTCCACCCCCTCGGGCAGCGACTCGGGCTGGAACGACGGGTGCCGGTTCACCAGCAGGGCCCTCCTCCCGATCCGCCGGCACGCCCGCGCCGCCACGTCGTAGAACCGATCGTGCAGGACCTGCCCGGTGCCACCGGTGATCAGCACGGGCGGCTCGGCCCAGTCCGGAACCGGCCCCTCCGCCGTGTCGCCGAGCACGAAGCCGCAGCGGACGACGCCCTCCGGCGCCGGCTGGCCCGCGGCGTCGAACCATTCCGGCCACAGCGCGAGCTGGGTCTTGGCGCTCGTCAGATAGGCGACCCAGTCGCGGACCGGCCGCAGGCCGAACGCCTGGAAGACGTCGTCGTACCCCTGCCCGAGCACCCGCCGGAAGAGGTTCCCGAGCACCGGCAGCGAGACGTACTGGTGGGGCGTGACGGACACCAGCGCCACCGGCACCCCGCGAAGCTCGGCGGCCATCAGCGCGGCGATGCCCGAGGTGTGCCGGGCGACCACCACGGTCTCCCCCGGCCGGTAGTGCGCCTCGATCATGCGGACCTCGTCGGCCAGCAGCTCGAACAGGCCGTTTCGCCGATAGAGCGCGAGCACTCCGTCGGGGTCTTTCAACGGATCGAGCATGTAGCGCCGGGCGTCGTCCAGGTGCCGGTCGTAGCCCTCCGACGTGTCGATCGGCAGGTGCCGGAGACCCGCGGCCGCGATCCGGTCGGCGAACCAGGAGTGCGTCATCACGACGACGTCGTGGCCGCGCTCCGCCAGCTCGCGCCCGATCCGTACGAACGGGAGCACGTCGCCGTTGGTGCCGTGGGTGCTCAGCAGCATCGTGGCCATGCGGATCAGCCGTTCCCCGAGTCGAGCAGGGCGTCGATCTCCTCGTCCGACAGGCCCGCGAGCTCGTCGAGCAGCCCGGCCAGCTCCTCGTCGTCGGTGTCGGCGAGCTGCCGCTCCTCGATCGCCTTGGCGACCTCGGCGACGGTGAACGAGGTGGTGTAGAGCGTGTCGAAGGGCAGCTCGACGCCGAATTCGGCACGCACCCGCGCCATGAACTGCACCAGCCGCAACGAGTGGCCGCCCAGTTGGAAGAAGCCGTCGCTCACCGAGGCCGGCGCCACGTCGAGCAGTTCGGCCCACATCCGCATGACGGTCGCCTCGACGGGACTCGCTCCGGCCACCTCCGTCACGGGACGGGCGGCCCGCATGGCGTCGAGGATCGCGTCGGCGCCGGTCAGCCGGGTCGCGATCCGTTCGACGGCCGCCCAGCCGGCGGGAGCGGCGGTCTCGGCGGCCCGAACGGTCCCGACGGTCCCGGCGGGCCCCGCTGCCCTCTCCTCAGCAGGGCCCGGCACGTGGACGACGGCCGCCGCGTCGGCCGCGTCGAGGACGTACCAGGCCGCCTCCTCGCCGTACGGCTCCACCCTCGCCGGCAGAGCGGCGAGGAAGTCCCTGGCCGGTCGGTTGCGCTCGGTCGCCCGGAAGGCCAGGGCCACCCGGGCCAGCCCGCGCTCCAGAGCGAGCGCCCCCAGGTGTGCGAGCATGCGGTGCTCCACCCCGCGCCCGAGCGCCCGGCAGCTGAGCAGGAACGCGCCGGCGCGCAGCGTGTCCCCCTCCGTCCGCACGTCGGTGAGACCGACGACGCCGTAGTCCCCGAAGCGGTCGCGCACGTCCACGACGAACTTCTCGTCGCCGTCCAGGCGGCGCGCCCCCGAGAGATTGAACTGGTTGGTCCGCTCGGCGAGCTGAGCGGCCCGGGCCTCGTGCTCGGAACCGGCCGGGGTGATGGTCACCCGCAGGTCGAGCGTGGCGAAGAAGTCGGCGAGGGACATCTCGTCCCTGGCCTGCTCGCGCTGCCGTTCCTCCTGGTAGCGGCGAGTGCGCTCGCGGTCGGCCTCGGTGACCGCGGCCAGGTCGAGCGGCCAGCAGTGCCGCAGGAAGGCCGCCGCCTCCGCGGCGCCGGCCGGGAGCCGGAGGGTCAGCACCTCGGGGCAGCCGGCCCGGACCTCGGCGCACTCGACCGGGCTGTCGTCGAGGAAGACGAAGGAGTCGAGCCCGAGGTCGAGCTCGGCGGCGAGCGAGCGCAGCGCCTGGGACTTGGCCTCCCACCCGACGCGCATCGCGGCGACGTCGTCCAGGCCGACCGGCAGCTCAGGATGCCGGGCGAACACCTCGCGGACGTCCTTCTCCTCGTTCTTGCTGCACAGGCACAGCAGCCTGCCCGCGGCGACCTGGCGGGCCAGCTCCCGCCAGATCTCCATGCGCTCCGGGCCGATGACCACGCCGTCGGGGCCGTCCTCGCCGACCACGCCGTCCCAGAGCGTGCCGTCGCAGTCCACGGCGACGACCTTGGGACGCGGGGTGGTCATGGCGTGCAGGCGGCGGACCGCCGCGGCGGCCAGCGCGGCGAAGTAGCGGTCGGTGTAGGGGACGTTGCCGGTCCGGTCGGCGAAGGCGTCGTGGACGGCCTCCGGCTCCGGCTCGTACGGCTCCGCGGAGGTGAGCACGGAGACGGCCCGGTCGCCCTCGAACGCCCGGGCCAGACCGGAGGCGAGGCGCGCGTGCGCCTCGGGCGAGCCGTGCTCGGGCGAGGGAGGACAGACGACGAGCACGTGGGGCGTGCCGGACGCGCGCGCCGAGGTCCGCAGCGCGGCGGCGAGGTCGGTGGCCACGGCCTCCACCTCGTCGAGCCCGTCCTGCTCGGCCATCAGATCCCCGGCGACCAGATCCTCCGCCCGGACCAGCACGACGGCGGCGCCGGCCCGGCCGAGCACGCTGCCCGAGTCGAGGAGCGAGGGGAAGACCTGGTCGTACGGAGCGAAGGCGATGTCCTCCTCGGCGTCCCCCTCGACGTCGAGTTCGGCGAGCCAGAACCGCAGGGCGTCCCCGAGCGGCTCGGCGGTGAAGGTCGCGGCGACCCCAAGCCCGATCTTGTTCACTGCGGTGTCCCTTTCGAGAGCGCGGTCAGTCGCACATGGCGACGAGGATGCGGCGGGAGCCGGTGAAGGGCCTGCGGCCGTGCCCGACCAGCACGTTGTCGATCAGCAGCAGGTCGCCCTCCCGCCAGTCGACGTCCACCGCGTTGTCCAGGCCCCGGTCGCGCACCTGGATCACGTACTCGCCGGGGATCGGGGCGCCGTCGGGGAAGGTCACCGACTGGGGCAGCTCCTCCGGAGGCATGAGCTCGGCGAGCATGGCGGCGGCCTCGTCGCCCAGCGAGGCGGGGTGCCACTGGTCGGCCTGGTTGAACCACACCTCGGCGCCGGTCACGGGGTGCCGGGTGGTGGCCGGCCTGACCTGGGAGACCCGCACGCCGCCGTCGGGCCGCCACTGCCAGTCCGCGCCGATGCGGTCGAGGAATCCGGCCACCTCGTCGCGGTCGTCGGTCTCGAACGTCTCCTGCCAGCTCTTGCCGAGCCCCCGGCCGGCGTGCAGGTTCTGGGTGTAGCGCACGCCCTTGGCGAAGGCCTCCCTGACCTCGTCGTCGAGCGACTCCAGCCAGCGCACGCCGTCCACGACGGGGGTGGCCCCGCCGGTCTCGGCCGCCTTCTCGCAGTAGAACAGCAGCCGGGAGGGCCAGGTGGCGGAGTACGACAGCTCGTTGTGCATGGAGATCGTGTACTCGGGCGGGTACTCGGTCGAGGTGTAGACGTTGCCGCCCACCTTGGTGCGGGGCGAGTTGCCGTGGACGTACGCCAGCCGGTTGGGCAGCAGCATGTCCATGACGCGGTCGAGGGTCTCGGGCGTGACGCCGAACCCCCGGAAGACGAGCGCCTTCTCACGGACCAGCAGGTCGCCCACGCTCAATTCGCGCAGCCGTTCCACCAGCCCCTCGGGCGTGGCGGCGGAGCCGTCCGGAGTTATTTCCAGGGGCTTCCAGAAGTCGTCCATGCGTCCTCCTTCTGCGCGGGATCCGGCCGCGGCCGAGCACGGGGAAAAGTCGAATTAAGGAGGCAGGCGGGCCCTCGAATAGGCGGCGCCCCTGCGGAAAGAGATTCCGGCGGCCAACATAGAACCCGGATCGGGTCACGCGCAAGAAACATGTTTCATCCGGTGTACTCGACGGCGTGAGTCAAATTATCCGACATTCGTCTGTGTCCGCCGGCAATGCCGACGAGCACTCATGTTCTGCCATCCACAGACGATGACGGAAGGTCGATTTCCCAATACTCTTCGCACCTGATCGCAGGTCGAAGCGAGGCTTGCCTTACCCAGCATGCATCCCGTATCGTGAAATAATCACTTTCGTGGGAGCGCTCCCACGCATCTCGGCTCGAAACGCGGCGAGATACGCGGCGAGGTCCTGCGGAATCGACGATCAAGCGTTTTCTGGTTCAACCACTTTTCTGCGTGGTCAGCTGGTCCTGCGCATTATCTGCGCAGAGAGGAGAACGCTCGGTGACGATATCGCCGACGACTGACAACGAGCATCTAATAGCGTCGCTTTCCCCACGCAGGCAGGAGGCCCTACGCCGGCTCCTCGCCGCCAGGGCCGCCAAGGCCGCCGCCGCGAACGCGATCGCCCCGCGCGGCGGGGGACCCGCCCCCTGCTCCTACGAGCAGACCCAGATGTGGCTCGGCGCCCGCTTCGCCGAGGGCGCTCCGGCGCCGAACGCCACGATCGGCCTGCGGCTCACCGGCCCCCTCGACACCGGGGCCCTGACCATCGCCCTGGACAGCCTCGTCGAACGCCACGAGATCCTGCGTACGGTCTACGAGGGCGACGGGCACGAGCCCCGGCAGATCGTCCTCGACCCCGGGCCGGCGCCGCTCGACGTCGTCGACCTGCGGGACCTGCCGGAGTCCGAGCGGGAGGCCCGGGCCCGGGAGATCACGTCCAGGGCCGCCGTCGAACGCTTCGACCTGGAGACCGGGCCGGTCCACCGTACGACGCTGGTCCGGCTGGGCGACGAGGACCACGTGCTGATGTTCGTCTGCCACCACATCGCGTGCGACGGGTGGTCGGTCGGCATCATCGTGGACGAGCTCACCAGCGTCTACGCGTCCGCCCACGAGGGCCGTCCCGCCGAGGTGGCCACGCCCCCGCTCCAGTACGCCGACTACGCGGCCTGGTCGCGGCGTGAGCTGACCGGCGAGCAGCGCGAGGGCCGGCTCGCCTACTGGCGCGACCGGCTCGACGGCGCGAGCGCGCTGGAGCTGCCCATCGCGCGGGACGGCCAGGCCGTCATCGAGGGCAACCGGAGCGACTGCCACCTGTTCACGCTGCCCGACGAGGTCCTGCGGGCGCTGCGGGAAGCCGGCGGCCCCGGAACCACCCCGTTCGTGGCCCTGCTCACGGTCTTCTCGATGCTGCTCGCGCGCTACACCGGGCAGGGCGACCTGACGATCGCCACGGTGGACGGCGGCCGGCGCCGGGTGGAGCTGGAGCCCGTGCTGGGCTGCTTCGTCAACGCCCTGCCGCTGCGCGCCGACCTGTCGGGCAACCCCTCGTTCCGTGAGGCGGCGGCCGGGGTGCGGCGCAGGCTGGGCGAGGCGCTCACCAACCACCTGCCGTTCTCCGAGCTGGCCGGGGCGCTGAGCGACCGGGACGCCCGCAACTTCTCGCTGTCGACCGTCGGCTTCTCGCTGCGCGTCTTCCGCGACCAGCGCGGGCGCTGGCCCGGGCTGGAGGCGTCGGTCTGGGAGCACGAGGTCGACGACTTCACCTACGACCTCGCGCTGCTCGTGCACCTCAACGGCGCCGGCGACCCCGAGCTCTACCTGACCTATCAGAAGGACCGGTTCGACGCGGACGCCGTGGCACGGATGGCCGGGCACTACCGGGCGCTGGCCGAGCGGATCGCCGCCGCCCCGCAGACCCCGCTGGCCGACCTGGAGCTGCTCACCGACGCCGAGCGCGACGTGGTCCTGGGCGCCTGGAACGACTCGGCCCGGCCGTACCCGGACGTGGCCCTGCCCGAACTGCTGGAGCGCCACGCGGACTCCGACGCGGTGGCGGTCTCCTTCGAGGGCCGCACGACCACGTACGCCGAGCTGCACGCCCGCGCCAACCAGGTCGCCCACCTGCTGCGCGAGCGGGGCATCGGCCCGGAGGACACGGTGGGCGTGCTGCTCGACCGGAGCCCGGACCTCATCGCCTGCCTGCTGGGCGTGTGGAAGGCGGGCGCGGCCTACCTGCCGATGGATCCCAAGTTCCCCGCGCAGCGCGTCCGCGACATGCTGTCGATCGCCGCGACCCCGCTGGTCCTGACCTCAGCGGGCTACACCCACCTGTTCGACGGCACCGACGTCGTGGACGTCGGGAGCGGGGTGCTGGACGGCCGGCCCGGCGATCCGGCCGGCGTGCCGTACGACATCGACCGGCTGGCCTATGTGATCTTCACCTCGGGCTCCACCGGCAAACCGAAGGGCGTGCAGGTCACCCACCGCGGGCTGGTGAACCACGTGTGGTGGGCCGTCGAGGACCTGGCGTCCCAGGCCGACGGCGGCGCGCCGCTGTTCGGATCGGTCGCGTTCGACCTCGTGGTGCCCAACCTGTGGGCGCCGCTCGTCGTGGGCCGGCGGGTCACCGTGCTGGCGCAGGACTTCGACATGGGCGAGCTGGGCTCGCTGCTGGTGGCGGGCGGGCCGTACGCCTTCATCAAGTGCACCCCCGGCCATCTGGAGGTGCTCGGTCACCAGATCGACGCCCGGCAGGCCGCCGCGCTCGCCGGGAAGATCGTCGTGGCGGGCGAGGCGCTGCCCGGCTCGATGGCCAACCGGTGGCTGGAGATGCTCGGCCCGGGCCGGCTGATCAACGAGTACGGCCCCACCGAGGCGTCGGTCGGCACGTGCATCTATCCCGTGCGGGACGCCCAGCTCGTGGAGGTCGTCCCGATCGGACGCCCGCTGCCCAACATGCGGATGTACGTGCTGGACGCCAACCGGCGGCTGCAGCCGGTCGGCGTGCCGGGCGAGCTGTACGTCGGCGGCGTGGGCGTGACCCGCGGCTACATGAACCGGCCGGACCTGACCGAGGAGCGGTTCCTGCCGGATCCCTTCCATGAGGGCGGCCGGATGTACCGCACCGGCGACCGGGTGACCTGGACCCGCGACGGGAACGTGGCCTTCCTCGGCCGGTTCGACGACCAGGTCAAGATCCGCGGCTACCGCATCGAGCTGGACGAGGTGCGGGCGGCCGTCCTCGACCACCCCGGCGTGCGCGACGCGGTCGTCACCGTGCACGCGTTCACGCCCGAGGACAAGCGGCTCGTCGCCTACTACGTCCCCACGGGTCCGGAGTTGTCCGAGCTGGCGGACCACTGCGCGGAACGACTGCCGGAATACATGGTCCCGTCGGTGTTCGTGCCGCTGGAGACCATCCCGCTCAACGCCAACGGCAAGGTGGACCGCAAGGCGCTGCCCGATCCGGTGGTCCGGGTGGGCGAGGACCTGGCCGAGCCGACGACCGAGACCGAGATCGTGGTGGCCGGGGTCTGGCGTGAGGTCCTCGGCATCGAGGCCGTCTCGATCGACAGCGACTTCAACGCGCTCGGCGGCCACTCGCTGCTGCTCATCCGCATGGTCGCCAAGCTGCGCCAGGCGCTGCCCGCCGACGGCTACCAGGTGACCGTGCTCGACGCGATCGCCAACCGCACCGTGCGGGAGCTGGCGGCGCTGATCGACGCGGCCCGGCAGGGGCCCGAGGAGCCCGAGAACGGGCCGCGCGGCCTGCTGGTCGAGCTCACCCGGCCGGTCAAGGCGCCGGCACTGTCGCTCGTCTGCATCCCGTACGGCGGGGCCAGCGCGATGGTCTACCAGCCGCTGGCCGACGCGCTGCCGGACGGGCACTCGCTGTTCGCGGTCGCCCTGCCCGGCCACGAGCTGGGCGTCGAGGAGAGCACGATCCCGTTCCACGAGGCCGCGCAGCGGGTCTGCGACGAGGTGATCGACCGCGTGCGCGGCCCGGTCGCGTTGTACGGCCACTGCGTCGGCAGCGCGCTGACCGCCGAGATCGCGCGGCGGCTGGAGGCGGCCGGGCGGCGCGTGGAGGCCGTCTACATGGGCGGCAGCTTCCCGTTCGCCACCCCCACCAAGGGCCTGAACGGCCTGCTCGGGCGCGTCTTCCGCAGTAAGGCGCTGGACAACGCCAACGCGCACGCGAACTGGCTGCGCGCGATGGGCGCCGACCTGCAGGACCTCGACCCCGAGCAGGTCGACCACATCATCCGCACGATGCGGGTGGACGCGCGGGCCGGTGAGGACTACTTCAGCGAGCTCGTGGAGCGGCAGAGCCCGCAGCTGCGCGCCCCGGTGATCTCGATCGTCGGCGACCGCGACGCGCTGACCGACTTCTACCAGGAGCGCTACCGCGACTGGCACTGCGTCTCCGAGACCACGGCGCTCGTCGTGATGGCCGAGGCCGGCCACTACTTCCTCCGATACCGCACCGAGGAGCTGGCCGCGATCGTCACGGGCACCCACGCCGCCCTCGAGAGTCCCGGGGAGTGGCGGCCGCGTCCGCCCGACGATCCCGCGACCTGGTGGCGGCAGGCGCTGTCCACCGACCGGCGGGCCGACGTCGCCGGGCCGCAGCCCAGCCTGGGCCGGTTCTTCACGGTGGCGACCGGTCAGATCGTCTCCATGATCGGCGCCGTGATGACCGAGTTCGCCGTGCCGATCTGGGCGTACCTGAAGAGCGGCTCGCTGGTGCAGTTCGGCCTGTTCGCCATCATCGGGCTGGTGCCGGGGCTCGTCCTCGCGCCGCTGATCGGCGCGCTCGTCGACCGGTACGACCGCAAGCGGGCGATGCTGGCGGCCGACGGCATGTCGCTGGCCGTGCAGGCCGCGCTGCTCGCGCTGATGGCGAGCGACGTGCTGAGCATGCCCCTGCTGTACGGCCTGCTGGTGGTGCTGTCGATATCGGTGACTCTCCAACGGGTGGCCTGGCAGTCGGCGGGTCCGCAGCTCGCGCCCAAGCACTACCTGCACCACGTCGGCGGCGTCGTCCAGCTCGGCAACGCCGTGGCCCAGCTCATGGTCCCGCTGTTCTCCGTGGCCGTGCTGGCGTTGATCGGCATCGAGGGCATCCTGACCGCCAACGTGATCTGCTACGCGATCGCGTTCGCCGTGACCCTGCTCGTGCGCTTCCCGGCCACGATGGCCTGGCGGCGCCGCGAGACGGTCTCCGCCGAGATCCGCAACGGCTTCCGCTACCTGCTGCGGCGGCGGGGCCTGCGGGCCATGGCCTTCACCATGTTCATCGTGAACTTCTTCCTGTTCACCGGGTTCATCATGATCTCGCCGCTGGTGCTGTCGGTCGGGGAGCTGGCCGACACCGGGCGGGTGGCGCTGCTCGCCGGGATCGGGGCGGTCTGCGGCGGTCTGATCATCACGCTGTGGGGCGGCCCGCGCGACCGCAGGATGTTCGGCATGCTGTCGGCCGCCGGCGTGCTCGGGATCTTCTGCGCGATCGCCGGTCTGCGCCCGTCGCTCGTCCTGATCACGGTCGGGGCCTTCGGCATGTCGCTGATGATGACGATCAGCGACGGCATCTGGCTGACGATCATCCACTCGAAGGTGCCCCAGCGCTACCACGCCCGGGTCATCGCGATCAACCGGATGCTCGCGCTGTCGACCCAGCCGGTCGGCCTGGCCGTACAGGCCTGGCTGGTGGGGCTGGTCTTCGAGCCGCTGATGCGGCCGGACGGCCCGCTGGCCGGCACGGTCGGCAGGGTGATCGGGGTCGGCGAGGGCCGCGGCATCGGCCTGCTGTACGTGGTGTGCGGCCTGGCCATCGCACTCACGATCACGCTGGCCCTGCGGCATCCGGCCCTGGCGAGGTTCGACCAGGAGACCCCGGACGCCGAGCCGGACGACCTGGTCGGCCTGGAGGCGCTGCGCAGCCGCCAGGAGGCGAGTGTTCCGGCGCAGCGGGTCCCGGCCGAGCTCTGAGGTGCTCTGACGGATGAATGGCATACGGGCCGCCGGGTACGGCGGCCCGTATGGACGAGAAGAAGATGAACCCGAAGCAGCTCGCCGAGGAGCTGGCGACCAACGCGCAGGACGACCCGCGGTTCAAGAACCGGACGCCCGGCATCCGGGCCACCCGGAAGGGGTCGGTGGAGCAGGCGGACCTCGACGCCGCCGGCATCGTCGGCGGCAAGGGAATCTCGGGCGGCGGCGCCTCCGGAGGAGGCACGCTCGGACAGCCGCCGACCGGGCGGCTCGACGACGACCAGCTCGCCGACACGGTGGCGGGCACCGGCCTGCCGCCCGACGAGGAGGAGGGCGAGGGCGACCAGTGAGTCCCGGCCGGTGAGTTTCAGCTCAGGCGGAAGGTCGGGCGGCCGCCGGGACCCGTCTCGGCGTCCAGCGTCTTGCCGCCGACGGCCTGGGCGACCTGGGCGTCGAGGAAGACGCGCACGTCCGCCCTCTTGATCACCTCGTCGCCCGAGAAGGGCGCGCTCACCAGCGAGAGCTCCAGCGAGGCGGGCTCGCCCGGCTTGGCCGCGATGCGCAGGCCCGCCTCCTCGGGGAGGTACTCCCCCACCATCAGATCGCGGATCGCCTGAACGGCGTGGTCGGTGACTGTCAGCACGACGCGCCTCCTGTGTGTCTGCTCACGCGTCCTCGGGCTTGCGCCGCCGGTTCATGGCGAGCCATCCGGCGTCCCAGGCGGCGTACCTGCGGCGGTCGAGACGGCGGCGGACGAGGGCGAGGCACCCCAGCAGGGCCGTCAGCGACAGCGCCGCCGTGGCCGTCCCCGACGCGACGCCGTCGGCGACCGTGTCGATCCGGCTGCGCGGGCCGTCGCCCGGCCTGCCCTCGCGGTCCAGCCAGATCCGTACGGACGTGCCGGCCTTGGCCGCCGAGGGAACCGGCGCCTGCCCGGTCACCGTGCGGCCGTCGGCGGCCGTCCAGGCGACGCCCGTGCGCAGCCGCGCGGCGGTGCCCTCCACCGCGACCCAGGTGGCCGCCGGCGCGTCCCGCGTGACGGTGGCCGTCACCCACCGGCCGGACTGCTCTTCGGCCAGGCCGCCGCGGTAGACGGCGGTGCCCACGGCGAACGCCGCGACGAGGCTCAGCGCGGCCAGGATCAGGGAGACCAGGACGGCCGCGGACTCGACGCGGTCGGTTCCGCGCCGTAACGGATTGCCGTCGGGCAGGTAGCGCCGCACCCGCATCGTCACCGGGCCAGATCGCATCGCGTCACCCCTCCTTCTCGTGCGCCTTCTCGGACGCCCTCTTGCGCGCCTCGGTGTGCGCCTCGGTGTGCGCGGGGCGTCTCACTCGCCCGGCTCCCGGAACCGCGGCGCGTCGGGCGGAGGGCCGGAGGACTCCTGGATCAGCGCGTTCAACGTGGTGTCGTCGGCGATGGCGTGCTCGGCCTCGGCCGTGTCCTCCAGCGCGGTGATCCGCTCGGGTCGCCGCGCCTCCCGCTCCGCCTCGTCCCGGTCCCGTACGGCCCCCTCGATCGCCTCCAGCATCTCCCGCCGGCTGTAGGAGCCCTCGGGGATCTCGTTCAGGAGGGCGAGGGTCTCGGCCGGCACGTGGATGTCCGCGGCGGCGGCGGAGTAGAGGTCGCGGCGCGTCGCGCGGAGGCGGTCGTGGAAGACCTCGTCCACGACCTGGCGCAGCCGCTCCGTCTCCGCAGGGTCAGGCATGCCTTCTCCTTCCGCTCTGTCCTTACCCCCCGCGGTGCGGATCCCACGCCCTTACGGCCCTTCCCCTTGCAGATCGGCGGCGAGGTCGACGAACTCCTGGATGAGCCGGCCGCGGCGGTCGGCGTCCCACGCGAGGCAGACCTCGTTGGGCGGCAGGTCCCGGACGGGCACGTGCGCCACGTCGGAACGGGTGTAGAAGGTCGCGGCGGACAGCGGAAGGATCACGACGCCACGCTCCGCCGCCACGTGTTCCAGCTTCTCCTCGACGGTGCGCACCGCGGGTTCCGTCCGGGGAGCGTCGCCGGGCCACTCCGGCACCGTGGCGGGGTTCTGCAGCAGGCACTCGCCCGCCAGGTCGGCGACGTCGACGGCGTCCTTGCCCGCCAGCGGATGGCCCGCCGGCAGGACCACGACGCGCGGCTCGGCGAACAGCGGCCGCAACCGCAGCCCGCGCCGGTCCACCGGCAGCCGGACGTAGCCGACGTCGGCCCGCCCGTCCCGGATGACGTCGATCTGGTCGTCCCAGCTCGTACGGAGCACCTCGACGGTGAGTTCGGGGTGCCGGGCGGACAGGGCGCGCACGGCCGGGGTGACGATGAGGCCGGGCATGAAGGCCACGGTGAAGGTCCGGGGGCCGCGGGCGGCCCGGCCGACCCGCCGCCGCAACGCCTCGGCGGCGGCGAGCAGCGGCCGGGCGTCCTCCAGGAGTTGCTCGCCGGCGGGCGTCAGCTCGGTGCCCCGCCTGGTGCGGACGAACAGCTGGGCCCTGAGCTCGCCCTCCAACGCCCTGATCTGCCGGGACAGCACGGGCTGCGCGATGTGCAGCGCCTCGGCCGCCCGCCCGAAGTGCAGCCGCTCCGCGACCGCCACGAAGTAACGCAGCTTGCGCAGGTCCACGTCCACCGGCGCCTCCTCGCAGGACTGATGCCCTGAGGGTATTACAGGCGCCCGGACAGGTCTTGGACGCCCGCCCACGTGCGATCGCAAAGTGGAGACACCTCCGATTCTGGCGAAAGGTCACCACCATGAAGCTTCACGGGCAGCGCGTCGTCGTCCTCGGCGGCACCTCGGGCATCGGACTGGCCACGGCACGCGCCGCGGCCGAGGAGGGGGCCGAGGTCCTCGTGGCCTCCAGCACTGCGGCGGGCGTCGACCGCGCCCTGGCGGCACTGCCGGCCGGCGCCCAGGGCCGGGTCGCCGACCTCTCCCGGACCGAACGCGTCCGCTCCCTGTTCGAGGACCTCGGCGAGATCCACCACCTCGTCTACACGGCGGGCGAACCGCTGGAGCTGACCCCGCTCGCGACGCTCGACCCCGAGCAGGCGAAGTCGTTCTTCACCGTACGATTCTTCGGCGCGCTCGCGGCCGTGCGTGCGGCGGCCCCGCACCTGCGCCCGGGCGGCTCGGTGACGTTGACCACCGGGATCGCCAAGGACCGGCCGGGCCCCGGCTGGGCGGTCGCGGCCGCGGTCTGCGGCGCGATGGAGTCCCTCACCAGGGCGCTCGCCGTCGAACTCGCCCCGATCCGGGTCAACGCGATCTCACCCGGCGTGGTGCGCTCCCCGCTGTGGGACCGGATGGACGAGGCCGACCGCGAGCGGATGTACCGGGAGACCGCCGCCGCCGTCCCCGTCGGCCGGGTCGGCGAGACCGACGAGGTCGCCCAGGCCTACCTGTTCGCCATGACCCAGCCGTTCGCCACCGGCACCGTCATCACGGTCGACGGAGGCGCGATCTTGGTCTGAGTGCCGGTGTGAACGGTCATGATCCTCGGTGTCCGCGCGGACCGTTCACGTACCGGCCGGAGCCGATCAGTATGACGGGAGGAACCCGATTCCGATCACGGGAGGCCCGGCATGTCCGACGCGCTGCTTCGCGACCCCTACCCCGTCTACGCGAAGGCCCGCGAGACCCCCGGGCTGACCTTCCTCCCCGAGATGAACGCCTGGCTGGTCGCCAGGGACGCCGACGTGCGCGAGGTGCTGCGCAGTCCGGAGGTCTTCTCCTCGGCCAACGCGCTGCGCGGCGACTTCGTCCCCGAGCCGTCCGTGCTCGCCGAGCTCGGCAAGGGCGTCGGCGGCGCGCCCATCGTGGTCACCTCCGACGGGGCGGCGCACCAGCGCTACCGGGCCCCGCTCGTCCGGGGGCTGTCACCCGCCCGGATCGCCGCGGTCGTACCGTTCATCCGGGAACGTGCCGAGTCACTCGTGGACGCCTTCGCCTCGGCGGGCCGGGCTTCCGCCCAAATGAGCAGGGTCGAACTGGTCCGCGCGTACGCCAGGAGGCTGCCCGGCGAGGTGATCGGGCGCCTGCTGGGCCTCGACCCCGAGCACGTGACCTTGGCGGTCGAGACCGGCTACCGCGCCGAGGAGCTGTTCTTCCTCCCGGTCGGGGAGGAGGGGCGGATCGCCGCGGCCCGTGAGGTCGTCGCCCTGCAGCATCTGCTCGACGAGTACGCGCGAAGCCGCCGGGAGGACCCCCGCGACGACCTGTGCACCGAGATGGTCCGCGCGCTCGCGCCGGGCGCCGGGCCGTTGACGCGGGAGCAGCGGGCGGAGCTGGTGTCGAACCTGCAGAACCTGCTGATCGCCGGTCACCTGACCACGACGGCCCTCATCTGCACCGCGGTGCTGCATCTGCTGCGGCATCCGGCGCAGTGGGAGCTGCTGTGCGCCCGGCCCGGCCTGATCCCCGACGCCGTCGAGGAGGCCGCCCGGCACGACGCCCCCGTCCAGGCCTTCCGCCGCGTCACGACCCGGCCGGTGACGCTCGCGGGCACCGACCTGCCCGAAGGCGCCGCCGTCCTGGTCGCGTACGGCTCCGCCAACAGGGACGAGGCCAGGCACGACCGGCCCGGCGACTTCGACGTCACCCGGCGCGCCCGGCGTCACCTCGCCTTCGGGCACGGCGTGCACTCCTGTCCGGGGGCTCAGCTCGCCCGCGAACAGGTGCGGATCACCCTGGAGATCCTGACCCGGCGGCTGCCCGGGCTGCGGCTCGCGGAGGACCGGCCGGTCGTCATGGCCCCCACGCTCATCCACAGGGGCCCGGAGGAGCTGTGGCTCACCTGGTGAGGCCGGTCAGGCGAGCCAGTCCAGCCACTCGCCGTGCGGCCCGGCCATCGCGAGCGGCTCGCCGTCGAGCGCGGGCAGGAAGGCCAGCCGCCTTTCCGGCAGGTCGGCCGTCAGCTTCGGAAGAAGCGAGGGCAGCCGGGGCGAGCCCTCGTTGGAGATCCACCGCACCGGCAGGCCCCCTGCCCGCAGACTCCGTACGAGCGCCACGAAGCGGTCCCGCGCCTCGGCGTCCAGGTAGGGCATGACCGCGCTGTGGAAGACGACGACCGTCGCCCCGGCGGGCGCGGCGGCGACGAGATCGGGCAGGGCCGCCGCGGCGTCCCCGCGCACCAGGCGCGGCGGGTCTTCCCGCGCCATCCGCACCGCCCCGCGCAGCCGCGCGAGCCGATCCTCCTGTTCCGGCCAGACCAGGCACTCCAGCCAGCGCGTCGCCTCGTCGTCGCGTACGTCGATGGGATTGAGATCCAGCCCCGCCCGCCACACGACCTCGGGGAGGCGCTCCGGCACCGGCACCTTCCCGTTCGTCCGGCAGGAGAGCAGGACCGGGCTTTCCGCCGGCCCGATCTCGGGCCCGTCGTCGTAGCGGTAGCGGTAGCGATCGGGGTAGAGGCACAGCCCCGCAGAGGCGCCGACCTCCACGAGAGCGAGCGGCTGCGGCAGCGTCGCCAGCACCGGCAGCAGGCTCGCGCACCGGCCCGCCTCGTTCGTCTGCGTCCGCCGGGTGAGCATCGTCTCCCGCACCTCGGCCCAGTGGCTCACGGTCCACTCCCGGAAGCGGCCGAACTCGTCGTACGGCCCGCCGAGGAAGCGCACGGCGGCCAGCAGCAGGTTGGGCTGCCGCTTCGGCTCCGGCAGGCCGTCGATCAGTTCGAGCAGCCCGGGATCGGCGGCGACGCCGAGAGCGAGCGCCTCGTAGGCGGGACTGTGCCCCCTGACCTCCCGCTCCGCGAAGTACCGATACCACTCCGCCGTGTCCATGCCCGCCTCCACGAGGAACGCCGAAGAATCCATGAAACCAGGGCGAACCCCGCCCGCGCCGGGGACCCCGCTCCCGGTGCCGTTTCCGGCGCGAACTCACCGAGACGAACGCGTCGCGGTCAGCGTCCGCCCATCGGGTGACGGCGTCACCCAGGCGATCGCCTGCCAGTGCGCTCCGCGGACATTCGCCGTCATGGCGAGCGCCACGAATACCAGCAAGGCGGACACGGCTATGACACCGGGCTTCTTGAGGCTGTGTGACAAGCAGCGGTCCGCGAAACAGGTCACCTGGCGCTGCGCTCCCATGCCCACACGCGCTCGCCGTCCTCGACCTGGTCGGTGGGCAGCAGGCCGATCCGGCCGGCCACCGTCATGGACGCGTGGTGATCGGGGTGGATGTGGGCCTCGATGCGGGCGACACCGCGCGCCCGCAGCCACCCGGCCAGGGCGGCCGCCGCCTCCGAGGCGTACCCCCGGCCCTGCCAGGGGGTCCCCACGACCCACGCCACCTCGGCCCGCCGCCCCTCGTCCACTACGGTCGCCTGGACGTAGCCGACCGCCCGCCTGTCGGTGTCGCGACGGATGATCCAGTTGAGCCACTCCTGCCGCCCGTCCGGGGACCGGCCGGCTTCGAGCGCGGCATACCGGGCGCGCAGCTCGGCCGGGGTGGGCGCGGCGCCGCCGATGAAGGCGTACAGGTCCTCCCCCGCCAGCACCTCCGCCATCTCGTCGGCGTCCTGCACTGTCAGCGGCCGAAGGGTGAGCCGTCCCGCCGCGATGGTTTCCATGCGCCGAAGTCTCCCCCGTCCCGGCCCCGTACGCCCAAGCGGTTTTCCTGACGGCCGTCCGAAGGAATAGTGGGAGCCGGTCGACGCCCAGGCGGAGGATGGGATCACCCCTCCGTCACGGTGACCGCGGTGGTCACGCGTAACGGCGCCGGCCCGGCCGCCAGTCCGGCCACGTCGGGCACCGCGCCCTCCGCCGCACGGCCCGTGCAATGGAGCGGAAAGGCCCAGCTCACTTACGACGCCTTGGACCTCGATCTGGTGCCTCCGGAAGGTGGAGCGATTCGATCCCACCGGGGATTTCACGCTCGTCGGTTACTATCCGCCGAATCTGGACGCCTCGGTCAAATCACTGGCCACGTGGAACAAGAAGGACGATCCCTCGCCCGCCGACTGCGAATCAGGGCTCGCGCTGCACGAGCTCACCGATCAGGGCTCCCTGCCTCTCACCGCGGGCGGCGGCTTCTGTTTCAGGACGAAGGACAACCAGGGCGGGCACCTGGGTTTCCTGCGCATCCTCACGGCGAAGAACGCGGACAAGAACGGCGCCCAGGTGAGCGCCGTCGTCTGGGGCCCGGCCGACGGCGACTGAAGCCGCGCGCCCTCGGGCAGGAGCCAGGACGACGGCCGGTGAGGCGGTCGCCGCCTTCCTCGCCCGCTGCGCCCGGGCTTCCAGTGAGGAGCACTTGTGCAGCGCCTTGAAGAACAGCGAGAAGTCCCGGGTCGCGGTTAGCGGCGCTCATCCCAGGCGGGCGGCGATCCCGTCGAGGACGAAGTCGAGCCCGATCGCGAAGCGTTCCTCGGGCGGGGGACCGGCCGGGTGGGTGAGCCATTCCGTGAGGTGAGGCAGGCCGCCGTCGGCGGCGGCCAGGTCGCGGAGCGTCGCGATGGCGGCGTACCGCCGGGCGTCGTCGTCCAGGCCGTGACGCCGCT
This sequence comes from Microbispora sp. NPDC046973, assembly GCF_040644495.1. Classification (NCBI taxonomy): domain Bacteria; kingdom Bacillati; phylum Actinomycetota; class Actinomycetes; order Streptosporangiales; family Streptosporangiaceae; genus Microbispora; species Microbispora sp. NPDC046973. The sequence goes on along the minus strand of NZ_JBEYWQ010000004.1, from coordinate 134,811 downwards.
CCAGGCGAGCCTCCTCACTCTCCTGGAGGGCGCTGCCGAGAACGTGCCGGTCGATCAGCGCCGCGTAGGTCATCGCATCGCCGACGGTCGCGCCCTGCCGTACGAGGACGGTGAGCATGAACTCCAGCCGGCGCATCATGTGCGGGCCGGCCGGAGGGCGGGCGTGGACCAGCACGGCGAACCAGGGGTGCCGCGACGTCATCCGCCGGGTCTCCAGCGCGAGCGTGCGCAGGTCGCCGCGCCAGTCGCCGCCGGGTTCCGCGGGAAGCGGGATCTCGGCCGTGGCCGCGTCGAGCATGAGGTCGAACAGGCTCTCCTTGCTCTGCACGTGCCGATAGAGCGCCATCGGCGAGTACGGCCCGAGGCGGGCGGCGACCGCCTTCATCGTCAGGCCGTCCAGTCCTGCCTCGTCGGCCACCCCGATCGCCGCCGCCGTGATCTTCTCCCGGTCGAGCCCGCGCCGCCGCGTCGGCGGCTGGGTCCAGATCAGCGGGAACCCGTTCGTCTCTCCCTCGCTCACATCGTTAGTTTACGCTATACATTTGAGTGTACGGCATAAACTCTCCAGAATCGGAGGCACTGATGACGCAGACGGCGACCGACGCGTACGACCCGCCGGGGATCCGGCTCGGCATCGTGAGGGGCGTCAGCTACGGCCTGTTCGGCCCACCCGGCACGTTCGTCCCCCAGGCCCGATCGCTGGGGGCCGGGATCGTGCGGGCGTACGTGTACTGGAGCCAGATCGAGCCAGAGCCGGGCCGCTACCGCTGGGACGTGGTCGACGCGTTGCTCGGCCAGCTCGACGGCAACGAAGAGGTGTGGATCACGCTGTGCTCCAGCTCCCCGTGGGCGACCCGGACGCCGACCGACTTCCTGCCGCCTTCCCCCGCGCACGACCTGAACGCCTACGCGGAGTTCGTACGCCGGGTGGTGGGCCGCTGCGCCGGCCGGGTGCGCTACTGGCAGTGCGACAACGAGCCGAGCAACACCGACCTGCTGTGGGCCGGGACCGCCGACGAGTACGTCGCGCAGCTCAGAGTCATGTACGCCGCGGTCAAGGAGGCCGACCCCGCGGCCGCCGTGGTGCTCGGCGGGTGCGGCTACGACGTGCTCTCCGGCGAAACGGGAAGCGAGCCGTGGCGCTTCTTCGAGCAGGTGGTCTCCGCCGGCCGTGACGCCTTCGACCTGTTCGACGTGCACCTGTACGGCGACGCCGCCGCGGTCCCCGCCCACATCGAGGCCGTGCGGGAGCTGATGCGGGCACACGACTGCCTCCGGCCGGTGGTGGTGGGCGAGTATGCCGCGCCCGTGCCGTTCGAGTTCCCCGACGCCCAGGCCGCCATGTACGAAGTGCTCGCCGAGGCCTTCGCCGGGGGCGCACAGGTGCAAAGCACCGAAGAACTATCCGCCAGGGCCCGGCAGGACACTCCCGAACGACGGGCCATGGCCGCGTTGTACGCGCGGATGCCGCAACTGCCGGCCCGGCTGCGGATGTTCATGGAGGGATGCCCGCCCGAGCTCGAGGCCAGACGACACCGGATCAACTGCCGCCAGCTCGTCGCATGCACCCTGCAGGCGCTCGCCGCCGGAGTTCACCGCACCCTCTACTGGAACCTCGCACCCGAGGCCCCAGGACCGGCCGACCCGCTGCAGATCATGCATCTGATGTTCGGCAAGCTCGCCATGCTCGGCTACCGGGACGGCGAACTCGCCGTCCGGCATCCGGCGGCGGACACCTTCGCCCTGCTCGCCGCGCAGCTGGAGGGGGCCCAGCGGGTGACCCGCGTGCGGCCCGCCGATCCGCCCGGCCTGTACGCGTTCGAGGTCGAACGCGCCGGACGGGGGCCGCTACTGGTGCTGTGGGACCGGCGCGACATGGTCGACGGGGAGGACCAGCCGCCCGTCCCCGTCTCCTGGCCCTGGGCCGCCTCCACCGCGACCGCCGTGGACGCGTTCGGCGAGCCTCACGCCGTCGAGGTCCGCGACCGGCGGCTGCGCGTGGCCGTCTCCGACACGCCGGTGTTCGTCGGCCCCGCAGACCACCTCTGTCACACAGCAGGATCAAGGTGATGTCGATCACATAAAGGGATCTTGTCGGCATTCGGGCACGCATGGAGATTTGCGGAGGATTCCACACCCCCTCTGGAGGCTCTCCGTGCTGTTACGAGCAGCCATCGCCGCGGTCGCCGTGACCGCGATCGGCGCGGTCCCGGCCCACGCGGCCGCCGGGCCGGCCATCACCGTCGACCAGGGACGGACCCAGCCGGTCTTCTCCTACGCCGACGCCGTCCGCGAGCACGTCTACGTCGAGTCGAGCGTCGACAGCGACTCCGACGGCCGCCTCGACCGGGTCAGGGTCGACATCATCAGGCCCAGGGAGTCGGGGCCGGGGCTCAAGGTGCCGTCGATCATCGACGAGAGCCCCTACTACGACAACTCCGGGCGCGGCAACGAGTCCGAGCGCAAGGTGTACGACGCGGCGGGCGAGCCCGCCAAGTTCCCGCTGTTCTACGACAACTACTTCGTGCCGCGCGGGTACGCCGTCCTCAACGTCGACATGGCCGGCACCACCAAGTCCGACGGCTGCCCGGACGTGGGCGGCAAGGCCGACGTGCTGGGCGGCAAGGCGGTCGTCGACTGGCTGAACGGCCGCGCCCCCGCCTACCACGACGACGGCTCCCCCGCCGTCGCCGACTGGAGCACCGGCAAGGCCGGCATGATCGGCAAGTCGTACGACGGCACACTGGCCAACGCGGTCGCGGCGACCGGGGTCGAGGGCCTGGAGACGATCGTCCCGATCTCCGCCATCAGCTCCTGGTACAAGTACCAGCGCTCCAACGGCGTCATCTACAACTACAACTACATGTCGTACCTGTCCCGGGTGATCGACACCGACCCGGCCGCCAAGTGCGCGGCGAAGCGGGCTCAACTGGACGTCGACGCCGACGACGCGACGGGGAACTACAACGGCTTCTGGGCCGAGCGCGACTACGTCGCCGGGTCGCTTGGCGACGCGTCGAAGGTGCACGCCAGCGTCTTCGTCGTGCACACGGTCAACGACCTGAACGTCAAGCCCGACAACTTCTCGGTGTGGTGGCAGGCGCTCGCCGACCGGAACGTGCCGCGCAAGATCTGGGTCGGCCAGTATCAGCACGTGGACCCCTTCGACTTCGAGGGGCGCCGCGACCTGTGGGTCGACACGCTGCACCGCTGGTTCGACCGCTGGCTGCTCGGCGTGGAGAACGGGATCATGCGGGAGCCGCGCGCCGACGTGCAGGTCGGCCCGGCCGAGTGGATCACGCAGCGCGACTGGCCGGCGCCGGCCGCCTCGACCCACTTCCTCCGCCCGTCCGCCGATGGTTCGCTGAGCCTCAACCCGGGCAAGAACGGCGAGACCGCGAGCTTCACCGACATCCGCCAGTCGGAAGACGCGATGGTCGCCGACGCCGGCACGGCCAAGCCCGGACGCATCTCCTTCACCACCGGTGAGCTGCCGCGCGACCTGCGCATGTCGGGTACGCCCGAGGTGGACCTGCGGGTCTCGCTCGACAAGCCGACCTCGAACCTGACCGCGCTTCTCGTCGACTTCGGCGAGGACACCCGGGTCGACTGGCGCCGTGGACAGGGCATCACCACCCTCGCCGAGGAGGACTGCCACGGCGACAGCACCGCCTCCGACGACGCCTGCTACAAGAAGGTCGTCACCAACCTGGCCACCAGGCCCCTGGAGGTCGTGGCCCGCGGCTGGATCGACGCGCAGAACCGCGACTCGCTCTCCGAGTCGTCGCCGCTGACGCCCGGTGCGTACGCGCAGGTCACGTGGAAGACGCTGCCGCAGGAGTACACGTTCAAGAAGGGCCACAGGATCGGCCTGGTCATCGCCGGGACCGACTCGAACTACAGCGGCGAGCGGGCCACCGGCACGACCGTCACCGTCGACCTGCACAAGAGCCGGGTGGAGATTCCGCTCGTGCTCGGCGTCGGCCAGGCGCTGAACGGCGGCGACATTCCCACGGACAAGGGCACCTGGCACGGCCCCCAGCAGATCGACCTGCCGGTGCCGGACAACAAGCTCTACTGATCCCCTGACCGTCCTCCGGCGCCGGGACCCCCGTCCCGGCGCCGCACGGCGGGTGTTTGGACCTCTCCTGACCGGCAAGCGGGTAGATCCAGGGTCAAGCCGACGGGAGAGGTCACCGTGCGTTTCCACGCCGACCTGCACATGCACTCCAAGTACGCCTACGCCTGCAGCAAGAACAGCGACCTGGAGCAGCTCACCTGGTGGGCCCGGCGCAAGGGCGTCACGCTCATGGGCACGGGCGACTTCACCCATCCGGCCTGGCTGGACAGGCTGCGTACGGCCCTGGTGCCGGCCGAGCCGGGGCTGTTCCGGCTGCGCGACGACCTCGACCGCGCGGTCGCGGCGACGCTGCCGGGCAGCGTGGCCGCCGCCCCCGTGCGGTACATGCTGTCGGTGGAGATCTCCACCGTCTACTCCCAGGGCGGCCGCTCCCGGAAGATCCACCACCTCGTCTACCTGCCGGGATTCGACCAGGCCGAGGAGTTCGACCGCAGCCTCGCCAAGGTCGCCGACCTCGGCGTGGACGGCCGGCCCACCGTACGCATGAGCTCCCGCGACCTGATGGAGGCCGTCCTGGCCTGCGGCGAGGGCGCCTACCTGGTGCCGGCGCACGTCTGGACGCCGTGGTTCGGCGTGCTCGGCTCGAGATCGGGGTTCGACAGCCTCGAGGAGTGCTTCGGCGACCTCACCGAGCACGTCTTCGCGCTGGAGACCGGGCTGTCCGCCGACCCCGCGATGATGTGGCAGGTCTCCGGCCTCGACGGGTATCGGCTGGTCAGCTACTCGGACGCCCACTCGCCGCCCATCGTCGGCCGGGAGACCACGATCTTCGAGACCGACCTGGACTACTTCGCGATCGAGCGGGCTCTGCGCACCGGCGACGGCCTGTGCGGCACGACCGAGTTCTTCCCTGAGGCGGGCAAATACCACGTCGACGGCCACCGCAAGTGCGGCGTGCGGCTCGACCCGGACAAGACGCGCAAGCTCGGCGGCCTCTGCCCGATCTGTGGCAGGAAGCTCACGGTCGGCGTGCTGAGCAGGGTCGAGGACCTCGCGGACCGCCCGGCGGGCGGGAGCCCGCGCGGCGCGGCGGGCTTCCGCAACCTCGTCCCGCTCCCGGATCTCGTGGCCGAGACCCTGGGGGTGGGCCCGAAGAGCAAGAAGGTGGGCGTGGAGACCGACAGGCTCGTGGCCGCGCTCGGGCCCGAGCTCGCGATACTCGGCGACCTCCCCCTCCATGACATCGCCGCCTGCTCGCCGCGGCTCGCCGCGGCCGTCGGCCGCCTGCGGAACGGTGAAGTGACCAAGGACCCCGGCTACGACGGCGAGTTCGGCACGATCCGCACCCTCGACCCGACGGCCTCGCGATCCTGACGCCAGGCCCAGAGAGGCCCACACGCTCCCAGATGACCTGTGCGCTGCCAGGGGCTCGAACTTGGTTCAACTATGCGGCGTGGGCCTCGAACCACAGCGAGCCCACGTCGTGACCGGGGGTCAGACGGACGTCGGCCTCAAGAGCGGCGGCCAGAAGCCGGAGTAGCGGCACCGTCGGCGCCGTTTGATCGCGCACACCTTCTGCGCCCGGACCGCCCGATCGATCTGCCGCTGATCATGCTGTCTCGTCTTATGAAAGACAGTGAGCAACACGATGGTCCTTCGTGAAGTACACCGCGTTACCCGTGCCGCAACGTCCCGAAGACGAACGCGCAGTTCCCAGACAGGACCCTCCAGGTGATCCGACCAAGGCCCGCCGAGCTCCGTGCCCTTCTCCGCGAGCAGACCGGCCACCTCGTCGACCCGCTTGAAATCGCTGTCGCTGAGGTTGTCGAGCCACTGCCGGACTTCTGGCTCGATCTCGAAGCCGTACAGCTCACGCACCGCTGGAGGACCTCCTCTACAGATGGCGCCGAGCGTAGCCAGGCCGCTTATGTCGATTGCCGGATTCCGATTTCTCGACCCGGCCGATCGCCAGAATTGCGGTGGCCTGCGAAGAAAGTGATCCGCACCCTCGGCGACCCAGTGCGTCAGGTTAGAGGTAGGTGACGCCGGTCAGCGCCTCGGCGGCGGTCCACAGGCGCCGCCCGACACTCGGGTCGGCCGCCTCCGTGCTGGGGCGGACCTCCACGACCCGGCCGCGCGTCTCCCAGAGGCCGGACGGTCCGAAGAACTGACCGCCGCGCACGCCGGGCGCGGTCGCGGCGAAGAGCTGGGGCAGGGCCCCCCGCTCGGCCGGCTGCGTCACCAGCAGCCCGATTCTGGCGAAGATCCGCCCGGCCCGGGGGCGGTACTCCCAGGCCCGGGGGGTGAGATTGCTTCGGGACAGCCCGGGGTGGGCGACGACGCTGACGACGGGCGAGCCCGCGGCGCGCAGGCGGCGGTCGAGTTCGAGGCCGAAGACGGTGGTGGCGAGCTTGGAGCGGCCGTACGCGCGACTGGCGTTGAAGTCGCGCCGCGACATCAGGTCGTCGAAGTCGAGGTGGGCGTTCTTGTGGGTGATCGAGCTGAGGCTGACCACCCGTGCGGCGTCCGCCCGGCCGAGGCTGTCGAGCAGCAGGCCGGTGAGGGCGAAGTGGCCCAGCATGTTGGTGCCGAGCTGAAGCTCGAACCCGTCGGCCGTCGTGCGGGCGGGGCCGAGGAGGACCACGCCGGCGTTGTTGACCAGCAGATCGATCGCCGGGAAGCCGGCGGTCAGGTCCTTCGCGAACGCGTGCACGGACGCGAGCGAGGCCAGGTCGAGCTCCCGCACCTCGATCTCGGCCCGGGGCGCGGAGCGCCGGATCGCCTCGGCCTCCCGCTCGGCGGCGACGGTGTTGCGCACGGCCATCACGACGTGCGCCCCGTGCCGGGCGAGTTCGGTCGCGGTGACCAGGCCGAGTCCCGAGTTCGCGCCGGTGACGACGGCGACCCGGCCGTGCTGATCGGGGATGTGACTGGCGTTCCATTCGGTCATGGCGACGACGCTAGGCCGCGGCCGCCGCAGTTCGGTCGTACGCGTCTGCCTGGGAACGGCAGACCTACCTTCGGCGCGGACCGCACCGGCAGACTGTCGTCATGGCCGTCGACCATCCCTACGCCCGTGAACTCGGCGACTTCCTGCGTGCCCGGCGCGGCCGGTTGCGCCCGCAGGACGTCGGCCTGGAGCCGGGACCCCGGCGCAAGGTGACCGGCCTGCGGCGCGAGGAGGTCGCGCTGCTGGCCGGGCTGAGCACCGATTACTACCAGCGCATGGAGCAGGGCCGTGAGGTGCGGCCCTCCGACGAGGTGCTCGACGGCCTCGCCTCCGCGCTCGACCTCGACGACGAGGAGCGGCGGCATCTGTTCACCCTCGCGCGGGCGGCACGGCGGCCGGCGGCGGTCCGCACGCGCCGCGCCCCGGAACGCGTCCCGGACAGCACGCGGCGCCTGCTGCACGTCATGGGCACTCCCGCGGTCGTGCTCGGCCGGCACCTCGACGTGCTCGCGTGGAACACGCTCGCCGAGGCGCTGCTCGGCGATCCGGACACCCTGCCGCCGGGGCGGCGGAACATGCTCATGGCGCTGTTCGAGGATCCCGGGACCCGTGCGCGCTGCCCCGACTGGGAGGCCACCGCCCTGCAGTACATCGGCATGTTGCGGGCCGCCGTCGCGACCGATCCGACCCACCCGCGCGCCACGACGATCATCGGCGAGCTGAGCATCCGCAGCGCGGACTTCCGCCGGCTCTGGGCCCGGCACGAGGTGCGTGAGACGGTTCACGGGACGAAGCTGTTCCGGCACCCCCAGGTGGGCGAGGTCACCCTCGACTGGGACGTCTATCCCCTGCCCGGCAGTCCGGGGCCGGTCCTGCTCGTCTACACGGCCGAGCCCGGCTCCTCCGACGACGAACGCCTCCGGCTGCTCGCGTCCCTGCACGCCACCCGGGAATCGCGCAAAGCCCAGGCCGGACGGCCCGGGCTTCCCGAGGTGCGCGCCGCCAGGGACTCGAACCCCGGAGCCGGCCGTTCCTATCGGCAGGTCTTCGTCTCCGGCGAGCAGAACCCGACCTCGGGGTAGCGCATCGAGGGCCGGTCCAGCAGGGGCTGCGGCCTACCGCCCAGGTGCAGGTCGAAGAAGGCTCGGACGTACCTGCGGGTGATGTCCACCGAGCGGCTTCCAGCGAGCTCGCTGCCGAGGTCGACGCCGATCTGCTGGGCCAGCAGGTCGTAGTCGCTGAAGGACGGGTGCACCGCTCCGGCCACCACCAGCCAGCGCTTCCATCCGGTCAGGTGCGCCCAGTCGCGGTCCCAGGTGGCGTCCTCGCCACCCGGTCTGTGTAGCGGCTGACCCAGGAACAGGAACGGGCGCGCCACCCCGCTCGCCGGGATCGGGGCGAACATGAGGCCGTCCATGTTGATTCCGGCGCGCACCCGGGAGTCCTTCAGCATCGTCTCGGCGGCGCTCGCGCCTCCGAGGGACGTGCCCGCCATCGCGATCCGGGACGCGTCGATCAGGGAGGCGCCCTTCCACCTGGCGTGTGGACCGGTCAGCCGATCGATCACGAAGGAGACGTCGACCGCCCGGTTCTCCACCGCCTTCTCACCGAAGTCGTCGATGCCGTCGAGTTCGCATGCCGCGCAGGTGGCCAGCCGCCCGTCGGGGAACGTGGTGGCGAAGGTCTCGTACGTGTGGTCGATGCCGGCCACCACGTAGCCTCTGCTCGCCAGTTCCTCGGCCAGGGCGGTGAGCGAGCTCCGGGGGTCGGTGAAGCCGGGAGACAGCACGACAAGGGGCAGGGTGTGTGCCCGTCCCGCCGGTTCTGCGCCGCTGAACGCGTGGGTCCGCGTTCTGCTCAGCACGTCGGACGGCACGCCCGTCACCCCCTTGCCCTTCAGGATGAGCTCCGACTCCTTGGGCGTCACGTAGGGCGCACGCCGTCCGTTCCGGGACCTCGCCGGATACCAGAGGGAGACCATGAGCTCCCTCGACTTGGCCGAAGGGACCCAGGGGTCGGGGCGCGAGGTGTCCTTCAGCCACAGGGACGTCGTGCCGACCGGATGGGGACCGGTCGGCTCGGGCAGATACGGCGTGCTGCGCGGCGTGACCGACGAGCCGACGGAGGCGTATCCGGGAGAGGCGGACGCCGGCGTCCAGGAGGCGGGGACCGCCAGGGTGAGCAGTCCTGCGACCGCGGCCAGGCCGGCCCGCAGGATCGGAGTCCGGAGCGTCGGCTTTCCACTGCTCCGACGGCTGGTGGGGGCCCCGGCTCTCGGCGCGGCATGCGGGTTTCTGTATGGCATGGTCTGATCCTGCGAGGCCCGCGCCTGGCGCGGCATCGGCCGAAGGTGCGGTCGGCGCCGCTCGACTAGCACTTTCGGCCGGTTCGGAGCCCCGGCCGCCGCCGGCACGATCAGCGAATGACGAAAGCCCAGGCCGGATGTACCGGCCTGGGCTATCGACAGGGTGCGCCGCCAGGGACTCGAACCCCGGACCCGCTGATTAAGAGTCAGCTGCTCTAACCAACTGAGCTAGCGGCGCAGAGCTCTTAGAGGTTATCGCAGCCCTCACAGCACTCCAAATCAGAGCAGGACAGTCCAAATCAGAGCCGTCGAAATCGGGCTAGAGTAGAACAACATTCGGTATCAGCGGTTGGGAGCGCACATGTGGTTCGCCTCGCCTGACGAGGTCCGGGAGCGGCTGACGGCCGTCGACTACCTTGCCGACGACGGCATCGCGACATCGGTGTTCCTGGCCGGGGCGCTGGGCAAGCCGCTGCTGGCCGAGGGACCGGCGGGAGTGGGCAAGACCCAGCTGGCCAAGGCCGTGGCGGAGGCCACCGGCGCGCGGCTGATCCGGCTGCAGTGCTACGAGGGCCTGGACGAGGCCCGGGCGCTGTACGAGTGGAACTACAAGAAGCAACTGCTGCGCATCCAGGCCGACGACGGGGCCTGGGACGACATCTTCTCCGAGGAGTTCCTGCTCGAACGCCCGCTCCTGAAGGCGATCAGGAGCGAGGAGCCCACCGTGCTGCTCATCGACGAGACCGACAAGGCCGACGTCGAGGTCGAGGGGCTGCTGCTGGAGATCCTCTCCGACTACCAGATCACGATCCCCGAGCTGGGCACGATCACCGCCGCGCGCCGGCCCTACGTCGTGCTGACCTCGAACGCGACCCGCGAGCTGTCGGAGGCGCTCAAGCGGCGCTGCCTCTATCTCCACCTCGACTACCCCACGCCGGAGCGGGAGCGCGACATCCTGCTCGCGCAGGTCCCCGGGCTGCCCGCGAGCATCGCCGACCAGCTCGCCCGCACGGTGGCCACGCTTCGGGCGCTGGAGCTGAAGAAGTCGCCGTCGATCGCGGAGACCGTCGACTGGGCGCACACCCTGCTCGCGCTGGGCCGTACGGAGCTGGACGAGGCGCTGATCGGCGAGACGCTGGGCGTGGTGCTCAAGCACAACTCCGACCAGGTGCGGGCCGCCAAGGAGCTCGGCCTGCCGTCCCGGTCATGACGGCTCCGGCGTCCCTCGTGGACCGGCACGTGGGGTTCGTCCACGCCCTGCGGGAGGCCGGGCTGCCGGTCTCCCCGGCCGAGGGGCTGGACGCGGCCCACGCGCTCATGGTCATCGACCTGACCGAGAGGGAGACGCTGCGTGAGGCGTACGCCGCCACGCTGGTGAAGCGGCCCGCGCACCGGCCGGGGTTCGACCTGCTCTTCGACCTGTGGTTCCCGCCGGTGGCCGGTCGGACCGAGAACGACCCCGCCGTGGAGGACGCCGCGCTGCCCGAGCTTCGCGAGCGGCTGGCGGAGCTGCTGACGGGCGATCCGGCCGACCCGGCGTTCCGGGAGTTCGCCCGGGCGATGGTCGGGCGGTTCGGGCAGGTCCAGGCGGCCCCCGGCAGGCAGTCGTGGTTCTCCTTCCCGGTGCTGCGCGCGCTATCGCCCGAGACGCTGGTGGCCCGGATGCTGAACGCCATGCTCGACGAGCGGGGCGGCCTGCCGGAGAAGGTCGCCCGGCAGCACATCGCGCGGACCATCGAGGCGTTCACAGAGGCCGTCGCCTCCGACGTACGCCGCAGGATCGCCGAGGAGTCGGGCATCGAGAAGATCGCCAGGTCGGCGGCCCGGCCGCCGATCGACCGGGTCGACTTCCTGCGCGCGACCAAGGAGGAGCTGGCCCGGCTCCGCCGGGAGGTCTACCCTCTCGCCCGCCGCCTGGCCACCCGGCTGTCGATCAGGCAGAAGCGGGGCCGGCGCGGGCGGCTCGACTTCCGGCGCACCGTGCGGGCCTCGCTGTCCACGGGCGGGGTGCCGCTCACCACCCACCTGCGCCCGCCCCGGCCGCACCGGCCCGAGCTGGTCGTGCTGTGCGACGCCAGCGACTCGGTCTCGACGTTCTCCCACTTCACCCTGTTGCTGACGTTCGCGCTCCGGGAGCAGTTCACCAAGGTGCGGGCGTTCGCGTTCGTGGACACGGTGGACGAGATCACCGGCCTGTTCGCCCCGGGCGCGGACGTGCTGGACGCCATCGGCCGGCTCACCGAGGAGGCCGACATCGTCAGGTTCGGCCGCACCGACTACGGCCACGTGTTCGAGCGCTTCGCCGAACGCTTCCCCGACGCCGTGGGCCCCCGGACGTCGCTGCTGATCCTGGGCGACGCCAGGTCCAACTACCAGGTCCCGGCGCTGGGCACGCTGAAGCGGCTGGCCGGGCAGGCCAGGCACGCCCACTGGCTCAATCCCGAGCCCCGGGCCCAGTGGGACACCGGGGACTCGCTCGCCACGTCGTACGGCTCGGTCGTCCCCATGCACGAGTGCCGCAACGTCGCCCAGCTCGCCGCGTTCGTCGAGACGCTGGCCTGAATCGAGACCCTTCGCCCGAATCGATTCCGGCCCGTGTCCGCGTGCTCGGCTCACGCGTGCTCGGCTCGTGCGTGCTCAGCTCATGCGGCGCAGGATGCGGGCCGCCGTACGGGCCAGCAGGTCGATCTGCTCCTCGGTCAGCTCCATGGAACCGTGGGTGCGGATCCAGCGGGCCACCCTGCCCGGGTAGGCGACGGTGAGCCCCTCCCCGTGCAGCACGCCTCCCCTGGCCTTGATCTTCCCGCCGTGCACGGCGAGCACCGGGGCGATGGAGAGCTCGATGCCGGTCTCCTTGGTCAGCAGCGCGGCCATCGATCCGGCGGCGGAGATGAGGCCCTTGGCGACCGAGGTGCCGAACTTCTCGTCGAAGAACAACCGCTCGCCGTACCGCGCGATCAGGGTGTCGGGCGACCACGCCTCGTTGTCCACGATCCACAGGCCGCCCGGCCCGATGACAAGGTGGTCGATCGACGCCTCCCCGGGCACGGCCCGGCCGTCCATCACCCGGTAGCCGTGGCGGCGCAGCCCGAGCCGCAGCAGCCGCCCGGTGCGCACCTCGCCGCGGCGCTTGCCCCGCCACACCGCCGTACGCTCGTGCAGACGCCAGGCGATGAACAGGTCGGTGCCGCCCGCGAGGGCCGCCAGCCCGAGGCCGGCGGCGAACATGTTCAGCCCGAGCCGCGGGCCCACCAGGTTGCCGACGACGAACCCCGCGAGGGTGATCGCGGCCCGCACCCGGATCCGGTTCTTGCGTCCGGCGAACCAGAACGTCTCGTACAGGTTCTGCGGCGAGGCGCCGGTGAACTTCTCGTCCTTCGGGACGTAAATTGACCCATTCGGCACGCGAACCCCCCACACTAGGCATGCGGCTTTCTCCGGGATACCCGAGCGGGAATCCCAACCCTCCTAAGGTGAGGGAAGTAGCGCAGTTACGCCAGTGCCGACACTTGACCGACCAGTCGGTATGCTTGAGCCGAGAGACGAAGGAGGTCGGCATGGCCCGCCGCGCAGCTGGAGAGCACCGCGTAACGGGGGATCGCGTGAACGGGGAGCGCCCCGCCGGCGGATCCCTGGAGGAGCCGGTGCGGCAGCGCCTGCTCGCCGAGGCCACCCGGCTGTTCGCCGAGCGGGGTTTCGAGAGCACGTCGGTGCAGGAGATCGTCGCGGCGGCCGGCGTCACCAAGGGCGCGATGTACCACTACTTCGATTCCAAGGACGACCTGCTCCACGAGATCTACGCCCGGGTGCTGCGCCTGCAGATGGAGCGCCTCAACCGGTTCGCCGACGCGGAGGGCCCGGTGGCCGACCGGCTGCACGCGGCGGCGACCGACGTGGTGGTGACCACGGTCGACAACCTGGACGACTCGAAGATCTTCTTCAGGTCGATGCACCAGCTCGCGCCGGAGACGTACAAGAGCGTGCGGGCCGAGCGGCGGCGCTACCACGAGCGGTTCCGCGACCTCGTCGTCGAGGGGCAGCGCGACGGCGTCTTCCGCGACGACATCCCCGCCGAGATGGTCGTCGACTTCTTCTTCGGCTCGGTCCACCACCTCGGCACCTGGTATCACCCCGAGGGGCCGCTGACCGGCCAGGAGGTCGGCCGCCACTTCGCCGACCTCCTGCTCAACTCGCTTCGACCCTGATCACGCGGGCGCCGGGAGGTCCGCAGGACCGGCCAGCGCCTCACGGTGGTCGCCCGGCGTGCCCAGCGCGATCTGATCGGCCTTGGCCCGCTTGAGGTACAGGTGCGCCGGGTGCTCCCAGGTCATCCCGATGCCGCCGTGGAGCTGCACGCACTCCTCGGCGGCGTGCACCGCCACCGCTCCGCAGTGGGCCTGCGCCACCGCGACGGCCACCGCCGCGTCGTCGCCGAGCGGGCCCGCCGCGGGCGCCTCCGCCAGCCGTGCGGCCGCGTTGCGGGCCGCCGCCCTGGCCCCCACGATCTCCAGCCACAGATCGGCGAGCCGGTGCTTGACCGCCTGGAACGACCCCACCGGCCGGGCGAACTGCCTGCGTTCCTTCACGTACGCGACCGTCGTGGTCAGGCACCACTCGGCGACGCCGAGCTGTTCGGAGGCGAGGAGCCCGGCGCCCCGCACCAGGGCCTCCCACACCCACGGCACCCCGAGCCCGTCGGCCCGCGCGACGACCCGCGCCGGCGCCGACGCGAACGACACGGTCGCGATGGGCCGGGTCAGGTCGAGCGAGGTGACCGTCGTCACCCGGACGGCCCCTCGGACGGCTGAGGACGCCTCCACCGCGCACAGCCCCACGCCCTGCGAGAGCCGTACCGGGACGAGCAGGACGTCGGCGACCTCCGCGCCGATCACCCCGGTGACCGTGCCGGTCACCGTGCCGTCCTCGCCGAGGGCCGGCCCGTCTCCATGGCCCGGGGCCGGCGGCGCGTACGGCGAGGCGGCGAACGACACCGCGAGCGCGGCCGTCGCCTCCCCGGCGGCCAGGCGCCTCAGCAGTTCGCCGGCCACCTCTCCCCCTGCCACCAGCAGGGCCTGGGTGGCGAGGACGGCGCTGCTGAGGAACGGCACCGGAGCCACGGCGCGGCCCAGCTCCTCCAGCACGACGGCGGCCTCGCGGGCCGACGCCCCGCCGTGCCGGGAGGCGGCGCCGCCGAACTCCTCGGGGATCAGCAGCCCGGCCACGCCGATGTCGCGGGCCAGCGCCTTCCACAGCTCCGCGTCGTACGGCGTGCCGGACTCCACACGGTCGAGCACGGCGGACGGGGAGCACTTGTCGGCGAGCAGGCCGCGCACGGCGGTCCGCAGCTCCTCCTCCACCTCCGTGTACAGCAGCGTCATCGGGGGAGGTCCTTCCATGCGACGTCCTTGTCGGCGCGTGGCTCGGCGGGCAGGCCGAGGACGCGTTCGGCGATGATGTTGCGCAGGATCTCGGAGGTGCCGCCCTCGATCGAGTTGCCCTTGGCGCGCAGGTAGCGGTAGCCCGCCTCGCGGCCGATGAAGTCGACCTTGTCGGGGCGGCGGAACGTCCAGTCGTCGTAGGCCAGGCCGTCCTCGCGCAGCATCTCGACCTCGATGCCGGACAGCTCCTGGTGCAGCCGGGCGAAGGCCAGCTTCATGCCCGACCCCTCCGGTCCCGGGTGCCCGGCGGCGAGCTGCTCGCGCAGCCGCACGGCCGTCAGGCGCATGACCTCCGAGTCGACCCAGAGCTTGAGCAGCCGCTGGTGCAGGTCGTGGGTGCGCAGCTCGGGCCGGGAGCGCCAGGTCTCGGCGACGACGCCCATCATCGTGCGCCGGGCGGGGGCGCCGCCGATCGCCACCCGCTCGTTCATCAGCGTGGTCTGCGCGACCCGCCAGCCGTCGCCCACCTCGCCCAGCCGCAGCGAGTCGGGCAGCCGCACCCCGGTGAGGAAGACCTCGTTGAACTCGGCCTCACCGGTGATCTGGCGCAGCGGGCGCACCTCGACGCCGGGGGCGTGCATGTCGCACACGAAGTAGGTCAGCCCCCGGTGCTTTGGCACTCCCGGGTCGGTGCGGGCCACGAGGATGCCCCAGCGGGCGGTGTGCGCGCTCGACGTCCACACCTTCTGGCCGTCCACCACCCACTCGTCGCCCTCGCGTACGGCGCGGGTGGCCAGCGTGGCGAGGTCGGAACCGGCGCCGGGCTCGCTGAACAGCTGGCACCACACCTCCTCGCCCGTCCACAGCGGCCGCAGGAAGCGCTTCTTCTGCTCCTCGGTGCCGAAGGCGAGGATCGTCGGGGCGGCCATGCCGAGGCCGATGCCGATCCGGCCCGGCTGGTTGTCGGGCGTGCCCTTCAACTCCCGGTCGGCCACGGCCTGCAGTTCCCGGGGCGCGCCGAGCCCGCCGAGGCCCTGGGGGAAGTGCACCCAGGCCAGCCCGGCGTCGAACCGGGCGCGCAGGAACTCCAGGCGGTCCATGGCCGCCGGGTCGTGCTCCCCGAGGAAGGCTCTGGCGCGCTCGGCGACCGACGCCTCATCCCATGCCACGACACATCACCCCATGTATTTCTTGAGCTCGCGGTAGGCCAGCGACCGCTTGTGGACCTCGTCGGGGCCGTCGGCGAACCGCAGCGAGCGCGCGCCCGCCCACAGCGCCGCCAGCGGGAAGTCCTGGCTGATCCCGCCGGCGCCGTGCGCCTGGATGGCCTTGTCCAGGATCCACTCCACGGTCGCCGGACCGGCGATCTTGATGGCCTGGATCTCGGTGTGCGCGCCCTTGTTGCCGACCGTGTCCATCAGCCAGGCCGTCTTCAGCACCAGCAGGCGCAGTTGCTCGATGCGCACCCGCGACTCGGCGATCCAGTCCTGGATCACGCCCTGCCGGGCCAGCGGCTTGCCGAACGCCTCCCGCGTCAGCACCCGGCGGCACATCAGCTCCACGGCCCGCTCGGCCATGCCGATGAGCCGCATGCAGTGGTGGATGCGGCCCGGCCCGAGCCGGGCCTGGGCGATGGCGAACCCGCCGCCCTCCTCGCCGATCAGGTTGTCCACCGGCACGCGTACGTCCTCGAACACCACCTCGGCGTGGCCGCCGTGGTCGGCGTCGTCGTAGCCGAAGACCGTCATGCCGCGCCGTACGGTGAGACCGGGGGTGTCGCGCGGGACGAGCACCATGCTCTGCTGACGGTGCTTGGGCGCCTCGGGGTCGGTCTTGCCCATCACGATGAAGACCCGGCAGCCGGGGTTCATCGCGCCGGTGATGAACCACTTGCGGCCGTTGACGACGTACTCCCCACCGTCCCTCCTGATGGAGGTCGCGATGTTCGTCGCGTCGGAGGAGGCGACGTCGGGCTCGGTCATCGCGAAGGCCGACCTGATCTCGCCGGCCAGCAGCGGCTCCAGGTACTCCTTGCGCTGCCACTCGCTGCCGAACTCCGCCAGCACCTCCATGTTGCCGGTGTCGGGGGCGGCGCAGTTGGTGGCGGGCGGCGCGATGGCGGGCGACCTGCCCATGACCTCCGCGAGCGGCGCGTACTGCAGGTTGGTCAGTCCCGCGCCGTGCTCTCCGGGCAGGAAGAGGTTCCACAGGCCGCGCGAGCGGGCCTCGGCCTTGAGGTCCTCCAGCAGGGGCGGCGGGCTCCACCCACTGGCGGCCGCCTGTTCGTGGAAGGCGTGCTCGGCGGGATAGACGCACTCGTCCATGAACTCCAGCAGCCGCTCACGGTAGCGGTTCGTGGTCGCGTCGAACCCGAAGTCCATCAGACCTCCATGAGCCCGCGGGCGACGATCGGGGCGACCTGATCGCCGACCTCGGCGAAGCCCTCCCCCACCGTAAGCCCCTTCGTGTATCGGAAATGGATGCCCTCGGCGATCACCGCGAGCTTGAAGCAGGCGAGGCCGACGTACCAGCCGAGGCGGGACAGGTCGCGGCCGGACGCCTCCCCGTAGTGGGCGGCCAGCTCTGAGCTGGGCGGCACCTCCCCGGCCGTGCCCCGGTCGAGCGAGGCGACCTCGCCGTACAGGAGGAACAGCGCCAGGTCGGTGAGCGGGTCGCCCAGCGTGGACATCTCCCAGTCGAGCACGGCCCGCACCTCGCCGTCGGCGATGAGGGTGTTGCCCAGTTTGAAGTCACCGTGGACGATCGCCGGCCTGCCCGACGCGGGCACGTCGCGGGCGAGCCGCTCGTAGAGGTCGTCGATGCCGGGCACCTCCCGGCTGCGCGAGGCGTCGAGCTGCCGCTTCCACCGGGCGACCTGCCGCTCCAGGAAGCCGTCGGGCCTGCCGAAGTCGCCGAGGCCGACGCTCTCGGGGGTGATCGAGTGCAGCGCGGCCAGCACGTCCACCAGCCCGTGGGCGAGCGCCGGGGTGAGCGGCGGCTGCCCGCCCTGGACGTGCTCCATCACGTAGAAGGGCGCGCCGACGATCTCGGGGTCCCGGCACAGGTGGTAGGTGCGCGGCACCGGAACGCCGGTGTCCTGGAGCGCGCTCATGACCCGGTATTCGCGGCCCATGTCGTGCGCCGTCGCCAGGACGTGCCCGAGCGGCGGCCGCCGCACGACGTAGGTGCTCATGCCGTCCCTGACGACGTACGTCAGATTGGACTTGCCGCCCACGATCAGCTCCGCGGTGAGCGGCCCCGCGGTCAGGCCCTCGCGCCGGAGGTGCTCGGCGAGGCGGGTGAGGTCGAGGCCGGGCGGGTCAGCGTTCACGCCGTCAGCGTACCGACCAGACGGTATGTATGTCGACACGGTCACGGCGAAGTGGTCGCGGTGAAGTGGTCCTCGCCCTTTCGCCCCAAGTGGCCATCCGCTCGCGGCGCAGGCCGGCGATAACGTCGGGCGCATGACCGCGAAGATGCCCGCGCCGGCCGTGCTCGACGGCCGCGTCGTACGCCTTGAGCCGCTCACCCCCGGCCACGTGCCCGACCTGTTTCTCGCAGCGCAGGACGAGGAGGTCTGGCGGCACCGGTCGGAACCCGTGCCGCAGGCCGAGGAGGACATGCGCCACCTGGTGGGCACACTGCTCGCCGACCCGCGCACCACCCAGTTCGCGGTGGTCTTCAAGGAGAGCGGCCGGGCGATCGGCTCGACCGGCTACTGGGACGTCGGCGGCTTCGACGAGAGCGTGGAGATCGGCTCCACCTGGTATGGCAGGGCCTACTGGCGCACCGCCGTCAACACCGAGTGCAAGGTCCTGCTGCTCGACCACGCCTTCGCTCTGGGGTTCGTCCGCGTGGTGCTGAAGACCGACATCCGCAACCTGCGGTCGCAGGCGGCCATCGAGCGCATCGGCGGCGTGCGTGAGGGCGTGCTCCGGCGGCAGTACCGCCGCCAGGACGGCACCTGGCGGGACAGCCCTCTTTATTCGATCCTCGACGACGAGTGGCCGGCCCACCGCGCCCGCCTGCTGGCCGCCCGGCAGTAGTAGCACCCCGGCGCCTGTCGATCCGGGGGCCTGTCGTTCGTGTAGGGGGTGAGACCGAACGGACGACCGTGGAGGAGACACGACATGGGCCAGGTCATCGCGATCGAACACCTGACGCTTGACGGTGTGATGCAGGCGCCCGGAAACCCCGAGGAGGACCCGCGCGAAGGCTTCCGGCACGGCGGCTGGGCGAACCGGAGCCAGGACCCGGCCATGCAGGAGGTCATGGGCCGCCACATGTCGAGCGCGTGGTCCCTGCTGGCCGGCCGGACGACCTACGAGCAGTTCGCGGGCTACTGGCCCAAGCAGCCGCCGAACCCGTTCAGCGAGGCTCTCGGCCGCGCCCGCAAGTACGTGGCGTCCACCACCCTGGCCGAACCCCTCGCCTGGGAGAACTCCGTGCTCCTCAGAGGTGACGCCGCTGACGCGGTGAGCCGCCTGAAGGAGGAGCTGCGGGAGAACCTGGTGGTGTTCGGCAGCGGGGTCCTGGTCCGGTCGCTGCTGTCGCGCGGCCTCGTCGACACACTGGTTCTTCTGGTCCACCCGCTTGTGCTCGGCTCCGGCCGCCGGCTGTTCCCGGGCTCGGGCTCGGACCTGTCGGCCTTCCGGCTGGTCGAGTCTGCGGCGACCGAGACCGGAGTGGTCATCACCGTGTACCGGCCCGCTGGACGGTGACTTCGGGCATCCACGCGATCACCCCGGGACGAGCGGCGACCTGACGCCCCTACGAGGCTGCGGTGGGCTCACCTTCCCGAGGCGATGCGGAGCAGCTCGCGGAAGGCGGCGTCGAGCTCTTCGAGGGCCGGCACGCCCCCCGCCCCGACGACCGCGTCGAACAGCAGCCCTTCGACGTAGGCGACCATCTGCCGGCCGTGCCGCACCGGATCGGGCGAGCCGGCGGCGGCCAGCACCGCGACGGCCTGCTCCCGGAACCGGCGCCCCACCTCGTCGTATATCTTGCGCAGTTCGGGGCGCCGGCTCGCCTCCAGCGCCAGCTCGTATCGCGCGATCGTGGTCTCCCGGTGCACGGTGATCGCCGCGTGCGTCGTCCGCGCCAGGAGATCCGCCAGCCGGGCCACCTCGCCCGCGCCCTCGGGCATCCCGCCGCCGGGCGCCGTCGCGGCGGTGAACACGGCCTCCTCGCGCTCGGCGAGCCGGGCCAGCGTGAGCTCCAGCAGCGCCGCCCGCGTGCGCGCGTGGTTCGAGGTGGAGCCCGGCGGCAGCCCCGCGGCCTCGTCCACGGCTCGGTGGGTGAGGCCGCGCATCCCCCGCTCGGCCAGGATCGCGATGGCCGCGTCCGCCACGACGACCGCACGCTGACTGCTCACCCGCTCATCGTAGAGGCGGACTACAGGTGTAGTACGCTCACTACAGATGTAGTGACGAGGAGGCGGGCATGGCGCACGCGGTGGTGATCGGGGCGGGCATCGGCGGGCTGACGGCGGCCCTCGCCCTGGCGCGCAAGGACTGGGCGGTGACGGTCCTGGAACAGGCGGCCTCGATCGAGCCGGTGGGCGCCGGGCTCGCGGTCGCGCCCAACGCGCTCCGGGCGCTCGACGTGATCGGGGTCGGGGACGAGGTCAGGAAGCTCGCCGCCATTCAGGGCCAGAGCGGCATCCGGGTGCCGGACGGCCGATGGCTGGCGCGGACCACCGCCGAGGACGCCGCCGCCCGCTATGGCGACCCCATCGTGCTGCTCACCCGCGCGGCGCTGGTCGGCATCCTCGCCGGACGCCTGCCGCAGGGCGCCCTGCGGGTGGACACGCGGGTCGAGTCCGTCGACCCCGCGACCGGCCGCGTCACCGTGTCGGGGACGGCGGAGACGATCGAGGCCGACCTCGTCGTGGCGGCCGACGGGATCCGGTCGCGGACCCGCTCGACTCTGTTCCCCGGGCATCCCGCACCGGTCTACGCCGGCGTGACGAGCTGGCGGGCGATCGTGCCGCTGCCCGGCGTGACCGGCGCATCGGAGACCTGGGGACCAGGGGTGGTCTTCGGGGTCATGCCGCTGGCGGGCGGTCAGGTGTACTGCTACGCCACCGCGGCGGTCCCGGCCGGCCTGCGTACGGCGGACGAGAGGGACGAACTGCTCCGGTTGTTCGGCCGCTGGCACGACCCGATCCCGGCGCTGCTGGCCGCCGCCGGCCCCGCGGCCGTGCTCCGTCACGACATCCACTGCCTCGACACCCCGCTGCCCGCCTTCCACGCGGGACGGGTCGCGCTGCTGGGCGACGCGGCCCACCCCATGACACCCAACCTCGGGCAGGGAGCCTGCCAGGCCATGGAGGACGCCGTCGTGCTCGCCGAGCGCGTCTCACCCGACGGTGATCATGCTGCGGGGCTGGCCGTCTACAGCAGGGAGCGGACAGCGCGGACGGCGCCGATCGTGCGGCGGTCGCGGGCGATCGGCCGGCTCACGCGGTGGCGCAACCCGCTGGCCGTGGCCCTGCGCGACGGCGCGATGCGCGCTGCGGGCCGGTTCGGGCCCGGCGTCGCGTTGCGGCAGGGCGACCAGATCTTCGCCTGGTCGCCCTGACCCGCCGAGAGGACCTGAGCCGCCGTGGAGACCTGAGCCGCCGAGGAGATGGGCGGCCGCGCAGGTCAGGCCGCCTCGGACGCGACCACCGGGTCGCCGATCCTGTCCGGCCCGGCCGGTACGGCGGCGGGCTTGGAATGGTCGGGGGCGAGGCGGCCGAGCGTGATCGTCCCGGCGATCAGCAGGCCGGCCGCGAGCAAGGCGGGGATCACCTTGTCCACCTCGGTGGGCAGCGACTCGCCCAGCAGCACCGCCCCGGCGGTGACCGAGGTGATGGGGTCGACGACCTGGACCCCGGCGTAGGCGATGCCGAAGTAGCCCACGGCGTACGACTTCTGCAGCAGCACCACGGCGCAGACCAGCAGCACCGGGATGGCGAGGGTGAACCAGTGGAGCAGGTGGCCGAGGTCTCCTTCGAGCCCGCCGCCGACGACCCGGACGAACGTGGACACGGTCGCGGTGACCGCTCCGGCGCCGACCGCCATCAGCAGCGCCTTAGCCGGGCCCCTCAGCCGGCGGGCGGCGGTGAACGTGACGGCGACCACCAGGGCGACGCAGCCGATCAGCTCCAGGGCGTGCGCGTCCGACAGGACGGGAGTCACGTTGTGCGCCGGGACCAGCAGCATCAGGCCGAGCAGGCCGACCGCCACCGCGATCGACCCGGCGATCTCGGCCCGGCGCGGGCGTCTGCCGTGCAGCGTCGCGGCGAGCGGCACCGCGAACACGAGGGTCGCCACACTCACGGGCTGGACGACGACCAGCGGAGCCAGGCTGAGCGCCACCGCGTGCAGGGACGCCCCGGTGAAACCGATGACCCCGCCGATCCACCAGCGGGGCCTTCTGACCAGAGCGAGGGTCGCCCCCTCGCTCACCGCTTCGAACTGCTGCAGCGCCGCGCCCAGGGCGTATCCCAGCGCGCCGACGAGGGCGATGACCACTCCCATCCAGGTCATGCGCGCCCGCCGGTGTGTCGAGAAATCACCACGCAAGCTTAGTGGGACTCGGCACGCGCCACGGGAGCCCGCGACACAAGTGGGGCCTTACGGGCAGATCCCGGGATCCGCGCGCGGCACGGATCCCGGGAACGAGCGGTGTGCGGCTCAGTCGACGCCGCTGGACAGGGCGATGTCGATGACCCCGGTGTTCTCGGTCACCCAGGTGGCGGACAGGCCGCCCTCCTTCACCAGAGCCTCGCCGGTGACCTTGAGCACGCCGATCCGCTTGCCGGCGAGGGCGAGTTCGAGGACGTTCAGGTTCTCGGTCACCCAGGACGCCGACAGACCCCCCTCCTTCACGAACGCCGCCCCTCCGCCCCGGACGACCCCGATGCGGTCGCCGGCCAGGACGAGCTGCTTCACGGCCGTGTTCTCGGTCACCCAGGTGGCCGACAGCCCGCCCTCCTTGACCAGCGCGACGCCGTCCGCCCGGACCACGCCGATGCGGTCGCCGGCCAGCGCGAGCTGCTTGGCGCTGTCGTGTTCCAGCACCCAGTTGGCGGACAGGCCCCCCTCCTTGACCCAGGCCCTGCCGTCGGCCGTCAGCACCCCGATGCGGTCACCGGACAAAGCGAGCTGCTTGACCCTGCCGTCGTGCTCCAGGACCCAGGTGGCCGACAGGCCCCCCTCCTTGACCCAGGCCCTGCCGTCGGCCGTCAGCACCCCGATGCGGTCACCCGACAGAGCGAGCTGCTTGACGCCGCCGTCGTGCTCCAGGACCCAGTTGGCGGACAGGCCCCCCTCCTTGACCCAGGCCCTGCCGTCCCCGGTGAGGACGCCGATGCGGTCACCCGCGAGCGCGATCTGGATGACCCCGTCGTGTTCCAGCACCCAGCTCGCCGACAGCCCGCCCTCCTTCACCAGGGCGTCGCCGCCGACCTTGAGCACGCCGATCCGGGGCGGAGCGACGGCGGCCTGCCCGGTCCCCCGCGTCTGCGACTGTGCGCTCGACTGTGCATTCGCCGAGGCCGTGCCCAGTCCGGCCGGCAGCAGGCCTGCCGCGCAGGCGAGTCCCGCTCCGAGGAGAACCAGGCCGGGACGGGTCGCCGATCGAGTCGTCATGAGTGCCTCCGCGTCGCATCGGGCGGGCCCCCTGCCCGCCGGAATCGATCACGGAGAGACTAGATCCGATCACGCGATGTAATCACGCTTCTTGCATCGTCAGGAGAGTCAGCCACACTGTGCCCACTTCAGGACCACTGGGCCCGCTTCAGGAGCACCGCGCCTGCTTCAGGATCTCTCCGGACACACACAGAAAAGGTGGCCCTCCGGGTCGGCGAGCACCACCCAGTCGCCCGGCTGGAACGCGGGCTTGGTCGCGCCGAGCGCGATGTACTCCTCCACCGCCTTGGCCACGTCGGGCACCCGGAAGTCGAGGTGGAACTGCTTGTCGGGGCCGGGCCAGGAGGGGGCCTTCCGGTCGGGCACGCGCTGGAAGTAGATGCTCGTCGTGCCGTCGCCGATCCCCGCGTACTCCTCCTCGGCGTACTGCACGGGGAAACCGGTGATCTGGGAGTAGAACTCGGCGAGCTTCTTCGGCTCGGCGCAGTCGATGGTCACGGCGACGAGCTTCGCGGTCGTTGTCATGGCGCCCATCCTGTCGCGTATACCTGTCAGGGAGTGTCAGGTAGCCGGGCCGCGGAAATCGGCACCGATAGTGGGACCATGAACCGGGCATGTGGAACCAGTCCGGCAAGCGAGTCGTTGGAGCGGATGTGGCACGGGTAGGCGAATGGATCAGGCGGTTCCTGGACAAACCAGGAAGCGTCGATCTGGCCCCCTTCCAGCGGATCGTGGCCGAGGCGGGCGAGCTGGAGGGCGAGGTCACCCGGCGCGCCGATCTGCGCCCCGCGGCCGTCGATCCCGGCTGGGTCGGCTCCGCCGACTTCTGCGCGGTGATGCGGGAGGCCGCCCGCCGGGCGCTCGGCCAGCGGCCGTACGACGTGCAGCTCGTGGGCATGCTCGCCATGCTGGACGGCCACGTCGTGCAGATGGCCACCGGCGAGGGCAAGACGCTCGTCGGCGCGCTGACGGCGGCCGGGTTCGCGTTGCGCGGCGTCCGGGTCCACGCGGTCTCGGTCAACGACTACCTCGCCCGCCGCGACGCCGAGTGGATGGGCCCGCTGTACGAGACGCTCGGCCTCACGGCCGGGTGGATCGCCGAGACCTCCACCTCCGAGGAGCGCCGGGCGGCGTACGGCTGCGACGTCACGTACGGAGCCGTCAGCGAGCTGGGGTTCGACGTGCTGCGCGACCGCCTGTGCACGGATCCGGCCGAAATGGTCGTGCCCGCCCCCGAGGTGGCGCTGGTGGACGAGGCCGACTCGGTCCTGGTGGACGAGGCCCGCGTGCCGCTGGTGCTGGCCGGCGCGGCCGACCCCGGCACGGCGCTGCCCGAGATGGCGGCCCTCGTGCGGCGGCTGTCGCGCGGCTACCACTACACGATCGACGAGGAGGGGCGCAGCGTCTTCCTCACCCCCAAGGGCACCGACACGGTCGAGAAGGCCCTCGGGATCGACCTCTACGAGCACCCCGGCGTGGTGACGCAGGTCAACCTCGCCCTGCACGCCCACGCGCTGCTGACCAGGGACGTCGACTACATCGTCAGGGACGGCCGGGTCCATCTGATCAACACCTCGCGCGGCCGGGTCGCCGTGCTGCAGCGCTGGCCGGACGGGCTGCAGGCGGCCGTGGAGGCCAAGGAGCACCTGCCGGCGTCGGAGACGGGCGAGATCCTCGACTCGCTCACCGTGCAGAGCCTCATCCGCCGCTATCCGCGGGTGTGCGGCATGACCGGCACCGCGATCGCCGTGGCCGAGCAGCTGCGGGAGTTCTACGACCTCAGGGTCGCGGTCATCCCGCCCAACAGGCCGTGCGTACGGGTGGACGAGCCCGACCGGATCTTCGCGACGCTGGAGGACAAGGAGCGGGCGCTGCTGGAGGAGATCGAGACCCGGCACGCGACCGGACAGCCGATCCTCGTCGGCACGCTCGACGTCGCCGAGTCCGAGCGCCTGGCCGGCGCCCTGGAGTCCAGGGGGCTGAGCGCGGCCGTGCTCAACGCGAAGAACGACGCCGAGGAGGCGCAGATCATCGCGAAGGCGGGCCGGCGCGGCGCGATCACGGTCTCCACGCAGATGGCCGGGCGCGGCACCGACATCCGGCTCGGCGCGGGCGACCCGGACGAGGAGCAGGAGGTCGCCGCGCTCGGCGGGCTCTACGTCATCGGCACCGGCAGGCACGAGAGCAGCAGGCTGGACGACCAGCTGCGGGGCCGCGCCGGACGGCAGGGCGACCCCGGCGGCTCGGTGTTCTTCGTCAGCGGCGAGGACACGATCCTCACCGCGTACGCGCCGGACCAGTCGCTGCCCGCGGCCGGCCGCGACGGCGTCGTGCGGGACGCGAACGCCGCCGAGCTGGTGGCGCACGCCCAGCGCGTGGCGGAGGGCGTCAACCTGGAGATCCACCGCAACACCTGGCGCTACACGCGGCTGCAGGAGCGCCAGCGGGCCGAGGTGCTGGAGCAGCGCGACCGCGTCCTGCACGGCGACACCGGGGCGCGGGCCCTGGAACAGTCCTGCCCCGAGCGCTACCGCGAGCTGTGCGAGACGGCGGGCGAGGAGGCCGTCGAGGAGGCCGCGCGGCAGATCGTGCTGTACCACCTCGACCGCTGCTGGACCGAGCACCTCGGCTTCCTCGCCGACCTCCGCGAGGGCATCCACCTGCGGGCCCTCGGACGGCTGAACCCGCTCGACGAGTTCAACCGCGAGGCCGTTCCGGCCTACCGGGCGATGCTCGACGAGGTCGAGCGGCGTTCCAAGGAGACCTTCGAGAAGGCCGACGTCACCCGGGACCTCGCGGAGCAGGGCCTCAAGCGGCCCACGGCCACCTGGACCTACCTGGTGCAGGACAACCCGTTCGGCTCGGAGTGGGACCGCGTGCTCAAGCGCGTGGCCGGAGCGCTCAAGCGCCGCAAACGGTAGAGAACCGCGGGCCGCCGCACAGCTGTCACTTGCGGTGACGGCCCGGATCGTGCGGGGTGGTGTGGGCGGAACGGCTCAGCGCGGCCTTGGCGCCCACGGCGACGAGCGCGCACACCACGATCGCGACCGAGAAGGCGGGAACGGCCGCCTCTTCCAGCTGCCCGTCCACGGCCGACGCGGGAGTGAAGGCCGGGGAGACCGTCACCTCGCCGGCCCTCGCCCCCTTCACGGTCTGCGTGGCGGCCTTGGCGGTGGTCGCCTCTGCGGTCTTCGGAGCGGTCTTCTGCGTGGTCTTCCCGGCCGCGTCCGCGGGGGCGTTCGCGTCTGTCACTCGGGGAAGCGGGAGCATCTCCGCCGCGGCCGCCCCGGCCTGCGTGTCCGGCGCGGCGGGCGCCGCGGACGGGGAGGTCACAGACGGGGCCACGGGGGCCGGGCTCTCCTTGGCCCCGGGAGTGGACGCGGGAGCGGAGTCCTGCGGCGCGGCGGGAGAGGCGGAGGGCGTGGGAGCCGCGGTCGGGCAGGGCGGCGGCGGCTTCGGGTGGTCCTTGACCCCGTAGGCGCCGGTGGAGAACGGCTTGGGCGCGCCCGTCTTGCCGAGGCCCTTGCCCCACTGGGTGATCACGTACTTCACGGGGATGTGGCCGAGCCCGCCCGCGTCCTCGACGGTGAGCGAGTCGGTGTCCCAGGTGCCGCCGGTCAGGTCGGCGAACGTCTTGCCGTCGAGGTCGAGCATGACCCCGCTGCTGGAGGGAACGCCGGGGCCGCGGTCGCCGACGAAGAACTCGGCCTTCTTCCCCTCGTAGACCACGTAGCCCTTGGTGCCCATCGGCCAGCTCGGGCTGGCGGCCAGGCCCTTCTGCATCGGCTCGCCCGACGCGGGGGCGCCGGTGTCGCCGTTGACGCCCGACCCGTCGTCCCAGAAGTACGACGCGGTCGTCTTGCCGGTGTACAGGACGGTCTGCCCTTCGGCGGTCGGGCAGCCGACCTCGGGAATGGCGGGCGCGGTGGCCGCGTTGGCGCCGTCGGTGGGGGTGTGCTGGGGGCCCGCCGGGGCGGGGCGGGCGGGGGCGTCCTGCCGGTGCGCGGGCACGGCGGTCGTCTGGTGCGTCTCGCCCTTCGCCGGGCTCATCTGCTCCCGGAGGGCGTGGGGGTCCGCGTAGCTGGAAATGGGGGATCTCCTGACTGGTCACGGTTGGGTAACCGGACACTAAGCCAAGAAGACCCCAAATCTCGACATCTCGGGCGAAAGTTTTACTTTCTGGACGAACCTCCCATGAAGTGGCAAAGTCAGATGTGACGCGCCCCCCTTCCCGGGGGGCTGGAGGGAAGGAGGGCACGCCACGTATCGGGATCAGGACGACAGCAGGCGAGCCCGGAGCCCGGCCCCGAAGGCGGTCGCGGTGCCGTTGTAGTCGCTGATCAGGGACGGGCCGGTGGAGCAGTCCCAGGTGTTCCAGGTCCAGCCGAGGTAGGACAGGCCCTTGGTGTCGAACCAGTTCATGACCTGGTCGATGAACCCGTGCGAGCAGGTGTTCTCACCGATCTCCCCGGCCACCAGCGGGACCTGGGCGGCCACCGGCGCGAGCTGGCCGTCCCAGCACGAGGTGCTGACGCAGGAGTTGAAGTTGTACACGTGCCACGCGGCGACCAGGTTGCCGCGCGAGTCCGTGGGCTTGTACTGCAGCCACTGCGACAGGTCGTTGGAGTAGGCCAGGCCGCCGAGCATGATGATGTTGGTCGCGCCGGTGGCCCGCACCGCGTTCACCAACGACTGGAAGCCCGCTACCTGGTAAGGGATGCCGGAGCAGGTGCCGCCGTCGCGCCAGCAGGCCCACCCGGAGGCGGCGCTGCCGGTCGCGCGCTCCGGATAGGGCTCGTTGAACAGGTCGAACACGACCTCGTCGCGGCCCTTGAACGCGTTCGCCACCCCCGTCCAGAACTGCGGGGCGTACTGCGCGTCCGGCATCGGCTTCTGGCAGGAGGCGTGCACGTCGGAGCAGCCCGAGGAGTTGCCGGTGTACTGACCGTAGTTCCAGTGCATCTCGACGATCGGCGTGATGCCCTTGGCGACCAGCCGGTCGACGTACGCCTTGACCTCGTTCTGGTAGGCGGCGCCGCCGTAGGAGGACTGGATGTTGCTCAGGCCGAGCCAGCACTCCTCGTTCAGCGGGACGCGGACCGCCCGGACGTTCCACGTCTTCATCGCGTCGATGGCCGCGTTGTCGACCGGGCCGTCCCAGATGCCGCGGCCCTGGACGCACATGAACTCGCCGCCGGACCGGTTGACCCCCAGCAGCCGGTACGGCGTGCCGGTCGCGGCGTTCACGATCTTGTTGCCCGACACCTTCAGCTTCGGCGCCGCCCCAGTGGAGGGGCTGGGCGACATCGAGGGCGACGGGCTCGGCGACGGGCTCGGCGAGGGACTCGGCGACGGACGGGGAGAGGGAGAGGACGAGGGCGAGGCCGACGGGGACGGCGACGGCGACGGCGACGGCGACTGCGGAGTGCCGTTGCAGGCGACGCCGTTCAGTCTGAAGTCGGTCGGCACCGGGTTGCTCCCCGACCAGGTCCCGTTGAAGCCGATGCTCGTCGAGCCGCCGGTGGACAGGGACGTGTTCCAGTCCAGGGCGGTCGCGGTCACGGTGCTGCCCGACTGGCTCCAGGTGGCCGACCACCCCTGGGTGACCTTCTGACCGCTGTCGGGGAACGTGAACGTGAGCGTCCAGCCGTTGAGGGCGTCGCCCAGGTTCTGGATGCTCAGGTTGGCGGACATGCCGCCCTGCCACTGGCCGGCCGTGTAGGTGACCTTGCACGCCACGGCGGCCTGGGCCGACGGCGTGTTGCCCAGAGCGAGTCCGCCCGCGGCGATCAGCCCCAGTGCGGTGAGGATCGCGCCTCTCCGTCGCATGCTCCGTCCTTCCATAGAAGACCGGAGCGAAGCGTCGTGAACTAGACCGGTTCAGTCAAAGGCGCCGCCCGCGGCCCTCCACCGAGCTGGGCATACGTGCCGCGAACAGGTGAAATTTTCAGCCGGGATCCGGCCCGGCGCGCCGCCTCCGGGCGTCGGCCGCCGGCCGCCGTCAGGGCGCCCCGGCAGCGCTCGACTCTCTGACGAAGTGCCCGCGGCAATGGGTGCAGCAGAAGCCGTGGGTCTGCCCGTCGCGCTCCAGGATCACCGCCTCTTCCAGCGGCACGGTGGCGCCGCAGACCGGGTCGACGACCATGCCGTCCGGCACGTGCGCGGCCGTTCCGGTCTTGGCCTCCTCGATCAGGGCGAGGAAGTCCGAGGAACGCCGCACCCGCCCCGCCAGGCCGTAGCCGCCCTCCGGAAGACTGATGACGTTCACCACGGCACGCGGCTCGGGGCGCCCCTCCGCCTCCGCGAGTTCGGCGGTGATCCGGGAGATGAGGTGTTCGCTCATCTCCTTGCCCCACAGTCCGACGATGACGTTCACCACGTACCAGGGGTCCTGCGAGCCGTCGAGCAGGTTCCCGCCCGCGATCCAGACCTCCTCCTCACGGACCACCACGTGGGAGAGCGAGTCGAACAGATCCATGACACCGGGGTCCGCGGCGGGCGTCGTGCCGTCCCCGGCCGACAGCAGACGCCGCGCCGTGAGCCGCCCGGCGAGCACTCGGAGCTCCCACCCGTCGAACACGCCTTTGGGCACCAACAGCTCGACAAACAACATCGTCGCTCCGTCCTTCCCGAAAAGGGTCGATCGGTGGCGATCTTGCCGCGGCGAATCCTCACTGTCGTCGCCCCGGGGAGGAGTCTCCCGACTACCGCGCCGGACGCAGTGGGCGGGCGCGCTACGCCGTACGGAGTAGTCCGCTCCAACTCGTCCGGCACCTACGAGCGCGCGGCTACGCCTGCTCGCCGCGAAGGACGGCGGCGGGGATCGGGATGGCCGGGAACGGGTTGTCCGGCAGGAGGATCAACCGGCGCGGCGTGCCACCGCGCTCGGCGGCGTCCAAGTGCAGCAGGGCCGTCCCGATGCCCGCCGCTCCCACCATGTATCCCGTGTCGGCCGTGACCTCTCCGGGCCGCAGCCGCCGATATGCCTGGTACCAGCGGAAGCCGGCCTCGTCGCCCGCGGTCGCGCGCCCGATCAGGTCGATCGCAAGCGTGCGTGCGAAGTCGAGGTACGGCTCGCGCCCCGTGGCCGCGTACAGGCCCACGAAGCACTCGATCAGCCCGGCCGTGCCGCAGCACAGGCAGGCCACGTCCCAGTGACCCGAGGGACGGGACGCGGGCACCCCGCTCTGCACGATCCCGTGCGCGAGCCGTTCCACCCAGTCGAGATCGCCCGGGTCGCCGGTGACCCGATGCAGCTCGTGGAACATGCGGGCCACCCCGGCGGACCCCGAGCAGAAGCCGAGGTAGTGGAGCCGGCGCCCCTGCGGGAGATGATGCGGCACGAGCGCGCATCTGTCGGTGACCACGCTGACCGTGCGGACGAAGTCGGCGCCCCTGCGGGCCGCCGCCAGGAACCGCTCGTCGCGGGTCACGCCGTACAGGCGGGCGAGCAGGAACGCCGTGCCCGCCGTGCCGGACAGGAAACCCGGGGTGACGGCGTCCACAGGCAGGTCGGGGGCGGTGTCGTCGCCGAAGCGGTGCCCGGGGACGGCGCGTCCGGCGATGCGCTCCCCCGCCTCGATCGCCACCTCCTCGTACGCCGGGACGCCGAGGATGCCGGCCGCGTGCAGCAGCGCGAGCACGATCCCCCCGTCACCGCGCTGCGCCGGGTCACCGGTCCAGCCGATGCCGTCGCCGAACGGGCGGGCGTCGCGGACGAGGCGGTCGGCGGCGGCGCGGGCCGCCCCGAAGATCTCCTCGTCCCCCGTCGCCCACCCCGTCTCCGCCATCGCGAAGACCAGACCGGCGAGCCCGTGGTAGAAGGTCGGGTCGCGCTGCTCGGGCCAGGTGACGGCGAGCCTGCGGGCTCCCGCGAGCGCGTCCTCCAGGTACGCCTCGTGCCCGGTGGCGGCGGCGAGTTCGAGGAAGAACAGCACGACGCCGGCCGCACCGGCGTAGAGGGACGAGACGTCGCCGGCCCCGGCCGACCGCCCCCGGGGATCGGGGTTGGCCCGCCATCGCCGTCCGAGGTCGTCGTCGACCGCCGCCGACCGCACCCAGCGCGCGGCCGCGACGGCGGCGGTGGCAGGTGTCTCGCGGGGCCAGGCGCTCATCACCCCAGTCTCCCACAAAGCTGGTAGGAAATTAAGGCTATTGTTCTTCCACTGGGAAGCCTACGGGGAGTCTCCCGCCGATCACACCGTCGGCGCGGAAACGTCCGGGTGGCCTGTCGCGAGGACCGGGGTCGGCGGCGGTACGGGCGGGAGTCCGAGCAGCGTCCTGGCGTGGGCGATCGCGGCCGGCGTGTCCGGGAAGACGAGCCCGTCGCGGCGCAGGTGGGCGGCCACCCCGAGCCCGCCGAGGACCTCGTCGTGGCCCGGCCGGATGCCCGACAGCAGCACGGTGATCCCCTTTCCTTCGAGCCGCGTGATCACGTCGCCGAGGACGCCCGCGCCCGTGGCGTCGATCGTGGACACGCGCGACATGCGCAAGATGACCACCCGCACGTCGGCGACCTCCGACAGCTCCAGCAGGAAGCGGTGGGCGGCGCCGAAGAACAGCGGGCCGTCGAACCGGTAGGCCACGATGTGCTCGGCCAGCAGGCGCCGTTCCTCGTCGCCGTGGTCGCCGGTCTCCAGCGGGACCTGCTCGATCTGCGCGCTGCGCGCGACGGCCCGCAGGGCGAGCACGATCGCGACGCCGACACCGACCGCGACGGCGGTGACGAGGTCGAAGACGACGGTGATGGCGAAGGTGAGGACCATCACCGCGGCGTCGCCCCGGGTGGAGCGGGCGATGGCGCGCAGCGACCCGACCTCGACCATGCGGACCGTCGTGGCCAGCAGCACCCCGGCCAGCGCGGCCAGCGGGATGCGCCCGACGAGGCCGCCCGCGCTGAACACGATGACGGCGAGCACGACGGCGTGGGTGAGCGCGGCCAGGCGCGAGCGGGCGCCCGAGCGGACGTTGACCGCCGTACGGGCGATCGCGGCGGTGGCGGGGATGCCGCCGAAGAGCGGGGAGACGACGTTCGCCAGGCCCTGCCCGAACAGCTCGCGGTCGGGGTCGTGCCGCTCCCCCACGCTCATGGCGTCGGCGACCGAGGCGCACAGCAGGCTCTCCAGCGCCCCGAGGGCGGCCACGGCGAGGGCCGCGGGGAGCAGCGAGGTGACGGCGCCCGGATCGAGGAAGCCCGTCGACGGCGCGGGCAGCCCGGCCGGCAGGGTTCCGATGCGGGCGACGTCCAGCCCGGCGAGTTCGGCCACGACCGTTGCGGCCACGACCGTGAGGAAGGAGAACGGCACGGCGGGCCGCCACCGCGACCCCAGCAGCATGACCCCGGCGACCGCGAGCGCCATCGCGATCGGCGCCGGACGGGGGTCGCGTGCGAACTTCGCCAGCGCGTCGCCGGCCGCCTGCCACACCCGCTCCCCCTCGCCGGTCACGCCGAGCGCCGCGGGCACCTGCTGGAGCGCGATGACGACGGCGATGCCCGCCGTGAAGCCCTCGATGACGGGGGTCGGCATGTAGCGGGCGAACCTGCCGACCCGGGCCAGCGCGAGGACGACGAGCACGATCCCGGCGAGCAGGCCGACCGCGAGCACCCCGCCCGGGCCGTGGCTGTGCACGATCGGCACGAGGACCACGGTCATGGCCCCCGTGGGCCCCGACACCTGGAGGTTGCTGCCGCCGAAGACGGCGGCGATCGCGCCCGCGACGACGGCGGTCGCCAGGCCGGCCTGCGCGCCCAGCCCGGAGCCGACCCCGAACGCCAGCGCGAGCGGCAGGGCCACCACGGCGACCGTGAGCCCGGCGATCAGGTCGCGGCCCGGACTGCGGCGGGCCGGTCGCCAGTCGGCGGGCGAGGGCAGCAGCCCCGCGACCCGGCCGTACAGCCGCCTGGCCGTGCCGGTCACTCGGCCGCCTCCGCCCGGAGCTCGGCGAGCAGCTCTCCCTGACCGGTGATCATGTCAGTGAGGATCCGCCGGGCCGCCGCGAGCAGGTCCACCACGTCGGGAGTGGCCAGCGAGTAGACCACCGTGCCGCCCTCCCTGACCGCGCCGACCAGGCCGGTACGCCGCAGCACGGCGAGCTGCTGGGACAGGTTCGACGGCTCCACCTCGATCTCGTTGAGTAACTCGCGGACCGGGCGGGGGCCGTCCCGCAGGAGTTCGAGCACGCGGATGCGCACCGGATGACCCAGGGTGCGGAAGAAGTCCGCCTTGGCCTGGTAGAGCGGGACGGGCATCGGGCTCACTCCGCCTCTCCCGCCGCCTCCGGGCTGATCCCGTGGTCGGCGGCCAGGCGGTTCAGGTTGTCGAGACGGCCCGAGGCGATCTGGACGCCGTGCTCGTCGCCGCTCTCCCGTGCCCGCCGCAGTTCCTCGCGCGCCTCGGCGAGCCTGGCGCGCAGCTCCGCCGTGAACTCGTGCATGTGGTCCTCTCCTCCGTCGGCGGAGCCAGCATATTCGCGATATGAAGAATTCTTCAATTCAACAGCACCGCAGCCGCTTGCGCCGCGGCCGGAGACGGGCTCAGGCGGGGCGCGGTGTGAAGGAGCGGTGGTCGCGCCGGAGCGGATGGCCCTCGGGGATCTCGACCAGCACGATCGGCAGGCCGTCGGGGTCCTCGATCCACATCTCCACCAGCCCCCACGGCTCCAGCCGGGGCGGGCGGGACACCCGTACCCCGGCCTCCACCAGCCGGTCGTGCTCCCTTTGGACGTCGCGCACCTGCAACCAGATCGCCGCGCCCTCCTGTTCGGCGCCGGAGGCGCGCGGGGAGACCTCGAGGAGCCCCTGCCCCAGGAAGAACACCACCCCGGGGTCCTCGGCCGGCCCGAACTCCCGGTTGACGGCCAGGCCCAGGAGGTCCCGGTAGAAGCGGCGGCTCGCGGTCCGGTCGGCCGATCGCAGGAGTATGCGGCTGCTCAGCACTTCCATGTGACCGTGGTGCCCATCCGGGGCATGCGGTTAAAGGATGGATTACGGCAAGCGGCGGCCAAGGCTTCCCGGGCCCTTCGTCCCTCCGTCGAATGACGGACGTCGGTGCCGCCGGAGGGACGCGGACGGCAGGCTGGTCGCCGGCGCCCGTTGAGATCATTGTGGAGGTCCAGATGACTGAAGACACCGCTCCCGCCGGCATGCCGCGGCTGGACAAGCTCGACCGCGAAGAGTGCCTGCGCCTGATCTCTCCGGGCGGCGTGGGCAGGGTCGCCTTCAACAACCCGACCGGGCCCGTGATCCTGCCGGTCAACTACACGATCGAGCAGGGCGCCGTCTTGTTCCGCACCGCTCTCGGCGGCCCGATGGACGCCGACCTGCGCACGGGGATCGAGGGGGCCGACTTCATGGTGGCCTTCGAGGTGGACCACATCGACGAGAGCACCCGGGAGGGCTGGAGCGTGCTCGTCCGCGGCGGGGCCCACCACATCACCGGCGACGTGAACAAGAACGCCGTGGAGTCGTGGGCGGGCGGCGACCGTCCGCTCTACATCCGGATCTCGCCCAACGAGGTCAGCGGCCGCCGCATCCAGCACGCGTGATGGACGCCTGGGTCGTGGCCCGGCCGGGGCCCGTCGCGACGCGGCCGCTGGAGCGGGCCGTGCTGCCGGACCCCGTGCCCGGGCCCGGAGAGCTGCTGGTCCGCGTCGAGGCCTGCGCGGTCTGCCGCACCGACCTGCACCTCGCCGAGGGCGATCTCCCCCCGAGACGCCCCCGTACGGTTCCCGGGCACGAGGTCGTGGGACGGGTGGCGGGGCTCGGCCCGGACACTGCGGGGCCGCCGGTCGGCGCCCGCGTGGGGGTGGCGTGGCTGCGCTCGACCTGCGGCCGGTGCCGCTACTGCCTGCGCGGCGCGGAGAACCTGTGCCCCGCGTCCACCTACACGGGCTGGGACGACGACGGCGGCTACGCGGAACTGCTGACCGCCCCCGCGGCGTACGTCTACCCGCTGCCCGAGGACACCCCGGCGGAGACGCTCGCCCCGCTGCTGTGCGCGGGGATCATCGGATACCGCGCGCTGGTCCGCGCCGACCTGCCTCCGGGCGGGCGGCTCGGCATCTACGGGTTCGGCGCCTCGGCCCATCTGACCGCCCAGATCGCGATCGCCGAGGGCGCGACCGTGCACGTGATGACGAGGTCGGCGGCGGCCGGGGAGCTGGCGCTCCGGCTGGGCGCGGCCTCCGCTGCGGGCAGCGCCGACCCGCCGCCCGAACCCCTGGACGCGGCCATCCTGTTCGCCCCGGCCGGCGACCTGGTGCCGGTCGCGCTGGCCGCGCTCGACCGGGGCGGCACGCTCGCGGTGGCGGGGATCCACCTCACCGACATCCCGGTCCTGAACTACCAGCGCCACCTGTTCCAGGAGCGGACGCTGCGCAGCGTCACGGCCAACACCCGCGACGACGGGCGCGAGTTCCTGCGGCTGGCGGCCCTCCACCACCCGCGGGTCACGACGACCCCCTACCCCTTCGCCGCCGCCGACCAGGCCCTGGCCGACCTGGCCGCCGACCGCGTCGAGGGGGCCGCCGTCCTGCTCATGGACAGGTGACGGGCGGCACCGGCTCCAGGCGGAACAGGCCGCCCTTCACGTCTGTGGGGTCGCCGGCCGGACGCGCCGTCCTGCCGGCCAGCGCCATCAGCACGTCGGTGGTGGTGACCAGGCCCCGCAGGACGTCGTCCGGCCCGAGCACGGGGACCGCGCCGCGGTCGGCGTCGACCATCAGCGCGGCGACCTCGGACAGCGGCGCGTCCGGGGCGACCCGCGGACAGCGCCGCCCCTGCACGAGCGTGCGCACCGCCGTCATGGACTGCTCGGCGGGGCCGCCCGACCAGTGCGCGGCGACGTCCTCCCGCCCGAGCACGCCGACGAGCCGGCAGCAGGCGTCCACGACCGGGAGATGGTGGACGCCGGCCCGCCACATGAGCTCCCAGGCCATCAGCGGTGACTCCTCCGGCTCCACCGTGACGAGCGTCCGGGTCATCACCTCGGACGCGGTCATGGTCTCGACGCTCATCGATCCTTCCCGCCTTCCGCCGGGCCGGCCCGCCGGGGCGCGCCCGCGGGGACGACCCGGTCCACGTCGTCGGTCTCGTACGTGATGGAGGAGTCGACGTCCACCACGCCGTCCACCTGCCAGACCTCCTCTACCAGGGCGCAGAGCTGGGAACGCCGCTCCACGCCGCCGTCGAGGTGGACGATCCCGTCCTCGACCCGTACGGCGCAGTCCCGGGAGTAGCGCGACACCACCTCGATGACGTCGTCGCGGAGTTCCTCTGCAGGCCGGCAGAACGCTCTGATCAGGTCGGACTGTTTGACCAGCCCGGTGATGCGGCCGGTCTGCCCGTCCACGACCGGCAGCTCCTTGATCCTGTTGCGGTGCATCAGACAGGCGGCCCGCCGCAGCGGGACGTCCTCGGTGACCGTGATCGCGGGGCTGCTCATGATCTGGGCGGCCGTGCGGCCCCTCGCCTTCCTGCGCTCCCTGCGGCGGGACGGCCCCTCGATGATCAGGTCGCCGGGCCGCCTGTCGAGGTCCTTGAGCAGCAGGTCGTCGTCGCTCACCATCCCGATCACGCGCCGGTCGCCGTCCACGACCGGGACGGCCCCGACGTGGAACCGGCACATCGCGGTGACCACGTCGGCGAACGAGGCCGTCGCCTCGACGGCGACGACGAACCTGTTCATGACGTCGCGGACGGTCATCGGCATGGCGCCCTCCTTCGTCTCCCCCAGCCTTCGCCAGGAACGACGGCGGGGCGACCGGCGAACGTCCCCCTACCGTGGGACCTATGTCCCGGGGGTGCCGTTCAGCGAAGTTCCGCCAGTACCGTGTGAGATGTGCAGAATGCCGCGATCCTCACCGTCGATGACGACCCTTCCGTCTCCCGGGCTGTGGCTCGTGACGTACGCCGCCGATACGGCGACCGCTACCGGGTGATCCGGGCCGAGTCCGGACCCAGCGCGCTCGACGCGCTGCGCGAGATCAAGCTGCGCGGCGAGCAGGTCGCCGTCATCCTGGCCGACTACCGGATGCCCCAGATGAACGGCATCGAGTTCCTCGAGGCGGCCATGGACGTCTTCCCGCTGGCGCGCAGGGTGCTGCTGACCGCCTACGCGGACACCGACGCGGCCATCAGCGCGATCAATATCGTCGATCTCGACCACTACCTGCTCAAGCCGTGGAACCCGCCGGAGGAGAAGCTCTACCCGGTGCTGGACGCGCTGCTGGAGGCATGGCTCGCCACCCCCGCCGTGACCATGCCGGAGACCAAGGTCGTGGGTCACCGCTGGTCGGCGCACTCGTTCACGGTGCGCGACTTCCTCGCCCGCAACCTCGTGCCGTACCGCTGGCTGCGGGCCGACGAGGCCGAGGGCATGCGCCTGCTGGCCGCCGCCGGGATGAGCGAGGCGGACGTGCCGGTGGTGATCACCACGGACGGCAAGGCCCTGGCGCGGCCCTCGG
Source organism: Microbispora sp. NPDC046973 (assembly GCF_040644495.1). Lineage (NCBI taxonomy): Bacteria > Bacillati > Actinomycetota > Actinomycetes > Streptosporangiales > Streptosporangiaceae > Microbispora > Microbispora sp. NPDC046973. The sequence continues at coordinate 96,995 of NZ_JBEYWQ010000004.1, read as the reverse complement.
AGGCCGATCTCGCCGCGCACGTCGGCATGGCCACCACACCGGCTCGGGACGTCTACGACCTCGCCGTGATCGGCGCGGGCCCGGCCGGCCTCGGCGCCGCGGTGTACGGCGCGTCCGAGGGGCTGCGCACCCTGCTCGTGGAGCAGCGGGCCACCGGCGGCCAGGCCGGGCAGAGCAGCCGGATCGAGAACTACCTGGGTTTCCCCGACGGTGTCTCCGGCGCCCAGCTCACCGACCGCGCCCGCAGGCAGGCGCTGAAGTTCAACACCGAACTGCTGACCACCCGGGAGGTCGTCGGCCTCGAACGGAGCGGTTCGGCCACCCTGCTGAGCTTCGGCGACGGCAGCGCCGTGACGGCGCACACGGTCGTGCTGGCGACCGGCGTGTCCTATCGGCTCCTGGACGCGCCCGGCCTGGCCGACCTGACCGGCCGGGGCGTGTTCTACGGCGCCGCCGCCACCGAGGCCCCGAGCTGCGCCGGGGAAGAGGTCTACATCGTCGGCGGGGCGAACTCGGCCGGCCAGGCGGCGGTGTACTTCTCCCGATACGCCCGCAAGGTGCACATCCTCATCCGAGGTGAGGACCTCACCCGGTCGATGTCGCGGTATTTGATCGATCAGATCGAGGCCATTCCGTCGATCGAGGTCCATCCGCGCACGCAGGTGGTCGGCGGCGAGGGGTACGACCACCTGGAGCGGCTGATCCTGTGCGACGGGCGGACCGGCCGGACGACCACCGTGCCGGCGTCGTGGCTGTTCGTCTTCATCGGGGCGGAACCGCGCACCGACTGGCTGGGCGACGTGGTCGCCCGCGACGCGGGCGGCTACGTGCTGACCGGTTCCGACCTGCTCGCGGACGGCCGCCGACCGGCCGGGTGGGCACTGTCCAGGGACCCCTATCACCTGGAGTCGAGCATGCCCGGCGTCTTCGCGGCGGGCGACGTGCGGGCCGGATCGGTCAAGCGCGTCGCCTCGGCCGTGGGCGAGGGCGCCATGGCGGTCTCGCTCGTCCACCGTTATCTGGAGGCTCCATGACCGACCACCCGAGCGAGCCGACGCTGTCGCCTGACGAGTTGCGCACGCTGTTCCTGTTCGAGGCGCTGGACGACGCGCAGCTCGCCCGGTTGTCGGAGGCGGGCCGGGTGGAGCGGCGGCTCGCCGGGACCCGCGTCTACCAGGAGGGCGAGCCCGCCACCTGCTTCTTCGTGCTGCTGAGCGGCACCGTCGCGATGAGCAGGCGGGTGCAGGGCGACGAGGTCGAGGTGAGCCGCACCGGCCAGCGCGGCGTGTACGGCGGTTCCACCCAGGCGTACATCACGGGAGACTTCGCCCAGCTCTACCTGAACACGCTGACCGCGATCACCGACGCCGAGTTCTTCGTACTGCCCGCCGAGGTGATCGGGGCCTGCGTACGCGAGTGGTTCCCGATGGCGATGCACCTGCTCGAGGGGCTGTTCCTCGGCATGCGCGCCACGCAGACGATCGTCGGCGAACGGGAACGGCTGCTCGCGCTCGGCTCGCTGTCGGCCGGCCTGACGCACGAGCTGAACAACCCGGCGGCCGCGGCCGTACGGGCGACGTCGGCGCTGCGCGAGCGGGTGGCGGGCATGCGGCACAAGCTCGCCATGATCGCCGACGGGCGGCTGGACGGCAGCCAGCTGCACGACCTGGTGGAGCTCCAGGAGGACGCGGTCAAGCGGTCGGCCTCCGCCCCCGACCTCACGCCGCTCGCGCGCTCCGACGCCGAGGACGCGGTCGCCGACTGGCTGGACGACCACGACATCGTCGGCGGCTGGGACCTGGCGGCGACGCTGGTGGCCGGCGGCCTCGACGCGGCCTGGCTCGACCAGATCGCCGGAGCGGTGGGCGAGGAGAACCTGGAGGCCGCGGTCCGGTGGCTCACCTACACGGTGGACACCGAGCTGCTGATGTGCGAGATCGACGACGCGGTCAACCGGATCTCCGGCCTGGTCGCCGCCGCCAAGCAGTACTCCCAGCTCGACCGCGCCCCCTACCAGGTCGTCGATGTGCACGACCTGCTCGACGCCACGCTGACCATGCTGCACGGCAAGATCCCCGAGGGCGTCCGCACGGTCAAGGAGTACGACCGGTCGCTGCCGCTCATCCCCGCGTACGCGGCCGAGCTGAACCAGGTGTGGACCAACCTCATCGACAACGCGCTCGGCGCGATGGACGGCACGGGCACGCTGACCTTGCGCACCCGGCGCAAGGACGGCCACCTGATCGTCGAGGTCGGCGACACCGGCCCCGGCATCCCGCCCGAGGTCCGGCCCCGCATCTTCGAGCCGTTCTTCACCACCAAGCCCGTCGGCGAGGGCACCGGCCTGGGCCTGGACATCTCCTATCGGATCGTGGTCAACAAGCACCACGGGGACATCAGAGTGGACACGCGTCCCGGGGACACCCGGTTCCGGGTCTACCTGCCGGTGGACCAGGCGGCCCCGGAGCCCGTTCGATAGGGCCGCCCGTGCGGCCGGGCCGTACAGTGTGGGCATGGGCATGGTCAGCACCGTGGGTCTCGTCCTGCACCCGCAACGCGATTCCAAAGAGGCGATCGACACGATCGTCGAGTGGGCGCGCAAGCGGGACTGCACGGTGCTCGGGCTGCCCGACGAGGTCGGGCGCATCGACTGCAGCGCCATCGCGGTGGACGCCCCGACCCTGGTCAGGCGGTCCGACCTCCTCGTCAGCCTCGGCGGCGACGGCACGATGCTGCGCACGATGCGCCTGATCGCCGGGCGCCCGACCCCCGTCCTCGGGGTCAACCTGGGACGGCTCGGCTTCCTCGCCGAGATCGACGTGGACGAGCTGGCGTTCGCGCTGTCCGCGATCGACGAGCACAGATACACGGTCGAGCCGCGCATGGCGGTCCGGGCGACCAGCCACGACGGCCGGATGGTGACCGCGTTCAACGACATCGCCCTCGTCCGCATCCCTGGCGACGGGCTCGCGGCCGTGTCCGTCTCGGTCTACGGCGAACCGTTCGTCCGGTACGCCGCCGACGCCGTGATCGTCTCCACCTCCACCGGGTCCACCGCGTACAGCTTCTCTGCGGGCGGCCCGATCGTCTCCCCCACCGTCGAGGGCTTCCTCGTCGTCCCGGCCGCCGCCCACTCGGCGTTCAACCGGGCGCTGGTCCTGTCGGCCGACGAGGAGGTGACGCTCGACGTGCTCCCGAGCAGCGGGCAGCTCGCGCTGGAGGTCGACGGCACGATCGGCGGCCACCTGTGTCCCGGCGACCGGCTGACGGTGACCGCGCTGCGCGCCGCCGCCCGCGTGGTGCGGCTCGGGACGACGACCTTCTACGAGCGGGCCCGCCGCAAGCTCCGCGTGAACGGCAGCGCCGAGGCCGACTGACCGGCCGCCCGCAACGCCGCGCGAGCTTATAGACGCGTTCTCCTGACGCGGACGGCCGGGGCGCGGCGCGTGCGTGCCGGCCCCGGAACCGCGTGCGCGCGGCTACAGCAGGCTGTCGATCGCGGACAGCTCCTCGGCGGTGAGCGCCGGCGCCTCCAGGGCGGCGACGTTCTGTTCGAGCTGCCCGACCGAGCTCGCCCCTATCAGCACGGACGTGACCCTCCGGTCGCGCAGGATCCACGCCAGCGCGAGCTGGGCGAGGGACTGGCCGCGCTCCTGGGCGATCTTGTCGAGGCCGCGCAGGGTCTCCAGCAGCTCGGGGGTGAGCCGGTCGCGCTTCAGGAAGTGGCCGATCGCCATCCGCGAGTCGACCGGCACCTCGCCGTCGAGATAGCGCCCGGTGAGCAGGCCCTGCGCCAGCGGCGAGTAGGCGATGCACCCCGCTCCGGCCCGCTCCAGCGTGTCCAGCAGGCCGTCCTCCACCCAGCGGTCGAGCATGGAGTAGCGCGGCTGGTGGATCAGGAGCGGCGTGCCCAGCTCGCGCAGCACGGCGGCGGCCCGCTCGGTCTGCTCGGCGGAGTAGTTCGAGATGCCCACATAGAGTGCCTTGCCCGAGCGCACCGCCGTGTCGAGGGCGCCCATCGTCTCCTCGATCGGGGTGTCCGGGTCGGGCCGGTGGGAGTAGAAGACGTCGACGTAGTCGAGCCCCATCCGGCTCAGCGACCGGTCGAGGCTCGCCAGCAGATACTTGCGCGACCCCCACTCGCCGTACGGCCCGGGCCACATGTCGTAACCCGCCTTCGTCGAGATGAACAACTCGTCGCGGTAGGGCCGGAAGTCGGCGCGCAGGTGGCGGCCGAAGTTCTCCTCCGCCGAGCCGTACGGCGGGCCGTAGTTGTTGGCCAGGTCGAAGTGGGTGATGCCGAGGTCGAAGGCCCGGCGCAGGACGGCGCGCTGCACGTCGTGCGGGTGCCCGTCGCCGAAGTTGTGCCACAGCCCGAGGGAGATCTCGGGAAGCAGCACGCCACTCCTTCCGCTGCGCCGGTACCGCATGTCGTCGTATCGAGCGGGGGCGGGGACGTAGGGGTGCGGGATCATCCGTGGCCTTTCTTGCGCGACTGGGCCGGTCCTTGCCGCGGCCTTACTCAAGGACTACCAGCAAACCGCACATGTCAACGGCTCGCCCACCGCCCTCGGCCCGGTGCGCGCTCGAGGCTGGAGAGCTCAGCGAACGCCTCTCGGGCGGAACTGGACGCTGATGCGGGCTCCGACCACCTTGGCCGACTTCGGGATCGCGTGCTCCCAGGTGCGCTGGCAGCTCCCGCCCATGACGATGAGGTCGCCGTGGCCCAGCTCGTGCCGCACCCTCGGGCCTCCCCCGCCGCGGGGGCGCAGCAGCAGCGGGCGCGGGGTGCCGACCGACACGATCGCGACCATGGTGTCCTGCGTGCTCCCCCGCCCGATGGTGTCGCCGTGCCAGGCGACGCTGTCCCTGCCGTCGCGGTAGAGGCACATCCCGGCCGTGCGGAACGGCTCGCCGAGCTCCTCCTCGTAGTGGGCGTTGAGCGCGTCCCTCGCCTGGGCCAGCACAGGATCGGGAAGCTCCTCGTCCTCCTCGTAGAACTTCAGCAGGCGCGGCACGTCCACGACCCGGTCGTACATGTGCCTGCGCTCGGCGTGCCAGGGCACCGCCTCCAGCAGGCGTTCGAAGAGCGCGTCGGCCCCCTCGATCCAGTGCGGCCGTACGTCGATCCAGGCGCCGCGCTCCAGGGGAGTGCGCCGCACCGACGAACCGAGCGGGCCGACGTGGACGTCTTCGTCCCAGTCCAGCAGCGAAGCCTGAAAAGCCGTCATGACCTCCATCATATTAGAACACCCATTCGATCATGCTGCGGGCGAGAAGGAGTGCCGTCCCAGCCGCCACAGCGCCACGGTCAGCCACACCGCGCCGAGTGCGATCAGCACGCCATGGGCGACGCGGATCGCGGGAGTGCCGAAGAACTGGGGGATGAAGAGCAGGAACCCCGCGGCGAGCGGAGCGGCGCTCCACCGGGGGAGCATCCCCGACCGCGCGGCGGCGATCGCGGCCAGCACCGTGCCGGCCCCGAGCAGCGCGAGCCCGCCCAGGAACATCGCGCCCGCCACCGGGCCGTACCGGAACTCGTCGGCCAGCGCCAGCAGTGACGCGTCGCCGTCCCGCACCGCCCTCGCGGCGATGACGTTCAGCCCGAAGACCTCCGCACCGTAATACGGCAGGGTCAGCCCGGCGCCGATCCACGTCACCACGGCGGCACGCAGAGCGAGCGGACGGTCCAGCACCGGGTCCAGCAGCAGGTGCAGCCCGAGCACTCCCAGCGCGAGCAGGACGAACCCGGCCACCGCGAACAGGTGCGCCGCCACCCAGGCCGGTGACGCCATCGCGGCGGCCCCGGACAGCGAGGTCTCGTCGGAGTACGGCCGGACCACGGGATACAGGACGAACAAGATCCCGGCCCCGAGAAAGGACAGGCCGGTCAGCCGGGCACGGGCAGGCAGGACGGAGGTCATGGCGGCTCCCATCGTCGGAACACGACGAACGGAGCCGTTTCATCGCTCCGCTTCGAGAGCAATGCTCTCTTCACAGAACAACGATGTCAACATGAACCCCTGCTTTCGCCCCTATCAGCAGGGCGAAAGCAGGAGATCCAGGCCGTTCGGATCGACCGAGCTCGTCACAGCACGTCGAGGTCGAGGCCCGGCGGCAGGCCGGTGACGGTGGCGCGGCCCGCCGCGTCCACCGCGACGCTCACCTCCGCGCCCGCCACCCGCAGCCCCCGGGCCGACAGCGCCCCGAGCGGCGCCCCGGCCATGGGCCGCAGCAGCACCCGCCCCGCCGGCACGTCGGGATACAGGCCCAGCGCGGCGTGCGCGATCGTCACCGCCGCGGCGGCCGACCACGCCTGGGGACGGCACGCCGCCGGGTAGGGCATGGGCCTGCCGAGGCCGGGGCGCGGACCCGCGCCGTCCCCGGCGTACAGCTCGGGCAGCCGGTAGCCGAACGCCTCCCCCGCCGCGAGCAGCCCTTCGGCCAGCCCGGCCGCCTGCGGGGCGAACCCGGCCCTGGCCAGCCCGGCGAGCACGATGGCGGTGTCGTGCGCCCAGATCGAGCCGCAGTGGTAGGACAGCGGGCTGAAACCGCCGTCGCCCGACGACATCGTGCGCAGCCCGTAGCCGCCGCTCATCATCGGGGCGGCCAGCAAGCTCGCGACCTGGGCCGACTCCTCCTCCGACAGCAGGCCGGTGCCGAGCAGGTGGCCGATGTTGCTGGTCAGCGCGTCCACCGGCCGCTTGTCGGTGTCGAGCGCGAGCGCGGGGAAACGCCCGTGCGGGCCGTCCACCCAGAACCGGGCGCGGAAGCGCTCGGACAGCGCGTCGGCGTGCTCGTTCCACCGGTCGGCGCCGGGACGGCCGAACGCCTCGAGCAGCGACGCCGCCTTCCTGGCCGCCTCGTACGCGTACCCCTGCACCTCGACGAGCGCGATCGGCGGCTTGGCCTGGCTGCCGTCGCGGAACCGGATGGAGTCGCCGGAGTCCTTCCAGCCCTGGTTGGCCAGGCCGCGGGCGGAGGTGTCGATGTACTCCACGAACCCGTCGCCGTCGGGGTCGGCGAAGTCGGCGAGCCAGCCGAGCGCGGCCTCCATGGCCGGCAGCAGCGCCGCCACCTCGCGCTCGGGCATCCCCCAGCGCCAGGCGTCGTGCAGGAGGCTGATCCACAGAGGGGTGGCGTCGATCGTGCCGTAGTAGGCCGCGGGCAGCCGCAGGCCGTTGCCCTCGACGGTGAACTCGTGCCGCCGCAGCTCGTGCATGATCTTCCCCGGCGCCTCGCCCGAGGCCGGATCCACCCGCCTGCCCTGCCGGCGCGCGAGCACCCGCAGCGTGCCGGCGGCGAGGTCGGTGCCGAGCGGCAGCAGCATCCGGGCGGCCCACAGGCTGTCACGCCCGAAGAGCGTGAGGAACCAGGGCACGCCCGCGCCGAGGAAGGTGTCCTCGGGAGCGCCGGTCTCCGCCAGCCGCAGCGACCGCAGGTCTTCCAGCGACTGGTGCAGCAGCCGGGTCAGCCGCCGGTCGGCGGCGGTGACCTCGGGTCTGCTCCACTCCAGCGCCCTGGCCGGCGCGACGACGACGGCGGCGGGGTCGTCCACGACGACCTCCCAGCGCAGCGTCGCCGACCCGCCAGGGGGCAGGCTCAGCTCCCAGCGCAGCCGGCCGCCGCCGCCGGTCTCCGCGCGGGCGTCCTCGCCCGCGGCCGTGACCCGGATCGCACCGCTCCGCCACGACAGACCCATAGGTCCCGGATCGGGGTGGTCGGGCTCCGGGCCGTCGGGCTCGGCCGGCACGGTGTCGCCGCCCGACTTGACCACCTCGATCGGCGCGAAGTCGCAGCCGAGCTCCACGGTGACCGATGCGGTCACGGCCACCGAGGCGGTGGAGGTGATCTCCACGCGCTCGCTCATCCCGCGTGCGCCGACCTCGCGGACGCGTTCGAGCCGCACGGTGGGATCGGGGTGAGGGTCGCCGAGCCAGCGGGCGAGCGAGACGAACCGGGTGCGCCCGGCCTCCTCGTGGACGTGGCCGATGGCCTCGGGCTCGCGGCCGTCCACCAGCAGCGTCGCCTGCGACAGCGCCCGGTGATCGGCGTGGAAGAGCCCCTGGACGCCGAAGGGGCGGATCTGGCCGTCAGCGCCGCTCAGCGCCCCGGTCGGCGCCATGACGGTGCTGACCAGCTCGTGCAGTGGCGGTTGCAGGCGGTACGCCGCGCCGGCGGCGAACTCGCCGCCCGGACCGGGCGTGGCTCCGACGAGCACCGATGGGCCCTCCTGGATCGAATCGCCCCGGCTTTGACCTTGACATACGGTCGCGGGGGGTGCACATTGCGAAACATTCAGTTTATTTTGATCGATCTAATCATGCCTTACTCCGCCTTGAACGTTCAAACCCCCAGAAGGGCAGACCATGACCGAAAAGGTGACGATCGCCGACGTGGCCCGGCTCGCCGGCGTGTCACGGCAGACGGTCTCGAACGCCCTGAACAGCCCCGGCGTCGTCCGCGAGGAGACCAGGCAGCGGGTGCTCCGGGCGGTTGAGGAGCTGGGCTACCGGGTCAACCAGGCCGCCCGCCAGATGCGCACCGGCCGGTCCCGGCTGATCGCCATCCGGATCGAGCCCGACCGCGACGGCATCAACGGCTCGGTGCTCGACCGCTTCCTGCACGGCCTGACCGAGTCGGCCGCGCGGTCCGGCTACCGGGTGCTGCTCTACACGGCCGACGACGACCAGGCCGAGGTGGACACGTTCGAGGACCTGCTCGGCGCGTACGAGCCGGACGCGTTCGTGCTGACCAGCACCCACCACGGCGACCTGCGCACGGCTTGGCTGCTGGACCACAAGGTGCCGTTCGTCACCTTCGGACGCCCCTGGAGCGCGGATTCCGCGGCCGCGTCCCACGCGTGGGTGGACGTGGACGGAGCGGCCGGCACCGCCGCGGCCACCCGCCACCTGCTCGACGCCGGCCATCGCGTGATCGGCTTCCTCGGCTGGCCGTCCGGCTCCGGGGTCGGCGACGACCGCCGCGAGGGCTGGGCGCGCACGCTCGCCGGGGCGGGCGTGGACCCCGCCGGCCTGAGCCGGGCCACCAGCGACGGCGTCGCGGACGGCGAGAAGGCCGCCCACGACCTGCTGCGGTCGGACCTCGGGGTGACCGCGCTCGTCTGCGCCAGCGACTCGCTCGCGCTCGGCGCGCTGCACGCCGCCCGATCCCCCGGCCTCGCCTGGCGGCCCGGCGGCGGAACGGCGGAACGGCCGGTCGCGGTGATCGGCTTCGACGACACGCCGGTGGCGAAGGCCGTCGGCCTGACCAGCCTGAGCCAGCCGCTGGGGCAGGCGGCCGCGCACTGCGTGGCTCTGCTCACCACACTTCTCGACGGCGAGACGGACCCCGGCGAACCGCCGGCGAACGTGCTGCTCGAACCCTCGCTGGTCGTCCGCCAATCGGCGTGAACCGGCGCGTCCCCCTCAACGAAGATCGGGAATGCTCATGAAGAACAGAACCGTACGGACGGCGGTGCTCGGCGCCGCCTGCGCCGCTCTCCTTTCCTCGGCCGCCTGCGGCAGCGGTTTCGACGACGACAAGGCGGCCGCGCCCGCCCAGCAGAGCGGCGGCCCGGCCGACCTGCAGATCCTCATCGGCTCCTCGGGCGACGCGGAGACCACCGCGGTGAAGGACGCCGCCGCGGCCTGGGCGAAGAAGTCGGGCTCGACGGCGACCGTGACCCCGGCGCAGGACCTCGCCCAGCAGCTCGGCCAGGCGTTCGCGGGCGACAACCCGCCCGACGTGTTCTACGTGGACGCCTCCCGCTTCGCCGACTACGCGAGCGTGGGCGCGCTGGAGCCGTACGCCGACAAGCTGTCCGGGGCCTCGGACTTCTACCCGAGCCTGCGCACCACGTTCACCTACGACGGGAAGTTCTACTGCGCGCCGAAGGACTTCTCCACCCTCGCCCTGGTGATCAACGACGACCTGTGGGCCAAGGCCGGGCTGGGCGAGGGCGACGTGCCCACCACCTGGGACCAGCTCACGGCGGTGAGCGAGAAGCTCAAGGCCAAGGGCGTCACGCCGCTCGCGATCGGCGACACGCGCGACCGGGTCGGGGCGTTCATGGTGCAGGCGGGCGGCTGGATCACCAGCCCCGACGGCAAGCAGGCGACGGCGGACACGCCGGAGAACCTCAAGGCCCTCGAGTACGTCCAGTCGCTGCTCAAGGACAAGCTCGCCCAGTTCCCCAGCCAGCTCGACGCGGGCTGGGGCGGTGAGGCGTTCGGCAAGGCCAAGGCCGCGATGACGATCGAGGGCAACTGGATCAAGGGCGCCCTGAAGGCCGACTTCCCCGACGTGAAGTACAGCGTGCACGAGCTTCCGGCCGGGCCCAAGGGCAAGGGCACGCTGTCGTTCACCAACTGCTGGGGCATCTCCGCGAAGAGCAGGTACAAGCAGCAGGCGATCGACTTCGTCGAGGCGATGACCACCGTCGACCAGCAGATGGCCTTCGCCAGGGCCTTCGGCGTCATGCCCTCGCGGCAGTCGGCGAAGGACGCCTACACCAAGGAGTTCCCCGCCGACGGCCCGTTCGTGAACGGCGCCGACTACGCCCAGGGCCCGGTCAACGCGCCGAAGATGGACAGCGTCCTGGCCGACTTCGACACCGGCATCCAGAAGCTCACCGCCAGCGACCCGAAGGCGCTGCTGGAGCGCCTGCAGAAGAACACCCAGGCCGCCCTCGGCTGACGCGAGACGGAGCGGGCCCCGGCCGGTCACGGCCGGGGCTCCGCCGACCGGAAGGAGTGACCGTGGCCGACACCGCACCCGCGCGGGCCACGCGGCCCGGGCCCCGGGTGAGCGCCTCCGTGCGGGAGAACATCGCGGGCTGGCTGTTCGTGGCGCCGGTGGTGGTGATCCTGGGCCTGTTCCTGCTGCTGCCGATCCTGATGGCGATGTGGGTCAGCCTCACCGACTGGAACGGCCAGGGCAGCCCGTTCCGCTCGGGGGTGCCGTTCGTCGGGGCGGAGAACTACACCCGGCTGTTCACCGAGGACGGCCTGGCCCGCCAGGACTTCATGACCAGCGTGCGGAACAACTTCTACTACGTGGCGATCGTCGTGCCGGCGCAGACGGTGCTGGCGCTGGGCCTCGCCCTGATCGTGAACAGCAGGATGCTGAAGGGGAAGACGTTCTTCCGCGCCGCGTTCTTCTTCCCCTCGGTCACCAGCTCCGTGGCGATCAGCGTGGTGTTCCTGTTCATCTTCGCCAACTCGGGCGCCGTGACCAGCCTGCTGAAGGTGTTCGGCATCGACGGCCCGCAGTGGTTCTCCGACTCCCGGGGCGTGCTCCACCTGCTGCTCGGGGGGCTCGGCCTGGTCGACCCGGCCGCTCCGCCGGCGGCGCTGACCGGCGGCGGGCCGTTCGGGCTGTCGTGGTGGGAGTGGCTGTCCGGGCCGAGCGTGGCCATGTGCACGATCATCATGCTGGTCGTCTGGACGACGTCTGGAACGTTCATGTTGATGTTCCTGGCCGCGCTCCAGGACATCCCGGTGACGCTGGAGGAGGCCGGCATGCTCGACGGGGCCGGGCGCTGGCAGCGGTTCCGGCACATCACGCTCCCGCTGCTGAAGCCCACGCTGTTCCTGGTGCTGACGCTCGGCCTCATCGCGACCTGGCAGGTCTTCGACCAGGTCTACGTGATGAGCCAGGGCAACCCGGCCAAGACCACGCTCACCCCGGCCTTCCTGTCCTACCAGACGGCCTTCCGGAGCTTCGAGTACGGCTCGGGGACGGCCATCTCGTTCGTGTTGTTCGCCATCATCGTCGTGCTCGCGCTGGTCCAGCGGTGGATCATGCGCGACCGCGACCCCGCCCGCCGTACGAGGAGGTCGTGACCGTGAGACGCCGGGACGCCCGCTCGCTCGCCTCCACCTTCGCGGGCTACTTCGTGCTGGTCTTCTTCGCGCTGGTCTTCCTCTACCCGTTCGTGATCCAGGTCGCGAACTCGTTCAAGACCGAGCCGGACGCCGCCGCGAACGCGCTGTCGCCCATCCCCCACCCCTTCTCGGCCGGCGGCTACGAGAAGGTCTTCCTCAACACCGACCTGCCGCTCTGGCTGGGCAACTCGATGCTGGTGACGATCCTGGTCACCGCCGGCCGGGTGCTGTTGTGCTCGATGGCCGGATACGCGCTGGCGCGGATCCGCTTCCGCGGCCGCAAGGCGCTGTTCTCCGCGGTCATCGGAGTGATGGCCGTGCCGCCCGTGGTGCTGTTCGTGCCGAAGTTCCTGGTGCTCAACCAGTTCGGCCTGTACGACAGCTACACGGCGCTGATCCTGCCCCTGATCGTGGACGCCGCGGGCGTCTTCATCATGAAGCAGTTCTTCGAGTCGGTCCCGGTGAGCGTGGAGGAGGCCGCCCGCATCGACGGCGCGGGCGTGTGGCGGACGTTCTGGTCGGTGGTGCTGCCGATGGCGCGACCGGCCCTGATCACCCTGACGATCATCTCCTTCCAGGGCAGCTGGAACGAGTTCGCGCACACGCTCGTGGCGGTGCAGAGCCCGGAGCTGTTCACGCTGCCGCGAGGAATCGCCGACCTGGTCAGCGGCTCGCTCGGCAAGGGCACGCAGTATCCGCTCAAGCTGGGCGCCGCCGTGCTCGCCACGATCCCGGTGGCGGTCATCTTCGTGGTGTTCCAGCGCTACTTCGTACGCGGCGCCAACGAGGGCGCGGAGAAGGGCTGAGGCCCTGCCGGCGTCCCCGGACCGGCCCCCGCCGGGCCGGTCCGGGACCTGTTTCAGCGGCCGCCCAGCAGGCGGACCGGGCAGCCCAGCTCGGCGCCGACCCGGTCGAGCAGTACGGCGAAGCCGTCGGGCGTCCGCGGCCGGAGCCGCCGGAAGAACCCGTTGGCGAGCGGCACTCCCCAGCGAAGGCGCTCGGCCACGTTGCGGACCTGGTAGACCAGCAGCGTGCCGGCCGGATCGGGCGCGAGGCGGTACTCGCCCCGATACCACCAGCCGCCCTGCACGGCCAGCAGGTCCTGGCCCACCTCGACCGTCATCGTGTAACCGGGCGCGGCGAGCACGAACCGGTCCGGCCCGCCCGTGAGCGTTCCGCCGTGCTCCGCCAGCGGAAAGCAGTTGTCACGCCCCACCGGCCCCGGCCGTACGCGCAGGAGCAGGCCGGACACGCGCGCGACCGGCGCCTCGACGACGCCGCGCACCTCGCACAGGAGGGTCCCGGGGGACGTCACGGCGTGCCGATCCGCGTGTTCTGGAACGACGCGAAGCGCCAGCCGTCGCCCTCCCTGACCGCGGTGAAGGTCATGATCGAGTCGCGGCCCGCATCGGCCGCGCCGTCCGGCAGGGCCGAGCCCCCGGTGGTCACGACCAGCGCCGCGTCCGGGCTCAGGAAGCGGATCTTCCGCAGCGGCGGCGCGGCTGCGGGCCCGCCCAGCCGGGACCCCTTCAGCGGGCCCTCGAACAGCGCCCGGTGGCTGTCCTCGATCGCCCGGCGGCCCTCCATGTGGAGGCCGAAGAACGTCACGTAGTCGGCGTCCTCGGTGAACAGCCCGGCGAAGGCGGCGGCGTCCGCGTCGTTCCAGGCCGCGGTCAGCGCGTCGAGCAGGCGGTGGATGTCGTCGGACATGGTCACGGCTCCTCTCGGATGACCGCGAAGCCGCCTATCCTCTGGGGTGCGAGTCCTGATCGGCCGCTTCGCGGTGGTCGGGTCCGGCGCCGGCCGGATGTTGGCGCATCCGGCCGGCGCATCACTGTGGGTCGAGCTGCCCGGTGTTCGAATCGGCGCTCCAGGAGACCCGGCCGGACCGGATCTCGGCGAGGGTCGCGCGGACCCACTCCAGCTCGGCGGCCTTCATCGCCCGGTCGTACTCCACCTCCAGGAGCAGCACGCGCGGCAGGCCCGAGCCGGTGAGCGCCTCGATGTGCGCGTCCGCGGAGACGATCGCGCCCTCCAGCGTGGCGGCCCGGGTGCCCAGCGCCCGCTCCGCCTCGGAGACCGGAAGGCATCCCATCAGCGACACCGCGGCCACGAAGACCTTGGTGTCGCCGTCCGGCTGTTCCAGGAGACGGCGCAGCCGGGTGCCCAGCTCGGCCCGCCCCTCCTCGGTCACCCGGTAGACCGTGCGCTCCGGCCGGCGGCCCTCCCTGCTGGTCTCCACAGGAGCGATGAGCTCCTCGCGGGCCAGCCGGTCGACCGCGTGGTAGAGGCTGCGCGGCAGGCCGCCGATGTAGTCCTTGTGCGTGTCGACGACGAACCGGTGCAGCTCGTAGGGGTGGGCGGGCCGTACGGACAGCAGGGCGAGCACCGTCAGCCCGACCAGGTCCCTGTCCGCTCGTCCTCGCGCCATCACTCCCCCATTGCCTTATTGCAATCCGCACTATAGCGAGACGCACCTCAGGCGGGAAGCCCCTACGCAGGCCGCGCACGCCGACGGAGGCGTCCGACGAGGCGTCGCACCTCCGCCCCACGCACCGGAGACTCGGGACCGAGGCCGCTCCCGCGTTCAGGAGAGACATTTCCCAATAAAACACCATTCGGCAGAACAGTCAGCATTGCCATTTGTTGCCGAACAGATATTCACGGCGGTAACCATTCGGGAGGGAAAACGCGTCCAACACCGTTACACCCGTGACCGCGAAACGGCCCGAGCCGCAGCGAGGAGAAGGTGCACCCGATGAGCGATCAGACGTCCGAGACCCTTGTCGCACCCGACGCGACCCAAGCCGCCACCAGGCACGAGGGCGACGCACGCGCGGCCCGGAAGGCGTCCGCACCCCGAACGATGCCGAAATGGGAATCCGAGGCGCGCAATCGTATTCGCACGGCGATCCGCCGGTACGGCAAGCCGCTCAGCGACCTCGTCGCCCGCGACGCCAACGAGGGCGACACCCGTCTGCTCGTCACCGATTTCCTCTGCGAAGGACTGGGATACGACAAATACGAAGACCTTACGACCGAATACCAGGTCAAAGGGGAATTCGCCGACTACGGCATACGCGTGGACAAGCAGCTCGCCGCGTTCATCGAGGTCAAGCGGTGCACCCAGAAACTGGGCGTCAAGCACCTGCGGCAGGTGCAGATGTACGCGGTGAACGAGGGCGTCGAGTGGATGGTGCTGACGAACGGCCAGGTGTGGCAGGTCTACCACCTCACCGGCGGCCTCCCCGTCGTCATCGACCTGGCCCTGGAGGTCGATCTCCTGGACGAAGGCGGGCCGACCGGGAAGGCCGACGCGCTCTTCTATCTCAGCAAGGAGGCGTTCAAGCGCCGTCTGATAGACGACCTGTGGAAGGCCCGCGCGGCGACGGCCCCGAAGTCCCTCGTCCGAGTACTCCTCACGCCGGTGATCCTCGACGCCGTACGGAAGGAACTGCGGCGGCAGACGGGACACAATGCGGACGACAAGGAGATCGAGCGCATCCTGCAGGCGGAGGTCCTTCGGCCCGATCTCCTCCCATGAGCAGCGGAGGGCGTGAGCGGATGGACCTGTTGCAGATCACGTTCTGGGAGGCGGACGACTACCGGCCGGGCACGAAGGGGCGTGAACGCCGGTGCAGCCGGGGCGGGTCGTCGTGCCCGTCGCCGGCCGAGTTCACCGTCACCGATCGCGCAGGCGCCGCCAACGGCGCCTGCGCGGTTCACGTCGTCGATTACATCAGGGACCGTCTCCGGCACGGCCGCTGACCGCGCCGCGTCCCCCCGTCACCCGGCGGCGGCCGGGTCGGCGGCGAACGCGGCGATCAGCTCGGCCTGGGCGGCCAGAGCCGCGGCGAGGGCCTCGGGGTCGTCGGCGTCGAGCGTCATCGCGCATCCCATGCGGATCGAGTCGAGGTCCACCGGCCCGCGCCTGGTCGCCCACCAGCGGCCGACGTCCGACCGCCAGATGATCCAGCCGGTATGGACCCGTGCGATGTCCTCCAACGTGGTCATGTCACCCATCTCCAACGGCTGCTCGCGGAAGTGGGCCAAGCTAAGCGCTTTTGAAGCGGTTGGAGTATCAGCCAGAGGACGTCCAATCACAGCCAGTAGCCGCGCGAACACAGATTCTCCCGTAGTGTCAGCGTGTCACGCTGACACAGTGTGCATGCGGTCGTGCGAGGAGGGGTGCGACATGCCGGCTAACCACCGCCATCCGCCGAACCGCCGGCTCGCGTGGGAACGCCTGCAGCGCGGGTGGTCCTACGAGGAGCTGTGCGAGCGCATCCGTACGTCCATGCGGTCGTGCGACGAGAAGGACACCGGCCTGACGGCCAACACGGTGCGGCGGTGGGAGACCGGCGAGCGGTGGCCGGATCCGCGCTACCGCAAGCACCTCGTGACGATTTTCGACAAGCCGGCGAGCGAGCTGGGACTGCTCACCCCCGACGAGATGGCCATGCGGCCGGTCACGGAGGTGGTGGACGAGATACGGAGGCTGCTGAGCATGATCGTCGCAGAAGGCATCGACCGCTCCACGTTCCTGCGGGGGCTCCTCGGCGCGGGCGTGCTCGCTCCGCTCCTCGGCGAGGGCGACGAGCGTCTTCCCGCGGCGGTGGAACGCGGGCGCGGGGTCGACGCCGAGTCGGCCGAGGCGTTCGCCCGGGTCGTCGACAAGCAGGCGGCTCTCTATTGGACCTCGCCGCCGGACGACATCTTCCAGGCGTCGGTCGCGCACACCCGGCTCGGCATGAGCCTGCTGCGGGCCGCGCCGGAGGGAGCGGTCAGGCAGACGCTGGCCGAGGCGGCCGCGCGCTCGGCCCTGCTGTCGGGCAGGGTCGCCTTCTTCGACCTGGACGACGGTCCCACCGCCGCGCGGCTGTACCGGATGGCCCTGTCGGCCACCCGGGAGTGCGGCGACCATCCGCTCGCCGCCGCCGTGCTCGCCCAC
Organism: Microbispora sp. NPDC046973; assembly: GCF_040644495.1. Taxonomy (NCBI): domain Bacteria; kingdom Bacillati; phylum Actinomycetota; class Actinomycetes; order Streptosporangiales; family Streptosporangiaceae; genus Microbispora; species Microbispora sp. NPDC046973. The sequence continues at coordinate 80,156 of NZ_JBEYWQ010000004.1, read as the reverse complement.
GCGGCGTTCGTGCCGGGGTTCGAGGGCAACCGTACGGACGCCCTGGGCCTGCTGGACGCGGCGTTCGCGCACGCCTGGCACGGCGTCGGCCCGCTGACCAGGGCGTGGCTGCACTGTGTGGCGTCGGAGATCTCGGCCCGCTGCGGCGAGCCGAAGGAGTGCATGCGCCACATCGACCGCGCCGACCAGATGGTGGACGCGGGCGGCGACGACCCCCCGTGGCTGGACTTCTTCGAGCGGGCGAGGCTCGACGGGTTCGCCGGCTACAGCGCGCTGACGGCGGGCAACCACGAGGAGGCGGCCCGCCGGCTGCGCAAGGCGCTCGACGACCTGGGCCCGAACGGCGGAAAGCAGCGCTCGGTGCTGCTCGCCGACCTCGCCGCCGCCCACGCCCTCACCGACGGCGACCAGGCCGCCGAACACCTCAGGCAGGCGGTCGACGCGCTCGAGGACCAGTGGTACGCGATCGGGCACGACCGCGTCCGCGGCGTGCTGAAGGTCCTGCCGCCCGCGGGCCAGACGCGGGCGCTGGACGAACGGCTGACCGACCTCGGCCGGTCCCGGCACCCCGAGCTCACGATGTGACGACGACCCCCGCCCGCCACGCCGCGCGCAGCGCCTCGATCTCGGCCGGGGAGCTCTCGCGGGCGATGTACGGGATGTCCAGCAGGTGGCGGGTCGCGGCGGCGGACAGGCGCGCGCGCACGACGCTGGAGTCGTCGAGCACCTGGCGGTAGAGCGAGGCCCCGTCCATGCAGAAGACGTCGACGAGCACGATCCTCCCGTCCACCGTCCGGCGGACGTTGCCGCGGTTGAGGTCGATCCCGTCCCACCACGGCGTTCGCGCCCGCCATTCCTCGTCCACGGCGAGGGCGGTGCGCCGTACGGCGTCGAACGCCTCGTCGCCCGCCCCCTCGCGCCACCGCCGGGCGACCGCCGCCGCCTCCGCCTCCTCGGCTGGGGCCAGGAACTCCAGGACCGTGAGCGAACCGCCGCCGTCGAGGGCCTCGCTGAGCGCCACCCGCGGCAGGTAGGGATTGCCGGGGCAGCGGCGGCACAGCTCCAGGAAGGCCGGGTACGCCGGATCGAAGGGGCATATGCGGGCCGCGAGCATGCCGCGCGGCGAGCGCAGCCCGACGGCCCAGTCACCCACCCCGCACGGCGTCCAGCCGAGCCTGACGAGATCGGCCAGCGTGTCCCGGTGGTTCACCGTCTCCCATGCCCGGCCGAGCAGCGGCACGAGATCGGCGTCATGATCAGGTGTCACCCCGGCAACTCTAGAGGCTCGTCGCCCGGCTCAGCTTCTCCCAGTCGTCCAGGTCGGCGCGGAGCGTCTCGTGGTGAGCGCGGATGGCGTCCACCGCGTCGTCGCCCAGGGCGAGCCGCAGCGGAGGATCGTCGTGGTCGAGGACCCGGAGGATCGCCTGCGCGGCCTTGGCCGGGTCTCCCGGCTGGGTGCCGTCCATCTCGTCCACCGACGCCCGGGTCGCGCCCGTGGACACCCGGTAGGCGTCGATGGGCTCCGAGCGGTGCATGCGGTGACCGCCGAACTCGGTGCGGAAGGCGCCCGGCTCCACGATCAGCACCCGTACGCCGAAGGGCGCGACCTCGGCGGCGAGCGCTTCCGACAGTCCCTCCAGGGCGAACTTGGCGGCGCAGTAGGCGCCGAAGCCCGGCATGCTGAGCTGCCCGCCCATCGAGCTCATCTGGACGATCGTCCCGCTCGCCTGCCGGCGCAGGTGCGGCAGGACGGCCTTGGTCACGGCCACCGCCCCGAAGAACATGACCTCCATCAGCGCGCGCAGGTCGGCCATGTCGAGCTCTTCGACGGCCCCCACCGACCCGTGGCCGGCGTTGTTCACCACGACGTCGATCCGGCCGAAGGCCGACACGGTCTCGGCCACCGCCGCGTCGATCGACGCGGTGTCGGTGACGTCCAGCCGCGCGGCGCGCACGCGGTCGCCGCCCGTCTCCACCAGGTCCGCCAGCGTCTCGGGACGTCGCGCCGTCGCCATCACCCGGTCACCGGCGGCCAGGGCGGCCTCGGCCAGCTCACGGCCGAAGCCCGCCGAGCATCCGGTGATCAACCACACCCGTCCGGTCATGGTCCCACTCCTCGTTCTCGTGATCAGTGCGACCACTCTCGCCCGTGCGAGCCCCGCCCGGCCAACACACGTTCCCTGCGGCGGTTACAGTCAGAGCCTGTGACCCCCGAGCTGCGCCACCTGCGGTATTTCGTCGCCGTGGCCGAGCATCTGAGCTTCACCGTCGCCTCTCGGGAGCTGCACATCGCCCAGCAGTCGCTGTCGCAGCAGATCGCGGCGCTCGAACACGCCCTCGGCGCACGGCTGTTCGACCGCGACACCCGGGGCACGCGCCTGACCGAGGTCGGCCGCGTGTTCCTGCCCGAGGCGCGGGCCGTGCTCGCCCGCGCGGACGCGGCCCTGGAGACCGCCCGCAGGGCGGTGCGCGGTGAGATCGGCCGGCTTCGGGTGGCCTTTCTCGTCTCCACCGCGAACTACATGATGCCGCCAGTCGTCCGCGCGTTCCGCGAGCGGTATCCGGACGTCGAGCTGCTCGCCGAGGCCGTCGGCATCGCCGATCTCGTGGCGGGCCTGCGCGAGGACCGTTACGACGCGGCGTTCACCCGGCCGCCGCTGGTCGGCGACCTGGCGACCGCGACGCTGGTCGCCGAGCCCGTCTGCGCGGTCCTGCCGGCGGGCCACCCGCTCGCCGGACGGGCCGAGCTGCGGCTCGCCGATCTGGCCGCCGAGCCGTGGGTGCTCACCCCGCGGGGCTCGTGGGAGCCGTGGCACCGGAAGTACGACGAGGACTTCCGCGCGGCGGGCTTCGAGCCGCGGGTGGTGCAGCGGGCCGACGGCGTGCCGAGCCTGCTCGGCCTGGTCGCCGCCGGAGTCGGCGTCACGCGGCTCGCCCGGTCCGCGCACAGCCTCCGGCGCACCGGAGTGGTGTTCGTGCCGCTCGCCGGTGAGCAGGCCGAGACCGTCATGGCCTGGCACCCCGCGCGCGACCGGCGGGCCGTGCGGAACCTGCTCGGCGTGGCGGCGGAACTGGCCGCCTCGATCGACCTCACCGAGGCCGGCTGAGCTCGGTCAGTCGCCGTTGTGCTTGCGGATCAGGGCGGGCAGCTCGGCCAGCGAGTCGACGTGGAACAGGCACGCCCGGGCGGCCTGCTCGTCGCGGAGGATGTGGCCCCAGGGACCCCGCCGTACGAGTGCGGTGCTCAGCCCGGCCTTCTGGGCGGGCCGGATGTCGTTGTCAAGGCGGTCGCCCACGTAGAGGACGGACTCCGCCGGACAGCCGGCCTCCGTCACCACCCGGTCGAAGAAGGAGGCGTCCGGCTTCTCCACCCCCCAGCCGTCGGAGGTGCCGATCACGTCCACGGGTAAGTCGAGGGCGCGCAGGATGGTCTCGGCGCGGGCGGTCTGGTTGCCGGCGAGGCCGACGCGCAGTCCCATCTCCCGCAGCTCGGCCATACACGGCCGGGCGTCGGGGTAGAGGTTCTCCTCGCCGAACGTCTCTGCCTGGCCTTCCCTGGCCCTGCGCTCCCGTTCGGCATGGAGGTCGAACCCTGGCCGGAAATGCTGGAAGGTGTCCCGATAGTCGCCGCCGCGCGCTATCACCGCGCCGAACACGGCGGAGAAGGTGTGCCGCGGGATGCCCAGCCAGTCGGCCCAGGTGCCGTACTCGCGGGTCTCGTCCACCAGGGTCTCTCCGACGTCGAAGAAGACGGCCTCCAGCCGCATCGGTACCTCCCGTCTCTCACGATGCATGCACCTTACGCGGATTCGGCCGGCCTCCACTGCCCGGTTGGACAGGGCCGAAGCCTTAAGGAAACCGAAGAGGATTCGGTTTCGGCATGGACAGGAGACGGGTGCCGGAGACAGGCTGGACGGGTACGCCTCACGAGCCCTGGGAGCCGCGATGAGCCTGTCCGACCTGCAGCCCGTGCCCGCCGACCGGCTCGCCTTCCGGCTGCCGCCGAAATTCGACACCGTGGAGGAGGAGCGGCGCCACCGCAAGGAGCGGCTCGCGGCCGCGCTGCGCCTGTTCGGGAGGTTCGGCTTCGAGGAGGGCGTGGCCGGCCACATCACGGCCCGGGATCCGGAGCACACCGACCACTTCTGGGTGAACCCCTTCGGCATGTCGTTCAAGCAGATCAAGGTCGGCGACCTGATCCTGGTCAACCACGAGGGCCAGGTGGTGGAGGGCCGCCACCACGTCAACCAGGCGGCGTTCGCCATCCACTCGATGGTCCACCAGGCCAGGCCCGACGTCGTCGCCGCCGCCCACTCCCACTCCGTGTACGGCAAGGCCCTGTCGGCGCTCGGCACGCTGCTCGAACCGCTGACGCAGGACGCGTGCGCGTTCTACGAGGACCACGCCCTGTTCGACGACTACACCGGGGTGGTCGTGGAGACCGAGGAGGGCCGCCGCATCGCGCAGGCACTGGGCTCGCACAAGGCGGTGATCCTGCGCAATCACGGGCTGCTGACCGTGGGCGACAGCGTGGAGGCCGCGGCCTGGTGGTTCATCACGATGGAGCGCAGCTGTCAGGCGCAGCTCGCGGCCAAGGCCGCCGGTCCGACGGTGCCCATCTCCCACGAGAACGCCAAGCTCACCCACGGCCAGATCGGCAACGACGTCGTCGGCTGGATCAACTTCCAGCCCCTGCTGGACCAGATCCTCGCCTCCGACCCCGACCTCCTCGATTGACCGGCCTCCCGGGCCCCGGCCGGCGCCGGGGCCCGGAAGGATCGGCTATGGCATCGGCACGGTGTCCTTCCACGCGGTGCCCGCGCTCCGGAAGGCGTTGACCCTGGAGGTGATCTCGGCCGGGGCCACGACCTCGTTCTTGCTGAAGTAGAACCAGTCGACCTGCTGGGTGTAGGCGCGCGGGGTGGCGCTGCCCAGCAGCCCGCCGCCGATGAACCAGAGGTTGAAGTTCACCGACTGCGGCGTCTCGGGGTAGTAGTCGCCGCCGTGCTCGGCGAACAGCGCGCCGTCGATGTAGTAACGCACCGTGCCTCCGGAGACCTGCAGCACGAGGTCGTGCCAGCCGGCGTAGCTCGCCGTCCGCTCGGTGTGCGTGTTGACCGCGAGCCAGGGCTCGTTGCGGTAGGTCTCCCAGGTGGTCGTGTAGATGATCGGGCCCTGCGCGCCCCAGCCGCCGTTCGGCAGGTATTCGAAGTCCTGCTCGCTGTAGTCCGGGTCGAGGTCGTACGCCAGGGGCGTGATGGTGAAGAACGTCTCCACGATGGTGTCGCCGTCCGGGCCGCTGTCGGGGGCGTCGGCGAACCTCACCCGCGCGGCGTACGTGCCCTCGAAGAACTTGCGCTGGTGCAGGAACTCGGCCTGCGAGGTGCCTGCGGCGGTGCCGTCGGTGGCCGCCCGCAGTTGCAGGGCCTTGTTGCTCCCGCTGACGACGGGGAAGCCGACGTTGGACGCCGGCCAGCTCGCCCCGGGGACGCCGGGGCCGCCGCTGTTGGTCCGCACGGTCCAGTTGTGCGCGGCGATCTGCGGATCGGACGAGGAGGCGTAGGCGAAGTCGTCGAAGACGACCCCGCTGCCGCCGCCCGGTCCGCCCGGCGAAGGCGAGATGGAGGGCGACGGGGACGGCGAGGGATCGGTCACCCCGGCCGGCGGCGTGCCCCAGACCAGCGTGCCGCCCTGGTAGACGGCGACCTTGTCCCAGTCGCCGTACGTCGTCCTGGCGGGGCCGAAGGAGTAGTCGTCGCTCTGCCGGATCGTCTGCCAGTCGGACCGGTAGAAGCGCAGTTGCAGGTCGCCGGTCGAGGCGCCGGCCGCCAGGGTGCCGGAGGTGAAGCCGACCTCCAGGTAGCGGTCGGCCGCGGAAGTGCCGGAGATCGTCTGGAAGGTCCCGGTGACGGTCGAGCAGGAGACGACCGCCCACGAGCAGGCGAAGCGGTACTGCTGCGCCGGCGAGTCGGCCGTGAAGTAGTAGCGGATCTTCACGGCGTTCAGCGGCACCGCCGTGGTCCCGCTGTTGACCAGGTCGAACCACGGCTCCACCTGGTCGGCGGTGGCGCCGGTGGCGCTGGTCTTGTAGCGCAGGCGCAGCGACTGGGCCGCCTGCGCGGGCAGGGCCACCGCGAGCGCGGCCAGCAGGACGGCCGCGAGAGCGCCCCATAAGAGCTTTCGTGACACCGCTGTCTTCCTTTCGTGGGGGGTGGACCCTTTCGGGCGGACGCGGAGTTCAGGGGATGACCGGCCCCGGCCGGACGCCCAGGGACTCCAGGTGGGGAGTGAGCCTGTGGAGGAAATCGCGGTAGTCCCCCGCCGTGCCCCACGCGACCTCGGCGAAGGCGCACAGCCGGGGGAAGGCCATCGCCTCGACGTGTTCGGGCGTGGGCATGTACTCGGTCCAGAGCTGGCACTGCACGCCGAGGATCCGGCCGGTGGCGCCCTCGGGGGCCGAGGGCGGCGTGAACCCGTAGACGTCGGCGAGGGAGAGCATCCGGCCGTGCGGCCCCGGGGCGTCGGCCGGATAGTCGAAGTAGGTGCTCGTGTGCGGGGCCAGCACGACGTCGAACCCTTCGAGCGCCGCCCGCGGGCCGCTCTCGTGGTCGAGCCACGTCATCGCCGTCACGCCGGGAGCGCCTCCAGGCCCGTCGTACCAGTGGATCGGGCGCCGGCCCCGGGAGGTCACGTGGGCGCCGACGGTGGCGGTGAACCACGCCCGCGCGGCGTCCGGGCCCGGCAGCCCGAGCTCGGCGATCCGCCGCAGCGCCGCCTCGCTGCGCTCCCACTCGTCCGGGGGGCACTCGTCGCCGCCGAGGTGGACGTACGCGCCGGGGAACAGGTCCATGACCTCGTCGAGCACGTCGCGGCAGAAGCCGACGGCGGCCTCCTCCAGGTTGAGCACGTGCGGACTGATCCCCCATGAGTCCCGCACCGGCAGGCGGCGCGACGGCTGGTTGCCGAGCCAGGGATAGGCGGCGACGGCCGCCTGGGCGTGCCCCGGCATCTCGATCTCGGGCACGATCGTGACGAACCGGTCGGCCGCGTAGGACACGATCTCCCGGACGTCCTCCTGGGTGTAGTGCTCCCCGCTGACCTCGGTGAGCCGGGGATAGCGCTTGATCTGCAGCCGCCAGCCCTGGTCGTCGGTCAGGTGAAGGTGCAGCCGGTTGAGCCGGTGCGCCGCGAGCAGGTCGATCAGCCGCAGCACGAAGTCCTTCGGCATGAAGTGCCGGGCGACGTCGAGCATCACCCCGCGCCAGGAATGCGCGGGCCGGTCGGCGATCCGGCACAGCGGCGCCTCGGGGCCGAGCGCCGCCAGGGTGCGCAGGCCGTAGAAGCGCCCGGCGGGCCCTCCGGCGGCGAGTTCGGCGCCGCCGGAGGTGACGTCGATCCGATACCCCTCCTCCCCGAGGCGGGGATCGTCGGGCGCGTGCCGGACGAGGCCGTCGTGGAGCGTGACGGTTCCCCCGAGCACGGCCACCTCGCGAGGCCGCGGAATCATCATGTGGGTCATCCCTTCACCGCGCCCGCGATCATCCCGGAGGACACGCGGCGCTGGAGCACGAGGAAGACGAGCAGGACGGGGAGCATGAACAGCGTGGCGGCGGCCATGGTGGCGCCCCAGTCGGTGCCGAAGACGTTGCCGAACCCGGACAGCCAGATCGGCAGCGTCCGGTCGCCCTGGTCCTTGATCATCAGGGCGTTGGCGAAGGCGAACTCGTTCCAGGCCGTGATGAAGCCGAACAGCGACGTGGACATCAGGCCCGGCGCGAGCAGCGGCAGCACCACCCGGCGGAACGCCTCGGCCCGGCCGCACCCGTCCATCAGCGCGGCCTCCTCCAGCTCGGGCGGGACGCCCGCGATGAAACCGCGCAGCGTCACGATCGTGAACGGCAGCGTCGTGACGAAGTACACGAGCGTCAGCGTCGGCAGCCGGTCGAGCATGTCCGCGTCGCGGGCGATGATGTAGACCGGCACGAGCAGCGCCGACCAGGGGGCGGTCTGGGCGACGAAGACCATCAGGACGAACCCGCGCCGCCCCGGCCAGCGCAGCCGGGCCACGGCGAAGGCGGCCGGCAGCGCCACGACCAGTGCGAGCAGCACCGCGCTGACGGTGACGGCCAGGCTGTTGCGCCAGAACGTCCAGAACCCCGCGGCCCGTACGGCCGTGGCGAAGTGGTCGAGGGTCGGGCGGGCGGGCCAGAACTCTGGGGTCTCGGTGAGGATGTCCACCGTCGGCTTGAACGCGGTGATCACCATCCAGTAGACGGGGAACACCGACACCGCCAGCACACCCAGGGCGGCCAGATTCAGTGCGGCTCTTCTCACGCTCCCTCCTCCCGGAACATGCGGCGCAGGTGGACGACCAGCACCGCGAGCAGCATCAGCACGGTGAGCGTCGAGACGGCCGACCCCAGGTCGTACCGGTGCAGCGACTGCGCGATCTGGAACGCGTAGACCGGCAGCGTGGCGGTGGCGCCTCCGGGGCCGCCCTTGCTGATCGCCCAGATCTGCGCGAAGCAGGTGAAGACCCAGATGACCTCCAGCGACGTGATCAGGCCGAACAGCGGGCGCAGGATGGGGAACGTGACCCGGCCGAAGACCTGCCACGGCCCGGCCCCGTCGATCCTGGCCGCCTCGTACAGCTCGCCGGGGATGGTCGTGAGCCCCGCGTAGAGGGTGAGCGCCGCGAACGGCACCGACTGCCAGACGACCAGCGCGACCAGGATCGCAAACGTCGCCCCGCCGTCGGCGAACCACGTGTAGTCGCGGAAGGAGCCGAAGCCGAGGCGGACCAGCAGCCAGTTGACCACCCCCAGGCGCGACTGGAAGAGCCACTGGAAGATCGTGGTCGCGGCGAGCACCGGGGTGGCCCAGGTGAGCACCATCCCGCTCATGACCGCCAGCCGCATCCGCCGCCCGAGGCGCGGCAGCATCAGCGCCACGGCCGTGGCGATCACCATGATCAGCACGACGTTGGCGGCGGTCCACAGGAAGGTCCGCCGCACGACCGCCCAGAACTCCGGCCCCCCGAGGGCCTCGGCGTAGTTGGCGAGCCCGGCGAAGTCCGCTCCGCCCCTGATCAGCTCGCCCAGCCGGAAGTGCTGGAAGGAGATCACGACGCTGCGGGCCAGCGGGTAGGCGAGCAGGCACGCGAAGGCGGCCAGGGCCGGGCCCACCAGCAGGTAGGGCCAGAGCGCGCCTCTTCCGCGGGTTCTCCCCTCGATCACGAGGGCAGGACGGGCCGCCGTACGGGCGAGGGTGCGCGCCATGTCAGGACTTGGTGTTGAGGATCGTGGTGATCACATCGGAGGCCGCCTTCGCCTCGGTGGCCGCGTCGCCTCCGGTGAGCACCTTGGTCATGTACTCCTTGATGACGTTCCTGGCCTCCACGGCCGCCCAGTTGGGCGAGTTGGGCGTGGCGTGCCCGACCGCGGCCCCCGCCGCCATCGCCGCGGTGGCCTCGTCGCCGCTCAGCACCCCGGCGTAGGAGGTGCGGTTGGGCACGTAGCTCATCTCCTTGGCCATGTCGAGCTGGAACTTCTCCCCGGCCAGGGCCTTGACCACCTCGTACGCCTCGTCGGGGTGGGCGGACGCCTCGGGGACGATCAGGTCGGACCCTCCGGTGAAGACGGCGCCCGGCTTGTCGGCCGTCTTGCCGGGGATCGGGAAGAAGCCGAGCCTGCCCTTGAGGTCCGGGTTGGCCTTCTCGATCGCGACCGCGCCGCCGGGAGCGGAGATGATCTGCGCGACGTCGCCCTTGCCGAACACGTCGGCCTGCGGCGGCCTGGCCTCGTCGGAGTCCCTGGGCCCCTTGCCGAGCGCCTGAAGGCGCTGGTAGAACGCCATGCCGGCGAGCGCCTGCGGCGTGTCGAGCACGCCCTTCCAGCGGTCGCCCTCCTTGACGGCGAGGTCGCCGCCCTCGTCCCAGACGAACCCGGCGAGGGTGTACCAGTTCTGGCCGGGCAGGTAGATGCCCTGTACGCCGCCCTTGTTCAGCTTCGCGGTGACGTCGATCCACTCGTCGCGGGTCTTCGGCGGGGTGGTGACGCCGGCCTTGGCGAACAGGTCCTTGTTGTAGACGACCACCCGGTTGGCGGCGTACCAGGGGATGCCGTACTGCCTGCCGTCGATCTTCCCCGGCTCGGCCAGGCCGGGCAGCCAGTCGGAGCCGGCCAGGTCGGCGACCTTGCCCGTGAGGTCCCTGACCCCGCCGCTGGCGGCGTACTCGGCGACCTGGGTGTTGCCGACCTCGATGACGTCGGGGGCGTCCTTGCTGGCCAGCGCGCTGGTGACCTTCTGCCCGATGCCGTCCCACTCCTGGATCTGGACGTTCAGGGCGATCCTGGGATGCGACCGCTGGAAGTCGTCCGTGAACCGCTTCACGATCGCGTCCGACAGGCTGTCGCGCATGAACCACACGGTCAGCGTGGTCGTGCCGGTCTTTCCGGATGTCCCGGGCTCGGACGCTGAGCCGCATCCGGCGAGCGCGAGGCTGAACGCGGCCGCCGCGGCGAGGAGGCGTAACCTCATCGGTCCTCCCACTGGTCAGTTATTGGTAAACCGTTGAGAGGAGAGTGGTCTTAACCAATCGGACTGTCAAGGGGCGAAATCTCGGATATTCGCAGGCACAGTGATGGGAGAAGTGGTCAACTACTGGTAAGGTCTGGGACGTGCAGAGACTCCCAGCGGGCCTCAAGCGTGACCGGGTCAGAGACGTCCTGCTCGACCTGATCGCCGACAAGGAGCCCGGCACCGCCATCCCCTCGGAACGCGACCTGTCCCGCGAGCTCGGCGTCTCCCGCCCGACCCTCCGCGCCGCGATCGACGGGCTCGTACGGCAGGGCATGCTCGTGCGGGAGCACGGGCGGGGGACGTTCACCGGACGCCGGAAGGTCACCCAGCCCCTCGCGGCCGGCGACGACTCCTTCCACGCCCCCGCCGCCGAGGGGAACTGGCTCAGCCGCATCCTCGAGTTCGACTCGGCCCCGGCCACCGCCCGGCTCGCGCACCGCCTGCAGGTCTCCCCCGCCGACCCGGTCCTGCGCGTCGTGCGGCTCCGCCTGGTGGACGACGAACCGATGGCGATCGAGCGCATCCACCTGCCGCATCGCCTGGTCGAGTCCCTGCGGCCCGACGACATGGTGTCCGGCTCGTTCTACCGGTTCCTGCGCACGAGATTCGGCATCGACGTCCGCCGCGCCACGCAGAGCATCGAGCCGACCGTCACCGACGAGACCGAGGCCGAACTGCTCGGCGTCCCCCAGCACGCCCCCGCCCTGCTCATCGAACGCACGGCCCGCGAGGCCGGCGGCCGGGTCGTGGAGTTCACCCGGTCCATCTACCGCGGCGACCGCTACCGCATCACCTCAGAACTGCACTTCGACGACACCTCCGGCTGAGCACTAAGGCAGGGGAGCCGCCCGGCGGGGCCGCTCCCCCTCGCCTTTTCCAGCCGTTGCGAGCCTGCTGGGACGCGGGTTCGCTGACAGCGTGAGCGAGGGCTCTTGCCGGGGCTCGGCGCGCTCCGTACGGTCCGGGCATGGCCAGTCTTCCTTCGAGCGAGCCGGCGCAGGCGGTGGTGCGGGCCGCCACAGGCGGCGAAAGGCAGGTGCTGGAGGCGTTCCTCGACCTCCTCCGCGCGATGGTCGTCCGCAAGGCCCAGGGGCTGTCCGAGCAGGACGTACGCCGGCGACACGTGCCGTCGGCGACGACGCTGGCCGGGCTGGTCAGGCACCTGACCGTGGTGGAGCGGAACTGGTTCGCCCGGGTGCTGGCGCAGGACCCGGCCATTGCGCCTCCCTCGGAGAAGGACGCCGACAGGAGCTTCGCGGTCGGCGACGACGACACCATCGAGTCCCTGATCGCGGCGTACGAGCAGGCCTGCGCCGAATCGCGGCGCATCGCCGCACGGTTCCCGCTCGATCACGAGGTGCCGCACGAGCAGGTCGCCTCGCTCTCGCTGCGCTGGATCTACGTCCACATGATCGAGGAGACCGCGCGGCACGCCGGGCACGCGGACATCCTCCGGGAGCTCACCGACGGCGCCACCGGATCCGTCGTCTGAGCACGCGCCCGCGGTGACGCCGGAGCCCCTTCCTGCGGACGGCATTGCGGGGCCCGGCGTCCTCACCGCCGTTCGGCGATCAGCCCGTTGACGTAGACCTCCTTCTCCTGGCCGGAGATCGTCTGGCGCAGGCCACACCTGTGCGGGATCTCGATCCGCGCAGGTCGCCTCGAACCCGCCCACGTCGATGTGGCCGAGGACGAAGTGGCGCCGACGATGTGCGCCATCCCCACCTCCCGCTGCGTACGTGCGCGAATGTTCCCACGCACCCCATGAATGGCGATACGCGATCCTGCGTGTAATCCGCTAATTCCGCGCACCTCGTGTCGTCACCTGTCCTGGTTCGTCGACGTTCACGCGAAAGCACTGGATGGCATGCGTTGCTTGAATCTGCTCAGTAATGCTACAAATCTTGCATCACTGAGCACAGGAGGGCCCGTGAGTCACACCGAGACCGAGATCGCGTCCCAGCCCGCCTGCTGGAGCCGAGCCGCCGGCCTGTCCTCCTCCGGCGCCCTGCCGGCGAGGGGTGAACGGGTGGCGGTGGTCGGCTGCGGCACCTCGTGGTTCATCGCCCAGGCGTACGCCGCCCTCCGTGAGGGCGCGGGGCACGGCGAGACCGACGCCTTCCCGGCCTCCGAGACCCCGATCGGCCGCCGTTACGACCGGGTGCTCGCGCTCACCAGATCGGGCACCACGACCGAGGTGCTCGACCTGCTCCGCCGCATCCGCGAGCAGGGCGGGGAGCGGGCCCGGACGGCCGCGGTCACCGCCGATCCCCACACGCCGGTCATGTCCCTCGCCGACGAGGTCGTCGTCCTCGACTTCGCCGACGAGCGGTCGGTCGTGCAGACGCGGTTCGCCACCGCGCAGCTCGCCATGCTGCGGGCGCACCTCGGCGAGGACCTCGCCGGGGCGATCGCGGACGCGGAGCGCGCGCTCGCCGAACCGCTGTCCCCCGGCCTCGTCGCCGCCGAACAGTTCTCCTTCCTCGGCACCGGCTGGACGTACGGCCTGGCGCGGGAGGCGGCGCTGAAGATGCGGGAGGCCTCGCAGTCGTGGACGGAGGCCTACCTCGCCATGGAGTATCGCCACGGCCCGATCAGCATCGCCGCGCCCGGACGCGTCACGTGGGCGTTCGGCCCGGTGCCGCGCGGGCTGCGGGGCGAGGTGGAGGCCACCGGCGCCACGTTCGTGGAGGGCGGCCTCGACCCCATGGCCGAGCTGATCCTGGTGCAACGGCTCGCGGTGGCCAGGGCGCACGCCCGCGGTCTCGACCCCGACACACCGGCACACCTCACCCGATCGGTCATCCTCCCCGAATCGCCGTGACCGGCGTGATCCTCACCGTCACGGTGAACGCGGCGCTCGACGTCACCTACGGCGTCGACGACGTCGACTGGAACGGCGTCAACCGCGTGCGCGGCGTGCACCGCAGGGCGGGCGGCAAGGGCGTCAACGTGGCCCGCGTCCTCGCCGCCCTCGGCCACGAGGTCCTCGCCGTCGGCCTGGCCGGCGGCCCGACCGGCGACGCCGTGCTCGCCGACCTGGCCGCGGCCGGCGTCCCCGCCGCCTTCACCCCCATCGCGGGGGACACCCGCACCACCCTCGCCGTCCGCGCGTCCCGGTGGACCACGCTGTTCAACGAGCCGGGGCCGCCGGTCACCCCGGAGGAGCTGGCCCGGTTCCTCGCCGCGTACGAGCGGGCCCTCGGCGGGGCGTCCGCCGTGGTGATCTCCGGCAGCCTCCCGCGCGGAGTGCCCGCCGACCTCTACGCCACGCTGGCCGCCGTCGCCGCCCGCCACGACGTCCCGGCTGTGGTGGACGCCGACGGCGCTCCCCTGCGCCACGCCACCGCCGGGCGGCCCGCCGTGCTCAAGCCCAACGCCGAGGAGCTCGTCCGCGCGCTGCGCCCGGACGCCGGGGAGGCGGTGGACGTCGCCGCCGGGGCAAGCCTCCTCAGGGACGAGGGCGCCGGCTCGGTCGTGGTCTCGCTGGGAGCGGACGGCGTGCTCGCCGCGACCCCGGAGGGAACCTGGCGGGCCCGCATGCCCTACCGGGTCGAGGGCAATCCGACCGGCGCCGGAGACGCGCTGGTGGCGGGACTCGCGCTCGGCCTGGTGGAGGGCACGCCGTGGCCGGAACGGCTCCGCCGGGCGGCCGCCCTCGGCGCCGCCGCCGTCGCCGCCCCCGTCGCGGGCGACTTCGACCAGGGCGTCTACCGGCGCGTCCACCCGGACGTCACCGTCGAACCCCACCACCCCTGAAACGGACCTCCGGAGGCCCACCATGCCCCTCGCTGGCATCGGCGACATCATCCGCGACGCGCCCCTGGGCGTGGGCGCGTTCAACCTGATCCAGCTCGAACACGCGGAGGCCATCGTCGCGGGCGCCGAGGCCGCCGGCGTCCCGGTGGTGCTGCAGATCAGCGAGAACTGCGTGCGCTACCACGGCGCACTGGCCCCGGTCGCGCTGGCGTCGCTCGCCCTGGCCCGGGCCGCCGCCGTTCCGGTGGCCGTGCACCTCGACCACGCCACCGACAGGTCCCTGGTGGAGGAGGCCGTCGGCCTGGGCCTCGGCTCGGTGATGTACGACGCGTCCGCCCTGGATCACGAGGCCAACGCGATGGCCACGGCAGAGGTGGCGCGCTGGTGCCACGAGCGGGGTGTGTGGGTGGAGGCCGAGCTCGGGGAGATCGGCGGCAAGGACGGCGTGCACGCCCCGGGCGCCAGGACCAGACCCGACGAGGCCGCCGGCTACGTCGCAAGGACCGGGGTGGACGCCCTGGCCGTCGCGGTCGGCAGCTCGCACGCCATGACCACGAAGGACGCGATCCTCGATCTCGGCCTGATCGCCGAGCTCCACGCCGCCGTCCCGGTCCCGCTGGTGCTGCACGGCTCCTCCGGGGTCCCGGACGAGACCATCCGGGCGGCCGTACGGCACGGCATGAAGAAGATCAATATCGCGACCCACCTCAACAAGGCGTTCACGGCGGCGGTCCGTGACCGCCTGACCGCCGACACGTCCGTGGTCGACTCGCGCAAATACCTCAAGGCGGGCCGTGAGGCGGTCACCCGGGAGGTCGCCCACCTCCTCGGCGTACTGGCCTCTTGACAGAGTCCCGTGAAAAGGCCCACGACAAAGCCTCGCGACAGCGCCTCCCGGCGCACACGGGCCCCGCTGCGCTGACCGGGTGCGCGTGACCTGTGCGCGTGACCCGCGCGTCCGGGTGGTCGCTCAGGCGCGCACGACCTTGACACCCGCGTCGGCGAAGGGAGCCGTCTGCTCCTCGGTCGCCGCGCTGTCGGTGACGAGGATGTCGATCTGGTTCACCGGGCAGATCCGCGCGAACGCCCGCCTGCCGAGCTTCGAGCTGTCCGCCACGATGACGACCTGCTGCGCGCGGGAGGCCATGATCTGGTTGACCGCCGCCTCCCCCTCGTTGTGGGCGCTCGCGCCGTGCTCCCGGTGCAGGGCGTCGACCCCCAGGATCGCCAGGTCCAGGGCGACGCGCTCCAGCATGCCGGCGGCGATCGGCCCGATCAGCTCGTACGACTGTGGCCGGGCGGAGCCGCCCGTGGTGACGACGTGGATCTGCGGGCGGAGCACCAGCTCGTTGGCGATGTTCAGGGCGTTGGTCACCACGGTGACCACCGGGCCCCGCTGGTCGGTGTTGAGGTCGGGGCGCGTGGCCAGGGCCCGGCCGACCTCCGTCAGCGTCGTGCCGCCGTTCAGGCCCACGGTGGCGCCGGCGGGGACCATGGCGGCCGCCGCCGCTCCGATGCGCTGCTTCTCCGGGGCGTGCCTGGCGACCTTGTATCGCAGGGGCAGGTCATAGGTGACGCTGTGCGCCGACGCCCCGCCGCGCGTGCGGGTGAGGAGCTGCTGGGAGGCGAGCTCGTCGAAATCCCGCCGCACCGTGGCGGGCGACACGCCGAGCTGCTCGGCGGTCTCCTCCACGTCGAGGTGTCCATGCTCGGCGAGCAGCTCCAACAAGGTGTTCCACCGCTCGTATCTGCTCACGGCCACTCCTTGCTCCCACCGCTGCCTGCGCGACCCATCATGCCCGGTCCCGGAGGTTCCGGGGCCCCAGGTGCGGCTCCGGGTCAACGGCCTCCCGCGATCTTCCCGCGTACGTCGAGGACGGCCCGGTCGGCGGCGGCCCGGCCGGAGATCCAGCCCTCCCGGTTGCTGACCGCGCCCGCGCCGACCAGGGTCAGCGTCGGGAAGAGCTCCTCGACCCTCGCCTCGACCGCCTGTTCCCGGGCCGCCAGCACCGGCAGCAGGTCGCGCCCGGCATCGGCGGCGGCCTCCCGCACCGCCTCCCCCGCCGCTTCCCGCAGCCGCTCGCCGATCCGCTGGGCGTACGCCGCGAGGAACGACTGCCGGAACGACCGCGTGCGGGAACGGCCGGAGCCGTCCCGGCGCGATCCGGCCAGCCTCATCGCGGTCGTGGCCTGCACCAGCAGGGAGGTGAACAGCACCTCCACCGCGGCCAGGTCCGCGGGGAACCCGAGCACGGTGGCGAACCCGAAATGCCGGCTCCACACCGAGCGGCAGTGGTTGGCCGAGGCGATGACGTCCAGCAGCATCGCCTTCGGGCCCTCGTAGGGCGCGTCGACTCCCAGCCGGCGCCCCTCCGGCCGGCCGGCTCCCTCCGGGCCGGCCGTCCGGGAGGCGAGCAGCGCCGCGTCGATGCTGTGCCGGGCCATCAGCGCCTGGGCCGCGGCGGTGAACGTCTCGGCCTCCGCCTCGAACTCGGTCGACTCGGCCTTGGCCAGCAGGGCCCGCACCCGGGCGAGCATCCGCTGGTCGACGGCGCCGCCGCGGGAGCCGGGCGTACGGCGGGCCGCTCCCGGCAGAGGACACAGCCGCTCCAGCGGCGGCAGCGTGGCCAGCAGGTGGATCACCCGAAGCGCGCAGGCGACCATCACGGTCCGGTCGCCGTCCTCGCGGAGGTACTCCTCGTCGCGGCCCCACCACACCGTCGCGCCGATGGCGTCGAGCTGGTCGAGCCAGCGGTCGTCCACGGTGGCCGCGGCGTAGGCGCGCATCTCGGCCGCGACGGCGTCGGTCACGAGGCGGACGTGCCGGGCCTCCAGCCGCCGGCCCACCAGCCGGACGACGTCGGCGGGCTGCCAGCCGCCGTGCCAGGCGAGCGTCACATGCCGGTTGAGGGCGTCGAGCAGGGCCCGGTCCACGACCTGGCGCAGCCCCTGGCCCTGCGCGAGGACCTTCACGCATCGCCGGAACTCGGTCTCGTCGCGGCGGCGCCGCGCCTCCAGCGCCGCGGACAGCAGTCCGGCCACCAGTTCCTCGGCCGCCTGGCCCGAAGAGCCCGACGACGACCAGGGGAAGCTCCAGGCGGCTCCGCCCGGCCGCCCGAGGCTCCACCGCCGCCGCGTGCCCTCCCGCTCCGCACCGCTCATCCGCTCGCCCTCCCCGATCCGCACCCCCGGAGCGTCGACGGCCGCCCGGTCGGTCGTGCGAGCGATTCTGTCAGCCCCGGCCACCGGCCCCGTGACGTTATCCACAGGTCGGCGGGGGTGGCTCTCAGTGGCTGTCAGGCGGGACCGAGCAGGCGGAAGCGTTCGGCCACGATCAGCGTGTCGTCGTCGACGACCGGTGGTCCGCCCAGGACGGCCGACATTTCCGGGCCGGTCCAGAAGCGCTCGTGCGCGGCCCGCCACTGCGCGACCGTCTCGTATCCCTCGCCCTTGTCGCGGGCGAACGCCTCGTCGACGTCCCGGATCGGCATCACCCGCACCCGCGTCGTCTCCAGCAGCGCCACTCGCCGCCCGGCCGAGTCGATCAGTGCCGTCCATCGGCCGACGGCCGGCAGGGGATCGCCGTAGTGCTCGTAGTCCGCCAGCAGGCCCGCTGTGGCGGTCTTGTCCCCGTTCAGGATCGCGGCCACCAGACGATCGCGCAACGGCCCGGGGAAGGCGAACTCGGCCACCGGAGGCTCCCCCAGGGGGAAGAAGCCCTCCGCTCTCCAGCTCTCGCCGTCGAAGACCCGCAGCGTCACGCCGCTGACGAGCGTCGTCACGGGCAGCCCGGCCGTCAGGTCCGCCACGACCGCGGTGACGGCCTCACCGCCGAGGCGCTCCGCGACCGTGAGGTGCGGCACGATGTCGCCGAACCGGCCTCCGTACGGCGGCGCCTCGGGCCAGCGGCTCGTCACCGCCTCGGTGAGCTCCCGCAGCGGGCCGTCCGGTTCCGGCGCGAGGTAGAGCACGTCCGGGAAGCGGCCGACACCCCCGAACGCGACCTCGAACGGCCGCCGCGCCGCGAACAGCTCCCGCAGCGCGGCGAGCACCCCGTCGTCGAGGCGTTCACGCGGGAGGAAGGGATACAGGACGGTGACGTGCGCGGGCATGCCGTACGCCGCGGAGGAGTCGTAGCGTTCCCGCAGGCCCCGGACCAGGGGCTCGGCCGAAGGGACCTCCACCACCAGGGCGGTGTCACCGATCTTGAAGGGTGCCATGACCCACATCCTCCCGCCGGACGGTCACGCGTACGACCGGACGCCACTGCGGTGAGTAACGTACCGCTCTGGGCATTTACATGGAGGATTCGACCAGATTAAATCTTTATTTCCAGATACGAAGTGATCTGGACCACATTGGTGCCGTGCCTGACTCATGCGAGGAGTGGTGCCCGGATGCTGTTCTCGCTGGCCAAGCGGATGATCTCCGCTATCGGACGGGGATTCGTACGGCTCGGACGGTACTGGGCCGCCCAGTTCGGCCTCCCCTACGCGCTGACCTGGGGTCCCGACGCGCCCCACCTCGCGCGCGAGCAGGAGGAGGAGACCGAGCACTGGGACTGGTCGATCCCCTACCACTGGTACGAGATCTCCCGCTGACCGCTCGCCCGGCCGGACCGGCGTCCGGCGAATGGCCAGCGGATCACGCCTCACCACTCGATGTGCGATCGCGCGGCCGCGTTTTCCCATTCCTGTCGACGGAAGGCGGCGCATTCGCTAAGGCCGGCAGGAAGAAGACCGAAGGCCCGGGTCAGCAGTGCCGACCCAGGCCTTCTTGTGGTGCGCCGCCAGGGACTCGAACCCCGGACCCGCTGATTAAGAGTCAGCTGCTCTAACCAACTGAGCTAGCGGCGCCCGCACCACAAGAGTAGCGGCATCCGGAGGTGCTCCGCGCCACCGGCGCGCTCATCGTGCCCGAGAACGGGCGACCAGATCATGTCCTGCCCTTACGTGTCCGGGATGTTCCCCTTCTCACCTTCGGGTACGTGCAGTGACGACGAAGGGAGTGAGGACCATGACACCGGATCTCTGGTCGTATTCCGACACCGTGTCGGGCACGGGACAGCAGATGGACATCGCCGGATACGACGTGCAGGCCGTGGACGGGAAGATCGGTTCCGTTGACGAGGCCACCTACGAGGCCGGCCAGAGCTACATCGTCGTGGACACGGGCCCGTGGATCTTCGGCAAGAAGGTCATGCTTCCCGCGAGTGTGGTGACGAGGATCGACTTCCAGGACCGCAAGGTCTTCGTCAGCCGCACCAAGCAGGAGATCAAGAACGCGCCGGAGTTCGACGAGACGGCGATGAACGACCCGGGCTATCGGGACCGTGTCGGGGAGTACTACGGACGTTTCCCCCGCACTTCGTCCATGTGAGTGACATTGTGAGTGACATAGGGAAGGGGCCGCGCCGTCACGGCGCGGCCCCTCTCCATGCCGGCGGGCCGGACCCCGCCCGGCCCCTCCTCCGCATGGACCGGGACGGGGCGGTTCTCAGGGCCAGGTGCTGTCCGGCCGCGTCGTCGTCGGGGCGATGATGTGCAACCGCTCCAGAAGCGTGACGAACGTCGAGGCGTACGGCGACGGCGCGGCGACCGAGGCGACCCGGTCCCAGTCCACCTGCTCCCGCATGGCGCGGACCATGGGAAGCAGCGAGCCGTAGTCGCAGGCGTGCTCGGACAACGGCAGTATCCAGGAGATCACAAGGTCGGTGGCTTCGAGGACGGGCAGGCTCAGCGCCGCCGTGTTGATCGGCTCGGCCCGGGCGATCATCGCCTCGGTCACGGGCCTGTCGGCCAGCGAGAAGATCAGGTCGACGAGGACCCCTTCCTCGTCGAACGCCTTGACCAGCCAGTCCTCCGGTGGTTTCGCGGTCCGGAAACCCAGGCTCTCCAGGGTTTTCAGCGCGAGCGGGACGTCTTCCTCGACCAGGGCGAAGTCGACGTCGTGCAGTGATGGCGCGGCGCCTCTCGCGTAGCCGGCGCAGCCTCCGGCCAGGGCGAAACGCACCCCGGCCTCCTTGAGACCGGCCCCGGCGCGCTTGAGCGTCTCAAGAATCGCGTCGGTGACTTCGTGACTGTGACTACCCACTCACGTCGCTTGCCCCGCCATGTTCGCCGCAAACAATCCCGGGTAGGGCGCGCTCATGACCGAGACCCTCCAGGAGATCAAGCGCGAGTACGAGGGGGAGGACAACCGTCCGCTGGCCTCGTACACACGGGTTCTCGCGGTGTACGGCGGGGCCGTCACGGCGCTGCTCGCCGCGGCGAAACTGACGGGCCGCAAGGGCCCCGAGAAGATCAAGGTGATGGACCTCATGCTCATGGGGCTGTTCACCCACCGGCTCTCGCGGACGCTCGCGAAGGACCCGGTCACCAGTCCCCTCCGCGCTCCCTTCACCCGTTATGAGGGCGTCTCCGGCCCGGCGGAGCTCAAGGAGGAGGTCCGCGGTCACGGGCTGCAGCACGCCGTGGGTGAGCTGCTGACCTGCCCGTTCTGCCTGTCCCAGTGGATCGCGACGGGATATGCGGCGGGCACCGTGTTCTTTCCCAGGGTTACCCGGCTGGCCGGGGCGACGATGACGGCCGTGGCCATCTCCGACTGGCTCCAGCTCGCCTACGCACGTCTCATGAAGGCAGCGGAATGAGCGAGCGAATCAGGGGACACAGCGTGATTCGCGAATGCGACCCCGAGCCGCCAGGCGAGGGGGAGGCATGAGTGAGGTGCTCGAGCCTCTGGAGGACACCGACGAGAGCCCGAAGGAGCGCGTCGACCGCGAGCTCGGCGAGCTGCTGCAGGGCCTGCGGGTGGCCGCGACGGGCGTGCAGGTGCTGTTCGCGTTCCTGCTGACGCTGCCGTTCTCCTCCGGCTTCGGCAAGATCGACACGACCGGGAACTGGCTGTTCTATCTGGCGGTCGTCAGCGCGGCGGTCGCGTCGATCTGCACGATCGCCCCGGCGACCCAGCACCGGATCCTGTTCCGGTCGGGGCTCAAGGAACTGCTGCTGCACCGCGCCAACCGGCTGGGCGTGGCCGGCGGGCTGGCCCTGGCCGTGTCCATGAGCTGCTCCACCGCCCTGGTCCTGGACGCGCTGACCAGCCCCGGGCCCGCCGCGCTGATCGGCGCGGGTGTGGCGCTGCTGTGCGCCTGGCTCTGGTTCGTCCAGCCCCTCCTGTCGCTGCGCCTGGTCAAGAACGAGGACTAGAAATCCGAGAGCGCGGCCGCGGGACCCGCGGTCGCGCTCACGTCCGCGTCGCGTCGGCTCCCCGGCGCGTCAGCTCCGTTCCCGCAGGCGCGGCAGGATCTGCGTCGAGTAGAACTCGAAGAAACCGTCCTGCTCCTTGCCGATCTGGGAGATGTAGACCTCGTCGAAGCCGGCGTCCACGTACTCGCGGATCGCGGTGAGGTGTGCCTCCGGGGAGGGTCCGCAGGGCGTCGACTGCGTAGCCGCCTCCTCCGTGACGAGCTGCGAGAGCTGCTCGAAATGCCGCGGCAGCGGCAGGAGCTGGGCGGCCTCGCCCGGGATCCCCTGGTTGGGCCAGAGCCTGTGGACGGTCTTGCGCGCCTCGGCCTCGTCGTGCGCCCAGCACACCTTCAGCCCGGCCGCGCACGGCTTGCCCTCGCCGCCCGCCTTGTGGAACGCCTCGACCATGTCGGCGGCGGGCGCGGTGTGGATGTAGCCGTCGCCAGCTCGTCCCGCGAGCTCGACGGACTTGGGCCCGAAGCCCGAGATGTAGATCGGCGGGGGCTGGTCGGGCAGCGAGTACAGCCGGGCCGTGTCCACCTCGTAGAACTCGCCGTGGTAGGTCACCAGCTCGCCCGTCCACAGCTCCCTGATGACGTCGAGGGCCTCCTCCAGCATGCGCTGGCGCTCCTCGGCCGGAGGCCACTGGTCGCCCAGGATGTGCTCGTTCAGCGCCTCCCCGGTGCCGACGCCCAGGCGGAACCTGCCGTCCAGCAGGATCTGGGCGGTCGCCGCGGCCTGGGCGATGATCGCCGGATGGATGCGGATGATGGGACAGGTGACCGCGGTGGTCACCGGCAGCGACGTGGCCTGCGAGACGGCTCCGATGACGGACCACACGAACGAGCTCTCGCCCTGCTCGTCCAGCCACGGGTGGAAGTGGTCGGAGATCCACAACGCCTCGAAGCCGGCTTCCTCGGCGAGTTTCGCCTGACGTACCAGCTCCTTGGGGTCGTGCTCCTCGCTGGAGAGAAAATATCCGAAAGTGGTCATGTATCACCACATGCCCGAATAGTGTCAAGCAAACGTAACAATGCGTGCTTCGGGGGCAAATTCCAGCGGCGCCAGGACTGGATGATGTTACGAGGCCCTTTGCAGGGGCAGTGGAGGGCCATGGCTACTCTGCTTTGGATCATCGCCGTGGTACTGGTAATCGCCGGGATCTACGTCATCCTGGCCCGTCGGGACATCCTCTGGGGGATCGTCCTCATCGTCCTCGGATTCCTCGTCGGCCCCGGGGGCGTCAGCATCTTCAATCCCTAGCCGCAACCTCACCCACGCTACTCGCGGACACCGAGACGGCGACCGGCCGAAGAAGGCCGGTCGCCGTCTCGCAATCGGAACAGCGAATCAGCAATGGTCGCCGTTCAGGCAGTACACGGTGTAGGAGTGCTTGATGACCGGAAGCGCGACATTACGCACCCGAATGCCTCCGGGAGTGACGCCCTTTTCCGTGCCCGCGTGCGCGTGACCGTGAATGAAAAGATCGGCGCCCTCGGCGTCGGCCGCCTCCGCCAGCATGTAGCTGCCGAGGAACGGATAGATTTCCGGCGGCTCGCCCATCAGCGTGTCTTTCACGGGCGAATAATGGCTGAGCACGATCTTGTGGTCGGCGTCCAGCTCCTTGAGCGCCCGCCGCCACCGCTCGGCGATCTCCTTCGTGTGCCGGACGAACGCCTTGGTCTCCGGCTCTCCGAACTCGCTGGCGCACTTCCCGGCGAAACCGCCGCCGAAGCCCTTGCCGCCGGCGACTCCGAGCCGTACGCCGTCGATGGGGACGACCGTGCCCTCGTCGTCGAGGACGGTGATGCCGGCGTCGCGGAGGAGAGCGATGATCTCCTCGTTGTGGTCGGAGTGGTAGTCGTGGTTGCCCAGCACGGCGACGACGGGGATGGGCAGCCCGCTCAGCTCCTCGGCGACCACCCGGGCCTCCGCGATCGTGCCGTGCCTGGTCAGATCGCCTCCCACCAGCAGCACGTCCGCACGGCGCTCGATGCCCTCGATCTTCTTGCGATAGTGACCGCGCAGATCCTCGCCCAGATGGATGTCCGCGACGGCGGCGATCCGCAGCTCCCTCACAGATGCTCCTCCTCTCCCGGCTCCCGCACCTCCACCAAGGTGATCTCGTTGTGCACCCGCAGGCCCGGAGCCGCCTCCCGGGCGACGTTCTCGATCTGGTGCCGCCGCTCGTCACAGGAGACCTGCCCGCGCAGGTAGACCTCTTCTCCTCGCACATCCACCCGAATGCCCAGTTCGGTGGTCCGTTCGTCCTCCGCGAGAGCCCGCTGCACGCGGGCCGCGACATAGTGCGGCGTCTCCATCTCTTCCCCTCGTTGTCCCCCTCGGTTACGTATGCCTAGCGCTGCCCGGCCCTTTCCGGGCGAAACCACTGGTTTGACGGGCGCGAGGGTGGATATGGTTGTTGGTATTCCTGGTGCCTAAGACGCAGGTACCTCCTTGGCGTGAGCATGCCGTGACGGAGGAGCGTCTTGGGAACGTGTGACCGGACTTCACCCCGCCCTGAGCGGAGCATCGCGGGCACCGGCAGCACCGCTTTCCCCACCTCTTCCACGGGCGCTCCCTCCACCGGCCCCCACGTCGCCGCCCGTCCCGTACGGGTCTCCTCCGACGCCGCCCATCGGTTAGGCGCCACCGTCCTCGCGGGCCGTCCGCCCGCCCTCCACCGTCCCGCCGCGGCCCGCCATGCGTGCGCCGCCGCCGTCGCGGGCCCTTCCGCCCCGGGGACCCGCCGTGGCCGCGTCCGCGCCGGCGGCTCCCGCACGCCGCGACCGGCCGCCGCCTTCGTGCCGGTCGCCGGGCCTGCCCACCTGGACTCCCTGACCCTCGAGCCGGGTACTCGCCACTGCCGCTCTTGGAGGAACCCCCAGTGAAGATCGCCATGGTCTCGGAGCACGCCAGCCCACTCGCCACGCTCGGCGGTGTCGACGCCGGCGGCCAGAACGTGCACGTCGCCGCCCTCGCCCGGGAACTCGCCCGCGCCGGTCACGAGGTCACCGTCTACACCCGCAAGGACCGTGAGGACCTGCCGGAAACCGTCCCCTTCGGCCCGGGGGTGGAGGTCGTCCACGTCCCCGCGGGCCCCGCCTCCGAGATGCCCAAGGACGAGATCCTTCCCTGGATCCCCCACTTCGGGAAGTGGCTGCACGACCGGTGGCTGTTCGACCGCCCGGACATCGTGCACAGCCACTTCTGGATGAGCGGGCTCGCCGCGCTCGCCGCAGCGGAGAAGCTGCGCATCCCGGTCGTCCACACCTACCACGCGCTCGGCAGCGTCAAGCGGCGGCACCAGGGCCCGGCGGACACCAGCCCGCGTGAGCGCATCGAGGCCGAGGCCGAGATCGGACGGCGTGTCGACGGCATCATCGCGACCTGCAACGACGAGATCGACGAGCTGATCCGCATGCGGGTGCCGCGCCGCGCGACCCGGGTCGTCCCCTGCGGAGTGGACGTCACCACCTTCCACCCCCACGTCGAGCCACTGGAGCGGCCGGAGCGCCCGCGCCTGCTGTCGGTCGGCCGGCTCGTGCCCCGCAAGGGCCTGGAGACCACCATCAGGGCGCTGCAGTACCTGCGGGACGCCGAGCTGGTCGTCGCGGGCGGTCCCCCGGCGGCCGAGCTGCACCACGACCCCGAGGTCACCCGGCTGCGCTGGCTCGCGGCCCAGGCGGGCGTCTCCGACCGGGTCCGCTTCCTTGGCCGGGTCGAGCGCGACACGCTGCCCTCGCTGATGCGCTCGGCCGCCGCCGTCGTGTCCGTGCCCTGGTATGAGCCGTTCGGCATGGTGGCCCTCGAGGCGATGGCCTGCGGCGTCCCGGTCGTCGCCTCGGCGGTCGGCGGCCAGAAGGAGACGGTGGTCAACAACGTGACCGGCCTTCTCGTGCCGCCCCGCAAGCCCGCCGTGCTGGCCAAGGCACTGCGCAAGCTGCTCGACGACCCGGTGCGGCGCACGGCGTACGGCATCGCGGGGGCCGACCGCGCCCGCGTGAGGTACGCCTGGAGCCGCATCGCCGCCGAGACCCTGGCCGCCTACGACCGGGCCCTGTCCGCCCGGGAGCTGGAAAGGAGCGCCTCTTGATCCTGCCGACCTGCGAGGTGAGCCGGTGACGTCGACGGCCCTCGTGCTGCGCTCCGACGGCATCGGGGGCCTGCTCACCGTGGTGCCCGCGCTGCGCGCCCTGCGCCGTCACGGGCTGCGCGTCGTCCTGGCCTGCCCGCCGGAGCTGAGCGAGCTCGCCGCGCTGACCGGCGCGGTCGACCGGATCCTGCCCGCGTACGGACTCGCGCCGCTGTCGTGGCCCGGGCCCGGCGAGGAGGACGCCGCTCACCCGCCGCTCCTGCCGGATCTCGCCGTCAACCTGCACGACCGCGGGCCGCGTAGTCACCGCATCCTCCTCGGTGTCGGGACGAGGCGCCTGTGGGCCTACGCCAACCCGGACGTCCCCTGGATCAGGGGGCCGTGGTGGGACCCGGGCGAGCACGAGGTGCTGCGGTGGTGCCGGCTGCTCCAGTGGCACGGCGTGCCGGCCGATCCGGAGGACTCGGCGCTGCCCACTCCCCTGACCGCGAGTCCCGCGCCGGGGGCCGTCGTGATCCACCCCGGCGCGGGCGGCGCGTCGCTGCGCTGGCCCGCTGACCGGTTCGCCGAGGTGGCCCGGGCGCTGACGGACGAGGGCCTGCCCGTCGTCATCACCGGCAGCTCGCGGGAGCGGCCGATGGCCCTGCTCGTGGCGACCCGGGCGGTGCTGCCGCCGCAGATCGTGCTGGCGGGCCGCACCTCGCTCCGGGAGCTGTGCGCGCTGGTCGCCGGGGCCCGGCTGGTCATCAGCGGCGACGTCGCGATGACGCGGCTCGCCGCGGCCTATCGGACGCCCTCGGTGCTCGTGTCCACGTCGGACCGGCGGCACCCGATCCTGCACGAGGCGGACGGCGCCGACCACCTGGACACCGCGGTCCCGGCCGCCCAGGTGGTCAACGCCGCCGTGCGGGCGCTCGGCGCAGGAGTTCGATGACGGCCTCCTCGACCGGCCCGTGGGTGGCGAGCCGGCCCTCGCCGGTGTCCTCGCCCAGCCGTTCGAGGGGGATCGTCCGTCCCTTCTCGTACAGCGCGACGATGCGCGGATCCACGTAGGAGGCGCGGCAGACCGACGGCGTGTTGCCCAGGTACTCCGACACCTCCTTCATCACCCTGGAGACCGCCCGCTTGCGCCCCGCGCCGCTGCGTACGGGGCGGGAGACGGCGAGCCCGACCGCCGCCAGGACCGTGGCGTGCCAGGTGCGGAAGTCCTTGGCCGAGACGTCGGTGCCGAACGCCTCCTTCAGGTAGGCGTTGATGTCGGCGCTCCGCACGTCCACCCAGCCCTCGTCGGTGCGGTAGCGCAGCAGCTCGCCCCTGTGCCCCTTCGACAGCGCCGTCAGCACCTCGCACACGTCGGCGTCGGCCAGCACCTGCTCGCGCTCCTTGCGGCCCTTGGCCAGGTAGCGGCACACGACCTCGCCGTCCCCGCACTTCACGTGCGAGGTCTTCAGCGTGGCCAGGCCGAAGGAGTCGGTGTACTCCTCCCCGCCGACGCGGAAGAAGCCGATGTCGAGCATGCGCGCGGCGGTGGCCAGCACGCGCTCGCGGCTCAGCTCGTCGGCGCGCAGGTCGCGCGCGACGCGCTCGCGGAACGCGGGGAGCCGCTGGGCGATCTCCAGCACGTGGTCGAACTTGGCCTCGTCCTGCTGCCTGCGCCACTCGTCGTGGTAGCGGTACTGCCGGCGGCCCGCAGAGTCGGTGCCCACGGCCTGGAGGTGGCCGTTCGGATGGGCGCAGATCCACACGTCGGTCCAGGCCGGCGGGATCGCGAGGGATTTGATACGGCGCAGTGCGGCGCGGTCCTTCACCGGCCGGCCGGAGGCCCAGGTGTAGCTGAACCCGCGCCCGCGGCGCCTGCGCCGGATCCCCGGCTCGCTCGGGTCGCTCGGCCGCAGTTCGACGGGCGGTGTCTCGAAGACCTTCGCCTTCTCCGCGAGGGTCTTGTCCGCGACCGCCTTCTCCCCGGCCCTCTCCGCGGCGACCCTGTCGGCGACGGCGCTCATCGCAGCAGGTCCCACGCCTGTTCGAGCACGTCGTCCACGCTCACGTCACCCACCCACGAAACGTCCTTGTGGCCGCACTCCCGCATGCCCAGCTTCGAATCGGCGGGCGTCCCGCAGACCGGGCAGCCGGACGTCCAGGAGATCAGCGGCCGCTGGTGTCCCCTGCTCAGCGGACCCCAATTGATCATGTTGCCGCACCAGTAGATCCCCACGGTGGGCGTGCCGGTCGCCGCCGCCAGGTGGCGCGGCCCTGTGTCGTTGGAGACGAGCAGGTCGCAGGCGGCGTACAGCGCGGTGAGCCCGCCGAGGGACAGCTCTCCGACGACGGCCCTCGCCGGGGTCTGCATCTGCGCGACGACCTTCTCGACGACCTCCCGCTCCTCCTCGACGCCGGTCACCACCACGGGCCGTCCGAGGCGGTCGGCGACCTCGGCGAAACGCTCCGGCGGCCATCTCCTGCGCCGGTCCTCCGCGCCGGGGTGGATCGCCACCAGTCCCCTGGGCACCTTGCCGAGCGTGCGGTTCAGCTCGCCCCAGTCCTCCCTGACGACCGCGATCCTCGGCTCGATCTCGTTGGTGGCCGCGCCGAGCAGCCCCGCCACCTCCAGGTAGCGCAGGGTCTCGTGCTGGTAGTGGACGTACGGCACCCAGCGGTCGAGCGGCGCCGCGTCGGGGGTGCGCAGGCCGGCCGTCACCCGCGCGCCGAGACGGCGGATGAACGGGTTGGAGTTGCGCCCGCCGCCGTGCATCTGGACGGCCAGGTCGAACCTGCGCTGCCGCAGGCCCTCGTACAGCTCCTCGGGGGCGGCGGGCCCGTCGGGCGGGGAGGAGACGCCGGAGATGGGCGGCAACGCCACGACCTCGTCCACCGGGCCCGGGCGATTGCGCAGGAACCGCGCGTGCCATTCGCGGCCGAGCAGGGTGATCCTGGCGGCGGGGTACGCCCGCCTGAGCGCCCCGATGGCGGGCAGCGCCAGCAGCAGGTCGCCCAGGGCGTTGGCCCTCAGCACGGCGATCCGCTCGACTCCTTCCACAAGCAGCGGGCTCATGACGCCCCCTCGCCTGGCGGCTCGGGGGCGCATGCGCGAAACGCACTGTGCTTACCGGTTCGCTCGCTTCGCTCGCTCATGGGCACAAGCCGCCCCGCGGACGGACGACCACCCGCTTCGTCCCCTCGTCCATCGGACACCCCCCATTCGTCCGGCCCCGCCGGCTGACCTCCGGCGGAGCGCTCGTGTGGAGCGACGTCTGATCCCGGTTACCCCGGTGCGGCGACCCCAAACCGGCCCACCGGGTCTGCCGTGCCTCTTGTTTCCCCTGCGTCTGCGGGGGTAGCCGCCGATGTATGACGGAAGAGACGCTCAACCGTTTCGGTGAAGTCACAGCCGTCGTCGTCGGGGACGTGATGCTCGACTCGTGGCTGCGGGGCCGCACGAAGCGCATGGCGCAGGAGGCCCCGGTGCCTGTGGTGACCGTCGAGCAGATCGAGGACCAGCCGGGCGGCGCCGCCAACACGGCCGTGAACCTGGCCGCCCTGGGCGCGCGGGTCCACATGGTGGGGGTCACCGGCGCCGACCCCGCCGGGGCGACGCTCAACGCGACCCTGGGACGGCTCGACATCGAGGGCCTGGTCATCGTGCGGAGCTGGCGGACCTCGGTCAAGCGCCGGGTGCTGACCGACGGCCAGATCGTGGCGCGGTACGACGAGGAGGACGAGGCGCCGCTGCCGGAGGCGGCCGAGCGCGAGCTCATCGAGCAGATCACCCGGCTCGCGGCGGACGCGGACGTCGTCATCGCCTGCGACTACGGCGGCGGGGTGTGCACCCCGAACGTCCGCCGGGTGCTGTGCGACCTGAGCATCGACAGGAGCGAGGGGTCGCGCGGCGCGCCGATCCTCGTGGTGGACGCCCACGACGTGGCCGCCTGGCGGGACTGCCGGCCGACGGCCGTGCTGCCCAACTACGCCGAGGTGCGGCGGCTGCTGGGCGAGGGGGACGACCACGACCGGGTGGCGTTCCTGTCCGCGCGCTCGGAGGATCTCATCGAGGCCACCGGCGCCGACCTCGTGGTCACCACACTCGACGGCGAGGGCACGCTGCTGCACCGGCGCGGCAGGCAGCCGCACCGCACGTACGCGACGCCCGCGCCCGACACGATGAGCATCGGCGCGGGCGACACCTTCACGGCGGCGTTCTCGCTCGCCCTGGCGGCGGGCGCGGAGCCCGAGCGCGCCGCCGACATCGGCCAGGCGGCGGCGAGCGTGGTGGTGCGCCGGCAGGGGACGGCCGCCTGCTCCCACGAGGAGCTGCTGCAGGCGCTGCGCCCCGACACCGCGCTGCCGCCCGAGCGGCTGGCCGCGTGCATTGAGCGCGACCGCGCCGAGGGCAAGCGGATCGTCTTCACCAACGGCTGCTTCGACGTGCTGCACCGCGGCCACGTCGCCTGCCTGGAGGAGGCCGCCCGCCTCGGCGACGTGCTGGTCGTCGCGGTCAACGGCGACGACGGAGTGGCCCGGCTGAAGGGGCCGCAGCGCCCGATCAACCGGTGCGAGGACCGGGTGGCAGTGCTCGCGGCGCTGGGCTGCGTGGACTACATCACCGTCTTCGACGAGGACAGCCCGACCGAGCTGCTGCGGCTCGTCCGGCCGGACGTGTACGTCAAGGGCGGCGACTACCACCCCGACCTGCTGCCCGAGGCGGAGCTGGTCAGAGAGCTCGGCGGGGAGGTGCGGGTGCTCGGTTACGTCCCGGACCGCTCCACCACGGCGATAGTGAACCGGATTCGAGGGTAGAGGGGCCTCCATGACCGAAGAACAACGTTCGCCGACCGGCAAGCCCATGGTGGAGGCGACGCCGATGGACGTGATCCACGTCCGTATCGCGTCGTTCGCCCTGGTCTTCTGCTTCGCCGTTCTGGTGCTTTCCTTCGTCGGGCGCATCTGGGTGCTGACCGGGGTCGTCGTGGCGATCATGGCGATCATCGCGATTTACATGGCGTTCG
The DNA here is from genome assembly GCF_040644495.1 of Microbispora sp. NPDC046973. Classification (NCBI taxonomy): domain Bacteria; kingdom Bacillati; phylum Actinomycetota; class Actinomycetes; order Streptosporangiales; family Streptosporangiaceae; genus Microbispora; species Microbispora sp. NPDC046973. Next base: position 49,470 of record NZ_JBEYWQ010000004.1, on the reverse strand, counting down.
CCGTACGCAGGCAGAAGAGGCTCGGCGGCGGGCCGCAATCGAGAGGATGACGAGGTGAGCCTGAAGGACAAGGTCGTCGTGGTGACCGGCGCGAGCGGCGGTGTGGGCCGCGCGGTGGTCCGGCAACTCGGAGCGGAGGGCGCGAAGGTCGCGCTCATCGCACGTGGAGAGGCGGGCCTCGCCGGCGCCGCCGTGGACGTCGGGGCCGAGGGCGGCACCGGGAAGACCTTCGCCGCGGACGTCTCCGACTACGACCAGGTCCGCCAGGCCGCCCAGCGCGCCGAGGCCGAGCTGGGCCCTATCGACGTGTGGATCAACATCGCGTTCACGACGGTGTTCGCGCCGTTCCTGGAGATCACGCCCGAGGAGTACGAGCGCGAGACCAAGGTGACCTATCTCGGCTACGTCTGGGGCACCCGCGTGGCCCTGGAGATGATGAAGCCGCGCGACAAGGGCGTCATCGTGCAGGCGGGCTCGGCCCTGGCCTACCGGTCGATCCCGCTGCAGTCGGCGTACTGCGGCGCCAAGCACGCGATCGTCGGGTTCACCGAGTCGGTGCGGACGGAACTGCTCGCCGAGGACTCGGGCGTGAAGATCACGGTGGTCCAGCTCCCCGCGCTGAACACCCCGCAGTTCGACTGGGGGCTGAACCGGATGCGGCGGCACGCGCAGCCGGTGCCGCCGATCTATCAGCCGGAGGTGGCCGCCCGCGCGCTCGTCTACGCCGCCGAGCACCCGGAGCGCAAGGAGTACTGGGTCGGCGGGATGACCGCGGCCACGATCATGGGTCAGCGGGCGGTGCCCGCCCTGCTCGACCGCTACCTCGCGAGGACCGGGGTGAAGTCGCAGCTCACCGGCGAGAAGGCGCCGACCGGGGTGTCGAACCTGTGGGAACCCGCGGACGAGGACAAGGACTACGGAGCGCACGGCAGCTTCGACCGGCGGTCGCACGGCCGCAGCGTGCAGCTGTGGATGTCGCAGCACCGCCGCCTGGTCACCGCCGCCGGTCTCGGGCTCGCCGCCGTCGCCGGCCTCGGCCTGCGCCGCCGCTGACATCCCAAAATCGCGACATATCGGGTACGCACCTTTTGCGGCGATACGAAGGGGCGTACCGGGGTAGTCGAGGGCGATGGACGAGCTTGACTACCGCTTCCTGTGCGAACTCGCGGCCCAGCTCCGGGTGGACTCGGTGCGGGCCGCCGCGGCCGCCGGCTCGGGACACCCCACGTCCTCGATGTCGGCGGCCGAGTTGATGGCCGTACTGCTCGCGCGTCACCTGCGCGTGGACGTCGCGGATCCGGCCAACCCGGGCAACGACCACCTCGTCTTCTCGAAGGGCCACGCCTCCCCCCTCCTGTACGCGATGCTCAAGGCCGCCGGGGTCGTCACCGACGAGGAACTGCTGACCTTCCGCAGGCGCGGCAGCCGTCTGGAGGGCCATCCCACCCCGCAGGTGCCGTTCGTCGACGTGGCCACCGGCTCACTGGGCTTCGGCCTGCCCGTGGGGGTGGGGTTGGCGCTGACCGCGCGCAGGCTGGATCGCCTGCCCTACCACGTCTGGGTGTTGTGCGGCGACAGCGAGCTCGCCGAGGGATCGATGTGGGAGGCGTTCGAGCACGCCGGGCACGAGGGGCTCAACAACCTCACGGCGATCATCGACGTGAACCGGCTCGGCCAGCGCGGCCCGACCCGGCACGGCTGGGACCTCGGCGCGTACGCCGCCAGGCTCGGCGCCTTCGGCTGGCACACCATTGAGATCGACGGCCACGACCCCGGGCAGATCGACTACGCGCTCGCCGACGCCCGGGCCACCCGGCGCCGCCCGACGGCGATCATCGCCAGGACCTGCAAGGGCCGCGGCGTGTCGGCCGTGGAGAACCGCGAGGGCAAGCACGGCAAGCCGCTGGAGGACGCCGAGCAGGCGCTCGACGAGCTCGGCGGGCCGCGTTCCCTCACCGTCGAGGTCACTGCGCCCGACGCCGCGGCCACGCCCTACCGGTACGCCGACGGCGCGCTCGACCTGCCGAGATACAAGGTGGGCGAGCAGGTGGCCACGCGGACCGCCTTCGGCGAGGCGCTGGCCGCGCTCGGCACGGCGCGAGGCGACGTCGTCGCGCTCGACGGCGAGGTGGCCGACTCGACCAAGCTGGAGACGTTCGCCAAGGCCCATCCGGAGCGGTTCTTCGAGTTCTACATCGCCGAGCAGCAGATGGTCGCCGCCGCCATCGGCATGGCCGCCCGCGGCTGGACCCCCTACGCCGCGACGTTCGCCGCCTTCCTGACCAGGGCGTACGACTTCGTCCGGATGGCGGCGGTGAGCCGGGCCGGGATCTGCCTGGTGGGTTCGCACGGCGGGGTGTCGATCGGCGAGGACGGACCCTCCCAGATGGGCCTGGAGGACCTCGCGGCGTTCCGCGCGGTGCACGGCAGCACCGTGCTGTACCCCTGCGACGCGAACCAGACGGCCCGGCTGGTCGCGGACATGGCCGCGATGGAGGGCGTCCGCTACCTGCGGACGACGCGGGGCGAGACGCCGGTGATCTACGGCCCCGACGAGGAGTTCCCCGTGGGCGGCTGCAAGATCCTGCGCACCGGCGGCCAGGCGACCGTCGTGGCCACGGGCGTCGCCGTGCACGAGGCCCTGGCCGCCGCCGACCTGCTCGCCGAGGACGGCGTCTCCGTCACCGTGATCGACGCGTACTCGATCAAGCCGCTCGACTCGGCCGAGCTGGTCGAGATGGCCAGGGCGACCGGGAAGGTCGTCACGGTGGAGGACCACTGGCCGGAGGGCGGGCTGGGCGACGCCGTGCTCTCGGCGCTCGCGGACGCGCCGGTGCCGGTGCGCAAGCTGGGCGTGTCGCGGATGCCCGGCAGCGCGACCTCCCAGGAACAGCTGGAGGACGCCGGCATCGACAGGGGCGCCATCCGCGAGGCCGTCCTGTCCCTGCTCCGATGAATACCGCTACCGGTGGCGCTATCGGTGGACGGCGAGGGCGCGGGCCGTCGGCGTCCCCGCGTCCGGCGGGTAGTCCGCGACGTGCCCCTCGTAGAGGACGTTCCCGCCGTGCCTGCCGGGACCGGGCCCGAGGTCGATCAGCCAGTCGGCCTGCCGGATGACGTCCAGGTTGTGCTCGATGACCACGACGGTGTGCCCCCTGTCGACGAGGGCGTCCAGGACCCGGAGCAGTCCGTCGATGTCGCTCATGTGCAGGCCCGTGGTGGGTTCGTCGAGCACGTACGTCGTGGGCCGCTCGGCGTCGCGCAGCTCCTTGGCGATCTTGAGCCGCTGGCACTCCCCTCCGGACAGCGTGGTGAGCGACTGGCCCAGCCGGAGATAGCCGAGACCGGCCTGCGACAGGTGCCGCAGCGCCCGGTCGACGGCCTTGTCGGGCAGCCGGTGCCTGGCCTGGTCGACGGACAGGGCGTCGACGTCGGCGATGGACAGGCCGTCGACGGTGTACGCGAGCACCTCCGGGGTGAAGCGCCGCCCCTCGCACGCCTCGCAGACGACCTCCTGGCCGTCCATGAAGGCCAGATCGGTGTAGATGATCCCGAGCCCGTCGCACTTCGGGCAGGCGCCTTCCGAGTTCGCGCTGAACAGCGCGGCGGAGACGCCGTTGCGCCGGGCGAACAGCCTGCGGATCGCCGGCGCGATGCCGGTGTAGGTGATCGGCGTGGACCGGCGGTTGACGCCGACCGGCCGCTGGTCGATCACGACGGCGTCGTGCTGCTCGACGAGTTCGGCGGCCAGACTGGACTTCCCCGAGCCGGCGACGCCGGTGAGCACGGTCATCACACCGGTGGGGATGTCCACGGTGACGCGCCGCAGGTTGTTGCGCGCCGCCTCGGCGACGGTGATCGCCGCCTTGGCCGTACGCGGGGCCGTCTTGATCGGAGTGGGCCGGGAGAGCGCGCGTCCCGTGGGGGTGCCGGCCCGCCGGAGCTCGGCGAACGTGCCCTGGAAGACGAGCCGGCCTCCGTCGGCGCCGGCGCCGGGACCGATCTCGACGACCTGGTCGGCGACGGCCATGACGGCGGGGTCGTGCTCGACGACGAGGATGGTGTTGCCTCTGTCGCGCAGCCGCTGCAGCAGTCTCGTCATGGACTCGACGTCCGTGGGGTGGAGCCCGGCCGTCGGCTCGTCGAACACGTAGAGCATCTCGGTGAGGCTCGACCCGAGATGCTTCACGATCTTCACGCGCTGGGACTCGCCGCCCGACAGCGTCGTGGTCGCGCGTGCCAGGTTGAGATACCCCAGGCCGATGGCGTCCATGGCGTCGAGCCGTGCGGTCAGCGCGGCGACGACGGGAGCGACGTCCGGCGCGTCGATGCCGCGGACGAGTCCGGCGAGCTCGGCGACCTCCAGCCGGGACAGCTCGCCGATGGTGTGCCCGAGCACGGTGGCGGTGCGGGACGCCTCGTTGAGCCGGTCTCCCCCGCAGTCGGGGCAGACCTGCGACCGGGTGAACCGGCGGATCGTCTCCTGCTTGCGCTCGGACAGGTCTCCTGAGGCGTGCAGGTAGATGCGCTCGAACCGCTCGACCACCCCCTCGTAGTCCTTCGGCAGGCCGCGTCCCCGCCGCCGTGCCAGCCGCGCCGCCGCCTCGCCGCCGTGGAGCAGGGCGTCGCGCTCGTCCCGGCTCCAGTCGCGCAGCGGCGTCTCCGGGTCGAACACGCCGATGTCGGCGTACTGGGAGTACCAGTAGTTGCCGTCGCCGAACCCCGGAAGCCGGATCGCGCCCTGCCGTAGCGACCTGTCCAGGTCGAGGATGCGGTCGACGGCCGTGACGACGACGTCGCCGAGCCCCGAGCACGTGGGGCACATCCCGGCCGGATCGTTGAACGAGAAGTGGTTCGACTCGCCCACGTGCGGCTCGCCGAGGCGGGAGAACAGCAGCCGCAGGTAGGTCCAGGTGTCGGTGATCGTGCCGACCGTGGAGCGGGCGTTGCCGCCGAGGCGCCGTTGGTCGATCACCACGACCGGCGACAGCCCGTCGATGTGCTCCACGTCGGGACGTGTCCACTTCGGCAGCCGGTTCCTCGCGAACGGGGGGAATGTCTCGTTCAACTGGTAGCCGGCCTCCGCGGCGATCGTGTCGAAGACCAGCGACGACTTGCCGGACCCCGAGACGCCGGCGAAGACCACGAGGCGGTCGCGCGGGATGTCCACGTCCACGCCACGCAGGTTGTTGGTGCGGGCCCCTCTGATGGAGATATGTGGTGACGCCATGCTCGTGACCGTACGAGCAATTGTGGCCGGATCCTGACCGCGATTGCGGGCATGATGGGCGGGTGGCCGACGTGACCCGACGCATGCTGGCCCTGCTGTCGATCCTCCAGACGGGACGGCCGTTCAGCGGGGACGAACTCGCCGTACGCCTGGACGTCAGCCCCCGCACCGTACGCCGCGACGTGGACCGGCTCCGGGAGTACGGCTATCCCGTCGAGACCCAACCGGGACCGGGCGGCTACTACCGGCTCGTGGCGGGCCGGACGATGCCCCCGCTCGTCCTCGACGACGACGAGGCGATCGCCGCGCTGCTCGGGCTCGCCACTCTGGCCTCCTCCGGCTCCGGCGAGGACGGGGCGCTCGACGACGCGGCCACCCGCGCGTACGGCAAGCTCGACCAGTTCCTGCCCGCGCGGCTGCGTCCGCGCGTGACCGCGCTGCGGGCGAGCCTGGAGACCGGCCGGCAGCTCGCGCCCCCGGTGAACGCGGCGCTTGTGGCCGGTCTCGCCGAGGCGATCAGCGACCGGGAGGTCGTGCGGTTCGATTACAGCGACAGGCACGGTGAGGAGAGCCGCCGGCGGGTGGAGCCGCACCGGCAGATCCATCTCCTGCTGCGCTGGTATCTGCTCGGCTGGGACCTGGACAGGGACGACTGGCGGGTCTTCCGCCTCGACCGCGTCCGCGACCTGGTGCGCACCGGCGTACGGCACGGCCCCCGCGCCCTGCCGGCCGACGCGGCCCTGGCGTACCTCCGCCAGGGCCTCAACGCGGACCGGAGGCGCGTGCGGCTCGTCGTGCGGGCGCGGCCCGACCAGGTGGCCGACGCGTTGAAGTTCGAGGACGCCGAGATACACCGGGGGCCCGGCGACGGGGAGACCCGGGTCACCGTCTGGCTCGACTCCTGGGAATGGCTCATCCTCGGCCTCGCCCGTCTCGGCGCCGACTTCTCCGTCATCGAGCCCGAGGACTTCCGCGGCGCCTGTGCCGCCTTCGCCCGCCGTCTCCTCGCCGCCTCCGGCCGCCTGGAGCCGCCGTCCACATGAGAGCGCCGCCGGCTGCCCCGTCCAGGGGCGGTCGGCGGCGCACGGGAGAGGTCAGCGAGCCTTGGCGGTCGCCTTGCGGTTGGCCTTCTTGATGGCGTCCACGAGCTCGTCCTTGGTCATCTTCGATCGGCCCGGGATGCCGAGGCGGCTCGCCACGTCGTAGAGATGCTGCTTGGAGGCGTTCGCGTCGACGCCCTCGGCCGTTTTGCCCGGCTTCGGCGTGCCCTTCTTCGCCTGCTCGTCCGACGGTCCGCGCCCCTCCTTCCTCTCCCAGTGGTCGCCCACCTTCTCGAAGGAGTGCTTGAGCGCGGCGAACGCCGTACGGTGGGCGCGCTGGCCCTCGCCGTACGTCTCGACGGCGGAGTCGTGCGCCTTGATCCACGTCTCCTGGGCCTCCTTGGGCGAGCGCTCCAGGGTCGAGGGCAGTTCCTTACGTCCTGGCATGGTCCATGCCTCCCTTCAGACCGTCGCGAGTCCGTCGGAGGGGGTCAGATCAGATGGTGGGGTCGTCGTAGCGCCGCTCCTCGTACACGTGGCGGCGGGTGGCGGTCGCGTCCACGGGGGCGGCGGCGGTGACGGTGGTCCTGCGGCGGACCGTCGTCAGGCGCCAGATGCCGAAGAGCAGCCCGGCCAGACCGCCCACCATGAGGATCACCCCGATCACCTGGATGTCGAGGCCTGCGATGGTGAAGTCGACCGCCCAGGTGAGGATGGCCCCCAGCATGATGAGGATGATGCTTCCGGCGATGGTCATGGCGTTTCCTCCTTCGCCTTCTGCTCTATCCCCTCCACGGATTCCAAACGTCGCATGTGGGTGCCCGTATAGGGCAGCATGCGAGTCATGACCGATTCCCCCATTGTGGTGATGGGACTCATGGGCGCGGGCAAGAGCACCGTCGCCCGGCTGCTCGCCGACGCGCTCGGCCGTCCTATGCGCGACAGCGACGCCGATCTGGAGGCCAGGTACGGCACGACCGCCGCCGCGATGGCCGCCGGTCTGGGCGCGGACGAGCTGCACGCCCGCGAGGCGCTGGTGCTGCGGGACGCGCTGGAGGCCCGCCCCGCCCCTGTCATCGCGGCCGCCGCCAGCACGGTCGAGGACCCCGGGACGCGCCGCGCGCTGGCCCCCGCCTTCGTGGTCTTCCTCGACGGCCCGCCCGAGGTGCTGGCCGAGCGGATGAAGTCGAGCGCCCACCGCCCGCACTTCAAGCCCGACCTGGTGCGCATGCTGACCGAGCAGCGCGATCTGCGGCTGCCGGGGTTCCGGGAGGTGGCGGATCTGACCGTGGACCCCTCCACGCACAGGCCCGAGGAGATAGCGGCCACGGTGCTCGCGCATCTCGACGGCGCGAAGACCCGCTGAAAGGCCCAGGGGAGACGACAGGCCCGCCCGGTCCTGGGCGGTCCCCGGGCAGATGGCAGGGGCGCGTCAGCCGACGGCGATGCGCATCTGGTGCGGGACGACGGGCAGCGGCGACGGGCAGCCCGCCCCGGCGAGGAACCAGACGGTCTTGCCGCCCCGGCCCGAACTGGCCACTCCCCAGTCGTCGGCGAGTTCGTCCACGATGAGCAGGCCGCGGCCGCCGATGGAGTCGAGGTCCGCCTCGCGCTGGTCCGGCACGCCCTCGCCCTGGTCGAAGACCTCGCCGTACACCCAGGTGCCGTTGCTGCCGAGCCGGAGAGTGAAGACGTTCCCGCCGTGCCGTACGACGTTGGAGGCGAGTTCGCTCACGATGAGGGAGCAGTCGTCGACGAGCTCGTCCAGCCCCCACCGGCCGAGCTCGCGGCGGACGAGGGCGCGCGCCTCGGCGACACTCGCGCCGACGGCGGGCAGGAGGCATTCCGCGGTCCAGACGGGGGCCGGGTCGACCGGCGCCGTACCGAAGGGGAGAGTCACGCGCGCCTCCTTAGGCTCATGGGAGCGCTCCCACGGCTCAAGATACGGCACGCAACGCAGTCATGTGAATTCATAGAAACAAGATTGTTTCCGGTCAATGCCCGATCCGTGATGGGCGCGAAGGAGAAAACACCGGCGATGTTCCGCACCGCGCCGGGAGTGCGCACGTCAGCGACACCGCCTCCGGGGCTCCCGGCCCCCGCCCCAGGATCGCGGGACGCGCCCGCATGGCCTGCGTCGCCGTGAAAATAACTGAAATACGCCCATCCTTGACTTCCGATGCACGCAGACCGAATCATCGTGCATGTCCAGCATGCGGCATAATGGCCCGTTCGTCCGGGTGCCCTCTCACCCTAGCGCGATGATCCCCCAGCGGTGGGCGACCCGCTCCCCCGGGGCCAGGCGCACCAGGCATTCGCCGGTCGCGAAGGCGTTCGGCGGGCAGCTCATCGGCTCGACCGCCACCCCGGCCCGCCGGTACGGCTCGGCCAGCGTGTCCCCCGTGAAGACCTGGAGCCATTCGACTCCGGGCGCGGCCCACAACTCCACCCCCCGCGCGCCGTCGGCCGTCCGGAGCCGGGCCCGCACCAGCCCGTCACCGTCGCGCCGCAGGGCGGTGTAGGGAGTGTCGAGCACCGTGCCGCCGATGCGGCGTCCTTCGCGGAAGTCGTACTCCGTGCCCTCGACCGGGCGGCGGCCGACCGGGATCTGCTGCCCGTCCACCGGGGTCCACTCGGCCGCGGGCACCTCCAGCACGGCGTCGTCCACCGTCCCCTCGCCCAGGGTGAGGTAGGGGTGCGCGCCCATGCCGTACGGCGCGACGCCCTCTCCCACGTTGACGGCCGACACCTCGACCTCCAGGCCCGCCTCCCCCAGGGCGTACGACGCGGCCAGATCGAGCACGTGGGGATAGCCGAGCTGGGGGAACAGCCGCAGCCCGAGCCGGATCGAGGCGTCGTCCCGGTCGAGGACCGTCCAGGGCATCAGGCGCGCGAAGCCGTGCGCGGCGTTGCCGGTCCTGGGTTCGGTGATCGCGAGCTGCCTGGTCTCGCCGTCGAAGTCGTACCTGCCGTCGCGCACGCGGTTGGGCCAGGGCAGCAGCAACTGCCCGGCGCCGCCCACCGGCTGCGCGTCCGCGGGATACGACATGACCAGCGGCCGTTCGTTGTACGTCAGGGCGCGCAGGCCCCCGCCCACCTCGGTGACGGTCGCCGCGTATCCGTGCGCGGCGATCGTGTGCTGCGTACCGGTCGGGGGAACGGGTTCGCGAACCGCTGGTTCTGTCATGAGAGGGATTTTCCCACCCGTCCCACGACACTCGCAGTGGGCCCTGCGGGGACGCCTCAGGGCCGGCGTCCGGACGGCAGGGGGCTCGGGTCGCGGCGGGGGTTCTCGGGCCGTGAGCCCGGCGGGGCCGGGCCCACGTCCTGGGCGTCACGAGGAGAGCGTCTGGCCCGCCAGGCCCTCCTGCGCGGTGAGCAGCGCGCGCAGCTCCTCCGCGCTCTCGCCGCAGGCGGTCATGATCAGGCCCCGGTCCATCTCGATCCGGGACAGCGACCTGGTCAGCCGGGTCGCGTACCAGCGGCCGGCGTCGCTCCTCCAGATCGACCAGCGACCGGCGTACTCGCTGCTCAGTTGTCTCCAGGTAGCGTCCTCGGCTGAGAACCGCACTCGTCACCACCTCCAGGCTCTGTGCCGGGAGACAACGATGTGCTCATCCGGACACGATTGGTAGTGAGAAGCGGTCTCCCCCCTCCGGCGGCGGCGCCACCGCGGCCCCGATGAAGATCTCCCGCCGGTTGCGGTGACTTCACCACGACTTGATGCGCGTTCCTCCCGTACCACCCGTCTCATGCCGGGCCGCGGAACGACGCTGGCGTTCGCGGGGCAGGCAGGGCCGGGGCGCCGGGCGGTGCCCTGCGGCAAACGTCCCCTCTCCGGTCACACCGGACATGGTTTTACTACCTTGCCGGGCAGGAAGTCAGGGGAGAGATTCGAGAGGGCCGACATCGAGCGAAGGGAAGGTCACCCATGCCCGGACTCCCACAGTTGCCGTTCGAGCGGCCGGACGTCCTGGGGATATCCCCCGGCTTCGGCGAAATGCGGGCCAGAGCGCCGATCGCCAAGGTCACGACCGCCATGGGCGACGAGGCGTGGCTGATCACGGGCTACGAGGAGATTCGGCAGGTGTTCGCCGACGACAGATTCGGCCGTTCCCACCCCACTCCTGAGACCGCGGCCCGCCTGTCGAACAACGCCCTGCTCGGCGGCCCGTCCGGCGAGTACGCCAGGGAGCGGTCCGTCCACAAGGAGATGCGGCGCCTGCTCACCCCGGCGTTCTCGGCCCGCCGCATGCGGAGGTTGTCGGACCGGATCACGTCGCTGGTCGGGCACCTGCTCGACGGGCTCGCCGAGCAGGGCCCGCCCGCGGACCTGCACGCCGGCCTGTCTCTCCCGCTGCCGATCCAGGTGATCTGCGAGCTTCTCGGCGTGCCGTACGAGGACAGGGACAGGTTCCGGGCCATGGCCGAGGCGATGACCGACCTCACCCACCCCGAGCGGTCCGCCGCCGCCCAGATGGAGATGAACACCTACACCTACGAGATCGTGAAGGCGAAGCGCGACGCCCCGGGCGAGGACGTCTACTCCGACCTGGCGGACGCCTCGCTGCCGGAGGACGACGTCGCGAGGATCGCGGGCGGCCTGCTGTTCGCCGGCCACGAGACCACGGTCAACCAGATCGACTACGGCGTGCTGCTGTTCCTGCGCAACCCCGCCCAGCGCGACGCGCTGCTGAGCGACCCCTCTCTCGTGGACGGCGCGGTCGAGGAGATCATGCGGGTCGCCTCGCCCAGCGAGCACGGGCTGGTGCGCTACGCGCACGAGGACGTCGAGGTCGCGGGGGTGCGGATCCGGGCGGGCGAGCTGGTCATGCTGTCCACCCCGGCGGCCAACAGGGACGAGCGCGTCTACCCCGATCCCGACACGTTCGACATCCGGCGGCGCGATCCCCAGCCGCACGTCGGGTTCGGCCACGGGCCGCACCACTGCATCGGGGCGTCCCTGGCCCGGGTCGAACTGCGCGCGGTCTTCGGCTCCCTCTTCGCGCGCTTCCCCACGCTGGCGCTCGCGGTGCCGTACGAGGAGCTGAAGGCACACGCGGACAGGCTGGCCGGCGGGTTCAGCGCGCTGCCCGTCACCTGGTGAGCGTCAGGAGGCGGACGCGTCCCGCTTCCCCGCCCCGCGGCCCGTCACGCTCCCGGCGCCCACGGTCTCGGCGGTCTGGGCGTCGGCGAGCCGCCGGTACGCGCGGTCGCGCAACCGCAGCACCACCGCCGCGAGCAGCGCCGCGACCAGCGAGCCGGTCAGGACCGCCAGCTTGACCTGGGCGTCGTGGGCCGTGCCCAGGCCGAACGCCAGCTCGCCGATGAGCAGGGACACCGTGAACCCGATGCCGGACAGGATCGCCAGCCCGCCGACGTCCACCCACGCCAGCCCCTCGTCGATGTCGGCGCGGGTGAAGCGGGCGGTCAGCCAGGTGGCCGCCATGATCCCCAGCGGCTTGCCCACGACGAGCCCGACGAGGACGCCGAGCGACACCGGCTCGGCGAGCAGCTTCGTCAGACCGCCCGCCCCGCCGAGCGGCACTCCCGCGGACAGGAACGCGAACAGCGGCACGGCCACCCCGGCCGAGATCGGGCGGAACCGGTGCTCGAAGTGCTCGGCGAGCCCCGGCCCGGCCTCCGGGCCGCCCGCCTTCTCGCTGCGCAGGACGGGCACGGCGAAGCCGAGCAGCACCCCGGCCACCGTGGCGTGCACGCCGGAGGCGTGGACCAGCCCCCAGGTCACGCCGGCCAGCGGGAGCAGCAGCCACCACGAGCGCACCCGCCGCTGCACCAGCACGGTGAAGACGCCGAGCGGCACCAGCGCGGCCAGCAGCGGCAGCACCGACAGGTGCGAGGTGTAGAACACCGCGATGATCACGATGGCGATCAGGTCGTCCACGACGGCCAGGGTGAGCAGGAACGTGCGCAGCGCGGCGGGCAGCCGCCGCCCCACCACGGCGAGCACCGCCAGGGCGAACGCGATGTCGGTGGCCGTCGGGGTCGCCCATCCCCGCACCTCGCCGTCCATGAGCGAGGTGACCAGCAGGTAGAGCAGGGCCGGGACGATCACACCGCCGACGGCCGCCGCGACGGGAACGACGGCCCGGCGGGGATCGCGCAGGTCCCCGGCCACGAACTCGCGCTTGAGTTCCAGACCGGCGACGAAGAAGAAGATCGCCAGCAGCCCGTCCGAGGCCCACTTGGCGAGGCTGAGGTCCAGGTGCCACGCGGCCGGCCCGACCGTGGCCGAGCGCAGCCCCGCGTACGCCTCGGACCAGGGCGAGTTGGCGACGACGAGGGCCGCGACGGCGGCGATCAGGAGCAGCGCGCCGCCGATCGACTCCTTGCGGAGGATGTCGGCGATGCGGCGGGTCTCGGCCCGGGAACCGGGACCGAGGAGGGACAGTCGGCGGGCTGGGGCCACGGGCGCTCCGTTTCCGGGTTCGGTTCGACGACCGCCGACCAGACTTCCCGGCACCCCGCATCCATCCTATGGTGCGTTTGACCGGATCATTGCCCACTGCACCTTTTGTCGCATGGATTTCTCTCGGGAACGGACCGCAGAGATGGACAAAGCCCAGGTCGGCTGTGCCGACCTGGGCTTTCGTCTGGTGCGCCGCCAGGGACTCGAACCCCGGACCCGCTGATTAAGAGTCAGCTGCTCTAACCAACTGAGCTAGCGGCGCCCGCGATGTCCGTAACCTTAGCAGTCTCGCGAAGGTCGCGCACATCGCTCGCTGATCGGAATGTCGTGGCTCAGCTCCGCCAGGCGCCGCTGGAGAACGGCACCGGCTCGCCGCGCAGACCGGGCCCGTCGCCCCACTTCGTGACGACGTACTGGATCGGGATGTGGCCGAGGTCGCCGCTGACGGTCAGCGTGTCCTCGTTCCAGGTGGTGCCGGTGAGCTCGGCGAAGGTCTTGCCGTCGATGTCGAGCATGACACCGCTGTCCGACGGGACACCCGGGCCGCGGTCGCCGATGAAGAACTTGGCCTTCTTGCCCTTGTAGAAGATGTAGCCCTCGGTGCCGAGCGGCCAGCTCGGGCTGGCGAACATCCCCTGCTGCATGGGCTTGCCGATGGCCGGCAGACCCGTGTCGCCCTGGCGGCCCGAGGCGTCGTCCCAGAAGTACGAGCCGGTGGTGCTGCCCTGGAGCAGGACCTCTTCGTGCGCGGGGATGGCGAGGGAGGGCTGACGCGCCGGCATGGCGGCGGAAACGTTGGCGGCCTCGTTGACCGACTGCTCGACGGGCGCGGGCACGGCGGCCACGAGGGACGCGGTGACGGCCGCCGCGCCGACAAACGTGGCCGCGGCGGTGAGGCGTCGGTTGCCACGCAGGTCAAACAGAGTCTTCATCAGGGCTGGGGATCTTTCGTGAGACGACAGAGAATGGCCATGCGTCATCTAGGGACCTGCGTGCGGCAGACCGCGAAGACGGGCCACGTGTCCGGGGAGAAGTCGCTCACCCGGAGGCGTGTGCGCTGAAGCTATGGCGATCGGCCGGAAGGCCGTCGTGAGTCAGACGTGTGATCCGATATGCCTTGGCTCAGAGGTCGTTGTGGGGTCACCCACGGTGATCTCCTCTCCAAGTCCAATCCAGCCACCGGTCGGCGGCAAACAGGACACTACAGGACGAGTCAGGATGGAGCAAAGTAAAAGCCGCATAGCGCCCAGAAGATCTACCTCTGGTCCTGTTTACCCCAAGAGGGCCCACTGATCAGCGCCCCGCCTTTTGCGCTGGTGACGGTGCGTGACGGACGTCCTCGTCCGCGCACGGCAAAGCGCCGCGGCCGTACGGCAAGAGAGCACAAAGGAAATCACCGGAGACGGCGCGATAAAGCAACTCGCCGCAAAAGCGGGACCGCCGGGCAAGAGGAAGACCGCCGGTTTACGAAGGCGAAGATCGAAGGCAAAGACCGAAGGCGAAGGTCGTTTTCCCGGGGCGCCCGTGACGAGGCCCGTCGCCCAGTTCAGACGGGCGACGGGCAGACGGGCAGACGGCCAGACGGGAGGCGGGGAGGGGACGGGCGGGAGGAGAACGGGTACAGGACCCTGGAAATGCCGGAGCCGGGCAGTCCCCCAACTGCCCGGCTCCGGATCAAAGCGGTTCCGCCAGGAATGCCCTCCCCAAAGGCACCGGCGGGTCCCCCGCTTTCCGGACGCGGTTCCCCCATCCGCGTCCTTTATCAAGAAAGTCTGTCGCCCTCTCCCGAGGACTTGCTTCAACACTACAAGGGGCCCTGTCATGAAGTCGTCATAGGCAGGTTGATTTCCGGCCTACATCCGAACGCGCCCCGCCCGCCCGTGCTACCTCCCGAGGTCCAGCCTGACCTCGGTGCCCTTCTGGAGCGACCGGCTCACCGTGCAGTGGCGCTCGTGGACCCGCTCGGCGACGGCCTCGAAGACCTCCCCGGAGTCCTCCGGGGGCAGCTCCACGTCGTAGGTCACGGTGACCGAGCGCAGCAGCGTCGGGCTCTCCTTCTCGGCGGAGACCTCGACGGCCAGCCGTACGAGCCGGTGGCCGCGCTTGGCGGTGAGCGGTTCGACCGTCATGACGTTGCAGCCGCCGACGGCGGCCAGCAGCAGCTCCACCGGGCTGAACAGGCCGTCACCGGAGCCCATCTCGATCTCGGCGCCGCGCTCGTTGCGGGCGACGAACCCGTCCTCGGTCCGCTCGACGCGTACAGAGCCCATGACCTCACCCTACTGGCAGCGCCAGCCGGACGAGCGTCCCTCCGCCGGGAGCGGGGCTGGCCGACACGCTGCCGCCGTGGCTGTCCACGACCTGGCCCACGATGGCCAGGCCCAGCCCCGATCCGGGCAGCGCCCGCGCCGAGGGCGCGCGGTAGAAGCGGTCGAAGACGTGCGGCAGGTCGTCCGCGGAGATGCCGGGGCCGTGGTCGCGCACCGTCAGCACGCCGCCCCGCAGCGACACCTCGACCAGGCCGCCGGCCGGGCTGTACTTGGCCGCGTTGTCCAGCAGGTTGGCGACGGCCCGGGCGAGCCGGTCGGGCACGCCCCGCACCACCGTCGGCTCCGCCGACACCGAGTACGCCGTCGACGGCCAGTGCCTGGCCGCCCTGGCGACCTCCCGCTCCACGAGCTCGTCGAGGCGCACGCTCTCCACGAGCACGGCCGGCTCCTCGTCGCGGGCCAGCTCGACCACGTCGGAGACGAGCGCGGTGAGCTCCTCCAGGCCGCTCATCACGGCCCGGCTCACCTCCTCGTGGACCTCCTGCGGCAGGTGGCCTCTCATCAGCAGCTCGATGTTGGTCCGCAGGGCGGTGAGCGGGGTGCGCAGCTCGTGGGAGGCGTCGGCGACGAGGCGCTTTTGCGACGTGGCGGAGCGTTCCAGGGCGTCGAGCATGGCGTTGAAGCTGCGGGCCAGGCTGCTCAGCTCGTCGTCCCCCGTCACGTCGATGCGGGTGGTCAGGTCCCGGGTGGTCGCCACCCGTCCCGCCGCGTCCTTGAGCGCGTTGACCGGCCGCAGCGCCGCCCGCGCGGCCAGCCAGCCGAGCGCTCCCGACAGCACCAGGCCGCCGAGCGCCACGGCGAGGAAGGGCCAGCCCAGGTCGTCCACGTCGGCGAGAGCGGCCAGCACGCCGTTGGGGGGCGGGTCGCCGTAGCCGCCGTAGTTCTCGTACGTCCCGTAGTGGTCCATCGCCCACTCGACCCGGCGGCAGGTGATGAAGTAGGCGGCCACGATGACCACGATCACGCTCACCGCGCCGGCCAGCGCGGAGGCCATCGCGAGGCGCCAGCGGAGCTTCACCGTTCCTCCCCGGCGGCGGAGGGAGCGGTCGGCTCCCTGAGCGCGTACCCGAGGC
Source organism: Microbispora sp. NPDC046973 (assembly GCF_040644495.1). NCBI lineage: Bacteria > Bacillati > Actinomycetota > Actinomycetes > Streptosporangiales > Streptosporangiaceae > Microbispora > Microbispora sp. NPDC046973. The sequence goes on along the minus strand of NZ_JBEYWQ010000004.1, from coordinate 33,367 downwards.
CGTGGACGGTGTGGATCAGCCGCGGCTCGCCCGCCGCCTCGGTCTTCTTGCGCAGGTAACCGATGTAGACCTCCAGCGGGTTGGACCCGGGCCGGAAGCCGTAGCCCCAGACGCGTTCGAGGATGACCTGCCGGGTCAGCACCTGGCCGCCGTTGCGGATCAGCAGGTCGAGCAGGGCGTACTCGGTCCTGGTCAGGTCGATGAGCCGGCGGCCGCGCCGGGCCTGCCTGCTGTCGGGCAGCAGGACCAGGTCGGCGAAGCCGGCCTCCGGGGGCGGCGCGGCGCGGCGCAGCAGGGCGCGCACCCGGGCGAACAGCTCCTCCAGCGCGAACGGCTTCACCAGGTAGTCGTCGGCGCCCGCGTCGAGACCGGCGACCTTGTCGCCGATGCCGTCCAGGGCCGTCAGCATGAGCACCGGCAGCCGGTTGCCGTCTCCGCGCAGCGTCCGGCAGACCTCGATGCCGTCCATGCCCGGCATGAGCACGTCGAGCACCACGAGGTCGGGCGCCGCGCCGCCGATGGCGTCGAGGGCGTCGATGCCGTCTCCGGCGGTCGCCACGCCGTACCCCTCCACGCGCAGCGCCCGGGCGATCGCGTCGCGGACCTCGGGTTCGTCGTCGACGACGAGCACCTGTGTCTTGACCACGCCGCCAATTGTGACGTGCGGAGATGAGAGGTTGCTGAGCGTTCGCCCCCGCGCTCAGGCGTCGGGGTGTCTGGACAGATAGTCGACGTAGACCGGCCGGAGCGCGTCGCCGAGCTCGCCCTCACCCGCCCCGATCGCGTCGCTGAGCAACGCCGAGACCCTGCTGAGGTCGTTCGCGGTCTCTTCGCTGTTGCCACTGGCGGCCTCGGCCGCCGGGATGACCTTCAGCAGGTCCCACAGGAATCCCAGATCGCCGTGCCGTACGGCATAGCGCACGGCGCGGTCGTGCAGCTCCTTCGCGGGGAGCGACTCGAGCTCTTCCACATCCATCCGATCTCACCCCCAACTCATCGGTTTCCCCCAGGTTTGCCGCTTATACCCCCGAGGCGGGAGAAAGACCGCCTGAATCGGACGGGCTTTTTGCCGCTCCTCCCCGCCCCCGGCGCAGGCCGCCCATTCCGGCCATCCCGCGAACCGCGCACTCTTTGCCGTGCCGTGGAAGGATTCTTGAGGTGAAGGTCATACTCAAGATCGTCGTGGTGGCCGCGGCCCTGTGGGCGTCCACCAAGCTGGTGGACGGCATCACCGTCAGCGCCGGCTCCACCGCCAAGCAGATCGGCACCCTCCTCGCGGTCGCGCTGATCTTCGGCCTCGTGAACGCCGTCATCAAGCCGATCATCAAGACGATCGGCTGCGCGTTCTACGTGCTCACGCTCGGACTGTTCGCCCTGGTGGTGAACGCCGCCCTGCTGCTGCTCACGAGCTGGCTCGCGGAGCAGCTCGACCTCCCCTTCCACGTCGACGGGTTCGTGGCCGCCTTCTGGGGCGCGATCGTCGTCGGCGTGATCAGCTGGATCCTCAACATGATCCTCGGCGACGACTGACCGGCCCGGGGCGGGTGTGCCATCCGCCCCGGGGTCACACCTGCCGTAAAAGCATGTATTCTTAGTAGGGAATAAGGAGTTCTTGAGAGGGCGGCCGATGAGCGTGGACGTGCACCAGCACCTGTGGACGCCGTCCCTCGTCGACGCGCTGCGCCGCCGCACCCGCCCGCCGCGCCTCGACGGGTGGACGCTCGTCCTCGACGGCGAGCCGCCGTACGAGGCGGATCCGGCCGACCACGACGTGGCGATCCGGCGCAGGCGCAACGCCCACCTCGACCTCGCCCTCGTCTCCCTGTCGAGCCCGCTCGGCATCGAGCACCTGCCTCCCGAGGAGGCGTGGCCGCTCATCGACGCCTACCACGCCGACGCCCGCGCGCTGCCCGCGCCGTTCGGCGCCTGGGCCGCCGCCCCGGTGACCGACCCCGATCCCGTACGGCTCGCCCGCGCCCTCGATGAGGGCCTGGCCGGGCTGCAGCTTCCGGCCACCGCGCTCGGGGACGCCCGGGGGCTGGCCCTGGCCGCGCCGCTGCTCGACGTGCTGGAGGACCGCGGCCTGCCGCTGTTCGTCCACCCGGGCCCCGCCGCGGCGGCGGGCCCGGCGTGGTGGGCCCCCGTCGTGCCGTACGTGCAGCAGATGCACGCCGCCTGGTACGCGTTCGAGGCGTTCGGCCGGCCCCGCCATCCCCGGCTGAAGGTGTGTTTCGCGCTGCTGGCCGGGCTGGCCCCGCTGCACAGGGAGCGCCAGTTGAGCCGGGGCGCCGCCGGGCGCGGCCTGGTGGATCCCGACCTGTTCCTGGAGACGTCGTCCTACGGCCCCCGGGCCGCCGACGCGGTGATCCGCGAACTCGGAATCGACGTCCTCGTCGCCGGCAGCGACCAGCCGTACGCCGAGTCGGCGTGGCCGGACCCCGGCGACCCCGCACAACGAGCTGTCGATCACGCCGTCCGCGTGGCCAATCCCGGCCGCCTGCTGTCCCGGAAGGAGCCGCACCAATGAGCACGCCCACGATCCAGGAAGGCGCGCTCTGTGCCTCCTCGGCCGACCTGACCCCCTTCGGCGACCTGCCCGCCCGGGCGCTCGACCGCCGCGAGCTGCTCGCCCTGGTCGAGGACCTGGCCGCGCGGCCCGAGCTGTGGCGTCACCACCTCGGCTTCGAGGGCGCGCAGGACGGGGGACGCCACTACGTCTCGCTGCACCGCGACTCGTACGTGGACGTGTGGCTGCTGTGCTGGCGGCCAGGGGACGACACCGGCTGGCACGACCACGACGTCTCCTCCGGCGCGGTCCGCGTGGTGGCGGGCGAGCTGAAGGAGTGCAACCCGCGCATCGGCGGCGTCCACCTGGAGACGCCGGTCGTGGCGGGCGAGGCCTTCGCGTTCGGGCCCGACCACATCCACCGGCTGACCGGCGAGGCGCCCGGCTCGGTCTCGATCCACGCGTACTCGCCGCCGCTGTGGCGCATGGGGCAGTACTCCATCACCGACGACGGGACCATGCGCCGCCTTTCGGTCGGCTACGCGGACGAATTGCGCCCGCTCGACCCTGCTTAGGGCGACGCGAGTAGTTCGGTCATCACCGAGGGTGACGCTAGGCTTCTGCCATGACCAGCGTGCTCGATGACTGGCTCCAGCCCCGCCCGGGAGGCGGGGCCGGGGGCGTCTCCGACCGGCTCTCCCGGCTCCGGCCCGCGGCCGGAGACCGGCGGTACGGCGCCGATCAGCCCGATGCCGATCAGCCCGACGCCGGCCTCATCCCCACGGGCCCCCAGACGCGGTTCCGCGAGCGTGTGACCTACGGCCTGCGCACGGCCCTGAACGCGCAGGTGCCGGGCGACCTGGTGGCGGTCAGCCGGATGGACGTCCTGCTGGGGCCCGATCGGCGCGCCCGTCCCGACGTGTCCCTGGTCGACGACCTCGCCGCCTCCGACGACCTGAGGACCTGCTACCTCGCCGAGGAGGTGCGCCTGGTCATCGAGGTCGTCGGCCCCGACTCGGCCGCTTCGGATCGCGACGCGCGGCCGCGGCACTACGCGGCGGCCGGCATCCCCCACTTCTGGCGGGTCGAGAGCACCGACTCCCGGCCCTTCGTCTACTCCTTCGAACTCGACGCCGACGGCGCCGGATATCAGGTGACCGGCGTCCACCACACCCGCCTCGCGGTGGACGCCCCCTTCCCCATCGCCATCGACCTCGAACGGCTGCCGCGCTGACTAGCCCGGCTGCCCCGGCTGCCCCGGGTGTCCCGGCGCCGGGCGGGCGGCGAGCAGACCCGACGCCAGCTGGAGGGCGCACGCCCCCAGCCCGGCGAGCAGGGGCACGGTCCAGCCGCCGGACAGCTCGTGAAGCAGGCCGAACGCGAGCGGCCCGATCGCGGCCAGCACATAGCCGCTCGACTGGGCGACCGCCGACAGCGCGGTCACCGAGGCCGGATCGGGCGCCCGCAGCGTGATGATCAGCAGGGCGAGCGCGATCGAGGCTCCCTGACCGAGCCCGAGGACGATCATCCACAGCCACGGCACGGTGGTGGGCGCGAGCAGCACGCCCAGATATCCGCCGATGGTCAGCAGCACGGCCACGACCACGTGCGGCACCTGGGACCGGGCCCGGCCCGCGTGCAGCGGGACCAGCAGCGCCGCCGCGATCTGCACGAGGTTCGTCAGGCCCAGCAGATACCCCGCCTGATCCGCGGGCAGGCCCGCGGCCTGGAACACGGTGGGCAGCCAGGCCAGCAGGACGTAGAAGGTCAGCGACTGCAGGCCCATGAACGCCATGACCGGCCACGTCGCCGGCGCCCGGAGCAGGGTCGCGTACGGCCGCCCGCCTGGGCCGCCGGGCCGGGAACGGCCGGCCCGCCCCGCCGCCGTCGTCGCCACCGGGTCCTGCACGCCCGGCCTCGCGCGCGCCGCCCACCACACGGCCGCCGCCAGCAGCGCGAGCAGCGCCGGCGACCCCGCCGCCGCCCGCCAGCCGACCTGTCCGGCCAGCGGGACCATCGCCGCCGAGGCCATGGCGGCCCCGCCGACCATGACCGAGACGTACAGGCCGGTGAAGAGCCCGATCCTGCCGGGGAAGTGCTGCTTGACGAGGCCCGGCATGACCACGTTCATGACGGCGATGGCCGTGCCGGCCAGGGCGGCGCCGCAGTACAGCGCCGGCACGCCGTCCGCGCTGCGCAGCGCGACACCGGCGGCGAGGACGAGCAGACCGGCCAGCAGCGTGCGGTCCAGCCCGATCCGGGTGGCCAGCGCGGGAGCGACCGGGGCGAGCAGGCCGAGGCACACCACCATCACCGTGGTGATGGCGCCGCCCGCGGCGGGGCTGAGGCCGAGGTCCCGCATGATGGCCGGGAGGAGCGGCGACACGCCCGCGAGAGCGGGCCTCAGGTTGAGCGCCGCCAGGACGAAACCGCCCACCAGCAGTAGCTTTCCCCGATTGTCGGTGATCGCCCTCATCATTCGCCAAACCCTACCGGCCGGGGTCACGCGCCCCGCACGTCCCCTGCTCGTCCCCCGGCCGTCGCCGGCCGGCGCTAGGGTTCGGTCGGGAGGTGGGCGGTCATGGCGGAGGAGCACGTCCAGTCGCTGGCCAGGGGGCTGGCCGTGATCCGGGCGTTCGACGCGGCGAGCCCGGAGCTGACGCTCAGCGAGGTGGCCCGAAAGACCGGTCTCACCCGCGCCGCGGCGCGCAGGTTCCTGCTGACGCTCGCCGGTCTGGGCTACGTGCGGACCGACGGGCGCCTGTTCTCCCTGTCGCCCCGGGTGCTGGAGCTGGGCTACGCCTATCTGTCGAGCCTGTCCCTGCCCGAGGTCGCGCTGCCGCACCTGGAGCGGCTCGTCGCCGAGGTGCACGAGTCGGCGTCGGTCTCCGTGCTGGACGACACCGACATCGTCTACGTGGCCCGCGTGCCGACGGCCAGGATCATGCGTGTGACGATCGCGATCGGCACGCGCTTCCCGGCGTACTGCACCTCGATGGGCCGGGTGCTGCTCGCGGGGCTCCCCCCGGAGGATCTCGACGCCTACCTCGCCCGCGCCGACCTCGATCGGCTGACCCCGCACACCACCACCTCGCCGGTCGCCCTGCGCACCGCGCTCGACCGCGTACGGGACCAGGGCTGGGCCATGGTGGACCAGGAACTGGAGGAGGGGCTGCGCTCGATCGCCGCGCCGATCAGGGACCGCGGGGGCCGGGTGGTGGCGGCGGTCAACATCTCCTCGCACGCCAGCCGCACCACCCTGGAGTCGGCCCGGCGCGACCTGCTCCCCCCGCTGCTCGCCACCGCCGCCGGGATCGAGGCCGACCTGCGCGCCACCGGAGGCGCGAGCCGCGCACACCCCGGCAGTCCGTGACCGGCACACCCCCACGTCCCCACAAAAGCGACCATCTCTCACCAAGGAACTGACAACGTTGTCTAGGGTCCATGAGATGGGAGATGATCCCTTCGTGGGAGAGACGAGACGCGGCCGTCCGACCATGAACGACGTGGCCGCCGCGGCCGGTGTGGCGCTCAAGACCGTCTCCCGTGTCGTCAACAACGAGCCCGGTGTCAACGCCGCGACCGCCGGACGCGTGCAGGAGGCCATCGAGCGGCTCGGCTACCGCCGCAACGACAGCGCGCGCATCCTGCGCCGGGGCCGCACGGCGAGCGTCGGCCTGGTCATCGAGGACGTCGCCGACGCCTTCTACTCCAGCCTCAGCCGCGCGGTGGAGGACGCCGCGCTGCACCACGGCTACCTGCTGTTCTCCGGGTCGTCCCGGGAGGACGCGGCCCGCGAGCGCGATCTCGTGCTCGCCTTCTGCGCCCGCCGCGTGGACGGGCTGATCATCGTGCCGGCGGGGAGCGACCACGACTACCTCGCGCCCGAGTTCGAGGCCGGGATAAAGGCGGTCTTCGCCGACCGGCCGCCGGGCGCGGGATGCGAGGCGGACACCGTCCTTTGCGACAACGCGGGCGGAGCCCGGACGGGCACGGCCCACCTGATCGCGCACGGCCACCGCCGCATCGCCTTCCTCGGCGACTCCCCCGGGATCTTCACCGCCGCCGAACGGCTGCGCGGCTACCGGCAGGCGCTGGCGGCCGCCGGCCTGCCGTACGACGAGGGCCTGGTGGTCATGGGGCCGCCGGACCCGGCGCGGATGCGGGCCGGCCTGACCCGGCTGCTCGCGGCGTCCGACCCCCCGACCGCGTTGCTGACCGGCAACGGCCGCACCACCGTGGAGACCCTGCGGGCGCTGGCCTCGCTCAGGGACGCCGCCGACGCGGGCGCCGCGGGCGGCCTCGCCCTGGTGGGGTTCGACGACTTCGAACTGGCCGACATGCTGGGCATCACGGTGGTGGCGCAGGATCCCGCCCGGCTCGGCCGTACGGCCGCCGACCTGCTGTTCATGCGCCTGTCCGGGGCCGAGGGGCCGACCAGCAGAATCGAACTGGCTACGCGGCTGGTTCCGCGGGGCTCGGGCGAGCGCCCTCCCCTGCCCCGCCGGGACCGTACGGCGGGCTGACCCGCCCCGGCGGCTCGCCGCGCAGATCACCCCGCAGATCACCCCACAGCGCGAGCACGACGGCGATCACGCCGCAGCCCGACAGCGCGATGGCGAGATGGGCGGGCACGAGTTCGGCGAGGCCGCCCACGGCGGCGGCGCCCAGCGCCTGGGCCGTCATCAGCCCGGAGGTCTGCAGGCCGAACGCCTGCCCGCGCGCGGCCTCGGGAACCGCGTCGAGGAACCGCCGCTGAAGCCCCAGGTTGTAGGCGAGCCCCGCCGCGGCCAGGGCGGCCAGCGCCGCCGCCCCGGCGACCCCCGGTCGGGCGGCGAATCCGAGCAGCGGCGCGCCCAGCAGCAGCGCCAGCGGGAGGGTAAGCCGTTCGCGCGCGGCGGGCGGCGCGAACCTGCCGACGGCGAACTCCCCCACGCCCATGCCCGCCGCCGCGGCGGCCAGCACCACCCCGGCGCCCCACGCCGATCCCTCGCCCGTGAGGTAGGGCACGTAGACGGCCTCCGCGCCGACCGAGAGCATCGGCGGCACCCACCCGGCCAGCAGCAGTCCCCGGACGGCGCGGCCGGACAGCAGTTCCCGGTTGACCCGCAGCGTCGTCCGTACGGCCCCCGCCCGGTGTGCGGCACGCGCCGGACGGTCGCGCAGCCCGAACCGGGACAGCGCCGCGCTGCCCAGCGAGAGCGCGGCGGTGATCAGCAGCGCCCGGTGCGGGCCCGTCACGGCGAGCAGGCCCCCGCCGACGGCCAGCCCGGCGACCTGCGCGCCCGCCGAGGTCGTGGTGAACACGGCACGGCCGAGCACGTACGCGTCCCCCGCCAGCACGTCGGGAAGCACGGCGGCGCGCGCGGCCGAGAACAGCGGTGTGGGCACGCCCGCCGCGAACACCAGCGCGAGCATGACCCCGATCGGCAGGTCCGCGAGGCCGAGGACGAGACAGGTGCCCACGCGCAGGAGGTCGCCGGCCACCATCAGGGCCCTTGGTCGCCACCGGTCGGCGAGCGACAGCAGGAGCATTCCGCCCGCCACCTGCGGCAGAAACCCGATCATGTACGCCAGCGCGGCCAGCCCGGGCGACCCCGTCCGTGCGTAGACCAGCACGGAGAACGCGAGCATCTTCACCGTGTCGCCCAGGACCAGCAGAAGCTGGCTCCCGAACAGCACGCGGAACTCCGCGACGGCGAAGCACGCCCGGAACGTCGATCTCTCCTGGTTCGCGGCCATGGTCTCGGCCCACCTCCCGGCGCCCATGCTCGGCGCGCCGTCTCCGGCCGCGCTAACGTTTCGGAAATGGCCGAAGGGTGAGCAGGTGTACCGGATCGAGGTGAGCCCGCAGGACATCGCCGCCAGCCGTTTCGCGATCTCCCCGCTCAACGAGACCATGCACGCGATGTGGATGCTGTCGGGGCGGACGCAGGCGGGCGTGCACGCGCCCTGGGCCGCGGCGGCGCGTCCCCGGTTCGCCCGGCTGCTTTCCGGCAGCCCGGGAGCGCGGGCGATGGTGGCGCTGTTCCGGCAGGGGGCCTACAACGCCGACTTCATCGCGCCGCCGCCCACCGGCATCGACGTCGCCTTCGCCGAGGAGATCGCGGCGATGCGGGCCACGCCCCTGGAGCGGGCGCGGACCGAGATCGCGATGTCGCTGGACGGGCGGCCGCCTCCGCCCGCCGAGATCATGGCGATCCTCGAGGACGACGGCGTGGTCGCGCTCCTGGCCGACGGGCTCGAGCGCACCTGGACCGAGCTGGTCGCGCCGCAGTGGCCCCGCTTCCGGGCGATCCTGGAGCGCGACGTGATCCAGCGGGCCGGGCGGCTGGCGACGTACGGCTGGGCGGCGGCGCTCGACGACCTCGGCCCGCGGGTCCGCTGGCGACCGGCATCGGCCCGCATCGAGGTGGCGGCCTCCGGCGACCGGGACGAACGGCACCGGCTCGGCGGCCGCGGTCTGCTGTTCCTGCCCAGCCTCTTCGTCCGCAAGGTGATCGCCTACCTCGACGAGGCGTGGCCGTACGCGCTGGTGTATCCGGCACGCGGGGTGGCGGCGGCGCACCCGCGGGCGGGCGGCGCGGCGGCGCTCGCCGGGCTGGTCGGCAGGTCACGAGCCGGGATCCTGGCCGAGCTGGAGACCCCGGCGACCACCACGCAGCTCGCCGCCCGCCTCGGGCTGGCGCTCGGCACGGCCGGCGGCCACCTGACCGCGCTGCGCGCGGCCGGGCTGGTCGCCGGCGTCCGGGTCGGACGGCAGGTCCTCTACCGGCGCACCCCTCTCGGGGACGCGCTGGTGGCCGGCCGGCTCGACTCCTGAGGCTCGGCCCCAGAGAGCCCCGGAGAGCCCCGGAGACTCAGCCCTTGAGCGCGCCCGCCATGAGACCGCGCATGAAGAACCTGCCGAGCAGCACGTAGATGACCATCGTGGGGATGGACGCCAGGATCGCCGCCGCCATCTGCTGGCTGTACGGCGTCGTCACGGCGCCCGCGATGTTGTTGAGCATGACCGTGGTCGGCCAGGAGCTCGGCCCGGTGAGGAAGACCGCGAACAGGAAGTCGTTCCACATCGAGGTGAACTGCCAGATGATCACCACGGCGAACGCCGGGCCGGAGACCGGCAGCACGATCGACCAGAGCGTCCGCAGCATCCCCGCGCCGTCGACGCGGGACGCCTCGATGAGCTCGTCGGGGATCGTGACGTAGTAGTTGCGGAAGATCAGCGTGCAGATCGGGATGCCGTACACCACGTGGGCGAGGACCAGGCCCGGGATGCCGCCGTACAGCTGCACGCCGAGGGTGTCGCCCAGGTTCACCATGAGCTGCACCAGCGGGATCATCACACCCTGGTAGGGGATGAACATGCCGAACAGGAACAGCGTGAACAGCACGTCGGCGCCGGGGAAGCGCCACTTGGACAGCACGTACCCGTTCAGCGACCCGAGGGCGGCGGAGATCAGCGAACCGGGGACCGCGAGCAGGAAGCTGTTGACGATGCCGGGTTCGAGCTTCTCCCAGGCGACGCTCCACGCCTCGGTCGTCCACACCCTGGGGAGGTTCCACGCCTGTGTGGGGTCGGCCTCGGTGAGCGGCTTGAAGCTCGTGACCAGCAGCACGTAGACCGGGATCAGGAAGACCAGGACGAACAGCAGCAGCAGGACGAGCCGCACCCAGGTGCCGGCCCGGCCCTTCTCGCGGGCCGGGGCGGCCGGCGACGTGCGCGGGGCCTTCTCGGCGACGTGCGCGGTCATGAGCGCTTCCCCTTACGGGCGTCCCAGATCAGGTAGGGCACGACGAAGACGGCGACGGACAGCACGATGTAGGACGCGATCGTCGCGCCCTTCGCCGGGTCGTGGGAGTCGTAGACCGCCGTCCACATGAACGTCGCGGGCACGTCGGTGATGATCTGCTTGCCCGACACCGCGACGACGAGGTCGAAGACCTTCAGCGAGATGTGGCCGAGGATGATCAGCGCGGACAGCGTCACCGGGCGCAGCATCGGCAGCACCACGTGCCGGTAGACCCCCCACTCGCTGCAGCCGTCCACCCGGGCGGCCTCCCTCAGTTCCTCGGGCACGCCCCGGAACCCGGCCAGGAACAACGCCATGATGTATCCCGACATCTGCCAGATCGCCGGGATCGCCATGGCGGCCATGCCCCAGTCGGGATCGCGGAACCACTGCCACTGCAGGAAGTCGACCCCCAGGTAGTGGAAGAGCCGGTTGAGCCCGACCGCCTGCTCACCCATCGCGCTGTTCATCAGCCACCGCCAGACCACACCGGTGGCGATGAAGGAGACGGCCATCGGGAACAGGTAGACGGCGCGGAAGCCGCTCTCCGCCCGGATGCCCTTCTCCATCAGGAAGGCGAGGAACCAGCCGAGGACGAGCGCGCCGCCGACGAAGACCACGGTGAACACGATCGCGTGCCGGACCGACAGGCCCCAGCGCTCCTCGCTCCAGATGCCGGTGAAGTTCTCCAGCCCGACGAAGTTGCCGGGGATCTCCGCGATCTCGTCGTGCTTGTCGGTCATGGCGAGCTTGAAGTTCCAGCCCAGCAGGCCGTACACGAAGACCGCGATGAGGATGATCGACGGCGACACCAGGAGTAGCCCGGGCAGCCATCTGCGCACCCGCGTCACTTGTACCTCTCAGAAGTCAAGTACGGCCCACGCCGTCCCAAGCCGTCTCTCGTCCCCCCACCAGCCGCGGCGGGCGCGGCGGTGGGCTGGACTGAGGAACGCACGGAGCGAGGGACGAGCGAGTACGTGACGAGGGGCGCGCACATTGCGCGCCTCCGGCACGACCTGACCGCCTGAAGGCGCCCGTCCGCCCGCCGAGCGAAGCTCGGCCACAGGCACAGCGTGAGCCGTACGAGGAGATCAGCTCACTGGCCGCTGTTCTTGGCCGCCGCGACCAGCGCCTGCTGGAACTTGGCGACGTCCTTGTCCTGCTGGAACAGGCCGACCGCGTCGGTGATGGCCTGACGCCACTGGTCGTTGGCGACCACGCCGTGCTGGATCGAGCCGGCCAGCTTGTCGCTCGCCCACTGCTCCAGGTCCCAGGACAGGTAGTCCTTGTAGAGGGACTGGTCGGCGTCCTTGCGGGCCGGGATCGAGCCCTTCAGCGGGTTGAACGCGTCCTGGCCCTCCTTGCTGGCGGCCACCTTCAGCCACGCGATCGCGCCGTCGCGGTTGGGCGCGCCCTTCGGCAGGGTGAAGCTGTCCGACAGCCACATGAAGGTGCCGTCCGTGCCCGGCGACGCGGCCCAGTCGAAGTCCTTGTGCGACTCCTTGCCGAGGCCGCCCTGCGGCGGGTTGTGGAAGTAGCCGTAGGCCCAGTCGCCCATGATGTTGAAGGCCGCCTCGCCGTCGGCGACCTGCTTGGCCGCCGGCTGCCAGTCGTCCTGCGGGCTGCCCGCGTACGACAGGATGGTCTTGAAGTTCTCCAGCGCCTTGGTCACGTTCGCGTTGGACCAGTCGGCGTTGGCCGTCCACAGGGCGTTGTAGGCGTCGGTGCCGAGCGAGCCGAGCAGCACGGACTCGAGCAGGTGCACCAGGGTCCACTGCGAGCCGATCGACAGCGGGATCTTCCCGGACTTCTTGACCTTGTCGAGGTCGGCGATGAACTCCTCGACGGTCTTCGGCGCGGCGTCGATGCCGGCCTTCTTCAGCACCGAGGGGTTGAACCACAGCACGTTCGACCGGTGGATGTTCACCGGCACGGAGTACACCTGGCCCTGCACCGAGATCTGGTCGATGAGCTGCTGCGGGAAGACCTCCTTCAGCTTCAGCTCGTCGTACAGGAAGTTCAGCGACTCCAGCTTGCCGCTCTTGATGTAGCCCTGGAGCTCGGCGCCGGCGTGGCCCTGGAAGGTGTCCGGGGGCTGGTTGGCCTGCAGCTTGCTCGACAGCAGCGCGCGGGCCTGGTCGCCCGAACCGCCCGCCACCGCGGCGTCGAAGAACTCGAAGTCCGGGTTCTGCTTGGCGAAGATGTCACGCATCGCCTTGAGGCCGTCGGCCTCACCGGGACCCGTCCACCACGAGAAGACCTCGACCTTCTTCTGCGCGGCCTGACCGCCTCCGCTCTCCTTCTTGTCACCGCCACCACAGGCGGAAAGAGTGAGCAGACCTGCAACAGAGACCGCGACGGCCGCCATCCACCGTCGTCTCATCGCAACATTCCTTTCAGGCTTTTAACGAGGATTTCGGGCCCCCGAAGACACATATGGCTGACAACGTTGTCAGCAGGCCCCATCAACCCACTTCGACCGGCACGCCGTCAAGTTTGTGCCGATAACGTCTCTGCATACGGGTCCTGGCGAGGTGTTAGGGGCGTGCGTCAAAGCCGTCGCCGCGAACGAGGCCCGGGAAATTGTCGGCGCACGCGTTCACACTGCAGGCATGACGGTCACACAACAGGGGGGACCAGATCATCTGTCGGAGGACGACCTGCCGGACATGGCGGACGTCGAGTCTCCGCAATGGGCGCGACACTACGGCACGATGGCGGGGCTCGGCTTCCTCACGGTCGCGCGGCGGCTGCCCCGGCTCATCCGGCAGGCGCTGGGCATCGCCTGGGAGGCGAGTCGCCGCGACACCGTGGCCACGGTCACGCTGAGCACACTCGGCGGCGTCTTCACCGCCTTCGGCCTGCTCGCCACGACGGGCGTGCTGACCGCGCTGTTCCAGGCGGGCCCCACCCCGGAGCGGGTCCGGGCCGCGCTGCCCGCCCTGCTGCTCGTGGGCCTGGCAGCCACCGCGCGCACGGCCCTGCAGGCCGGGTCCAACTGGGCCCAGTCCCGGCTCGAACCCCAGGTCAGCCGGATCACGGAAGAGCGGCTCTACACCCTGACCAGCCGGGTCGATCTCGTCAGCTTCGACGACCCCGAGTTCCACGACGCCCTGCAGCGGGCCCGCATCCGTGGCATGCAGATGGCCGAGATGATCGTGAGCACGACCATCGACACGCTGTCGGGCCTGGTCGGCATCGTGGCCGCGGCGGGCGTGCTGGGCGTGCTGCATCCCGTGCTGCTGCCCCTGCTCCTGCTCGCGGTCGTCCCCGACGCCTGGGCGGCCGTCCGGACCGCCAGGATGCGCTACACGACCGCCCTGGTGCTCGTCCCGGCCAGACGGCGCAAGTGGATCATCGAGGAACTGCTGGCGGACAAGGACACCGCGGCCGAGGTCCGCACGTTCACCATGCGCGGCTTCCTGCTGCGGATGTTCGACGCGGTCGCCCGGGGCGAGCAGCGGGTCATGCTCGACCTCGCGCGGCGGCAGACCGTCGCCCGCGTCCTCGGTGAGGCGCTGGGCGGCCTGGGACAGGGCGCGGTCTACGTCGCGCTCGGCCTGCTGCTCGCGGCGGGGGCGGTGCCGCTCGCGGTGGCCGGCACCGCGGTGCTGGCCATCCGGTCCGGTCAGACGTCGCTGTCGAACTTCATGTACGCGACGAACCGGCTCTACGAGGAGGGCCTCTACTTCACCGACTTCCTGGACTTCATCGCGCACGCCGAGGGCCGCATCCCGGCAGCCCGCGATCGGACGGCCCCCGACGGCTTCGGCCGCATCACGGTCGAGGACGTCACCTTCACCTATCCCGCCGCGCCGTCCCCTGCCCTGCGCGGGGTGTCGGTCCGCATCGAGCGCGGGGAGGTCGTGGCCCTCGTCGGGGAGAACGGCTCGGGCAAGACGACCCTCGCCAAGATCCTCGCCGGGCTGTACGAGCCGGACGGCGGCCGCGTCCGGTGGGACGACGTCGACCTTTCCGAGGTCGACCCCGACAGCCTGCGCCGCAGGATCGCGGTCATCGCCCAGGACCACACCCGGTGGCCGCTCACCGCCCGTCACAACATCACGATGGGCATGGAGAAGGGCGAGACCGAGGTGGCCCGCGCCGCCGAGGTCGCCGGCGCCGACCAGGTCATCGCCGAGCTCCCGTACGGCTACCGCACGTTGCTGGACCGCCGGTTCAAGAACGGCCACGAGCTGTCGGGCGGGCAGTGGCAGCGGATCGCGGTGGCCCGGGGGTTCTACCGGGACGCGCCCCTGCTGATCTGCGACGAGCCCACGGCCGCCCTCGACGCCAGGGCGGAGCACGCGTTGTTCGAGCGGATCCGGCGGCACGCCGACGGCCGGACCGTGCTGCTCATCACCCATCGCCTCGCCAGCGTCCGCTACGCCGACCGCATCTACGTGCTCGACCACGGCAAGGTCCGCGAGCACGGCACGCATGAGGAACTGATCGCCCTCGACGGCCTCTACGCCGACCTCTACAACCTCCAGGCGGAGGCGTACCGCACGACGTGAGCCACCTGCCCGGCCCGCTCACGGGCGGGCCGGGCACGGGTGCGTCTCAGGAGGCCTGCTCGCAGTCGGGAAGCATGTCGCGCATGGTGAGCACGTCCTTGTAGTACTGGATCTTCCGCTGGATCCCGCTCTGCTTCTGGCGCAGGTCGGCGATCTGGGCCTCGACCTTCCGGTCGTGCTCCTCCAGCAGCGCGATCCTGTCCTCGATGGTGTGCTCGCCCTGCCGTACGAGCTGGGCGAAGCGCAGCATCTCCGCGATCGGCATGCCGGTGTCGCGCAGGCAGCGGACCATGCCGAGCCAGCTCACGTCGTCCTCGCTGAACCGCCGCTGGCCCGCCGCGTTACGGCCGACCGGCTCCAGCAGCCCGATCCGTTCGTAGTACCGAAGGGTGTCGAGGCTGAAACCGGTCTCCTCGACGACCTGTCCAGGTGTGTACACGGCCACGTCATCGATCCTGTCACATCGCATCTCGTCCAGATGAAGGCTTTCGCGGACACATGGGCCTTTTCTGTAGGTGTTTCGCAAGTGGATCGCAACTCGTGGATTTATAACGGGTCGTGCCACGTACGATCCGGTGCCCGCGTCTCCCGAGGGAGCGTCCGGGCGGCGTCCCCCGATGGAGCCAGTGAAAGATGCCCGGCAAACCCCGCTCGATCGCCGGTTTGGTGACCCTGTCCGCCGCGGTTCTGCTGTCGATTCCGACGACTCCGGCCGCCGCGGCGACACCCGGCGACCGCCTCCCCTGCCGCCCCGGCAGCGGCCCGCATCTCGCCGGCAGGGACCTCGCGCGGATGACGCTGCCCGCCGACCTGTCCTGCGCGGACCTCCGGGGCGCCAAGCTGGACGGCCTGACCGTGCGGAGCGTACTCGTCGGGGCCGACCTGACCGGGGCCTCGCTCAAGGGGGCCCACCTCGGATACGCCCAGATGGCCGGGGCGAGGCTCCGCAAGGCCGACCTGTCGGAGGCCGAGCTCTACTACGCCGACCTGCGCGGCAGCGACCTGCGCGAGGCGACGATGGACGACTCCTCGCCCTACTACGCGCACTTCGAGGGGGCCGACCTGAGCGGGGCCACCATGGCGCGGGCCAAGACGTACGGCGCGCAGTTCGACGACGCGAAGCTGACCGGCGTCGACCTGACCGACGCCGCCGCCTACGGCGCGGACATGCGCCGGGCCGACCTCACGCGGATCAAGGCGCCGAAGGCCAGGCTCTACGGCGCCACCTTCATCAGGACCGTCCTGCGGCAGGCGGATCTCAGCGGCGCGCAGTTGTACGAGTCGGTGATGACCGGCGCGGACTTCAGGGGGGCCGACCTCACCGGCGCCGACCTGCGGGATGTCAGGGACGCCCGGCTGGCCGGGAGCACGGGTGTGCCCAGGTGGCTGCCGGCGCCGGACCCCTCGTGCGAGCCCGGCAGCGGCCAGGACTACCGCGGCTGGGACCTGACCGCGGTCACGGACTTCCCCGACGACCTGAGCTGCGCCGACCTGACCGGCGCCAAGCTGGACGGCGTCGACCTGACGGGGGTCAAGCTGAACCGGGCGATCCTCCGTGACGTCTCCGCCGCCGGGGCGAGCCTGCGCTCCGCGAAGGGCGCCGACCTGCGGGGCGCGCGGCTGCGGCGCGCCAAGCTCGGCAGCGCCGACCTCGTGGGGGCCGACCTGTCCCGGGCCGACCTGTCGGACGCGGCGCTCGGCAGCGCCACTCTGACGCAGGCCAAGCTGGCCGGGGCCGACCTCCGGGACGCGGAGCTGATCAGCGTCACCGCCGACCAGGCCGACTTCACCGGCGCCAGGATGGACCGGGCCTCCCTCCGCAGCGGCAGATATCGGGACGCCGTCTTCCGCAATGCCACCTTGACCGACGCCGACCTCAGCGACACCGAACTGCGGGGCGCCACCTTCGAAGGCGCCGAGGTCACCGGGCTGAAGCAGGACTTCGCCGAGGACATCGACCTGTCGGGGTCCTCCAGCCGCATGTCCGCCGGATGGTTGATCTTCTTCGGCATCGCCGGCCTGGTCGCCTTCTGGATCGTCGCCGGGCTGACCACGGCGAGGGTGCGACGGCGGAGAGCCGCCAGGGAGAAGGCCGCCGAGACAGCGGCCCGGTTCGAGGACGCCAGACGCGTCCAGGAGGAGAACGTGACCCGGCTGGGCGAGGAGATCGACAGCCTGACGGACCGGACCGGCGACGTGGACTGGAACGCGGTCCTCGACGCCTACGACGCGGCGAAGGAGGCGCTGGCGAGCGCCCACGACATGAGCGACCTGACGGACGTCGAGACCATCGTGGCGCGGGGGCGCAAGGCCCTCACCCGCCGCCGGTGAAAGCCGCTTGTGCTGGAGTGCGCTCCAGGCGGCAGGGTGGTCGGCATGAGAATCGCTCTGGGGACGATCCCCTTCGGGACCACTGTGGACGACGCGACCTCGTTCGCCATCCTCGACCGCTTCGTCGAAGGCGGCGGAACGATCCTCGACACGGCCAACAACTATCCGTTCTGGCAGGAGGGCGCGACCGGGGACGAAAGCGAGACCACCATCGGCCGGTGGCTCGCCTCCCGGCGCAACCGGGACCAGGTGGTGATCAGCACCAAGTGCGGCGCCCGCCCGTCCGTGCCCGGCGCCCGTACGCTCGACGCCGCCGAGGGCCTGTCCGCCGGCGTGGTCCGGGCCGCGATCGAGGGCAGCCTGCGGCGTCTCGGCACCGATCACGTGGACGTGTACTGGGCCCACATCGACGACAGGTCCACGCCGCTCGAGGAGACGATCGCCGCCTTCGACGAACTGGTGCTCGCCGGCAAGGCCAAGGAGGTGGGCGCGAGCAACCACGCGGTGTGGCGGCTGGAGCGGGCCCGCTCGTTGGCGGCGGCACGCGGCGGCAGCCGCTACAGCCACGTGCAGCTGCGCCACTCCTACCTCCGCCCGCGCCCCGGCGTACGGCTGCCCGAGGGCGGGCACACCCTGGTCACCGAGGAACTGCTCGACTACGTGCGCTCCGAGGGCGACCTGACGCTGTGGGTCTACACCTCGCTGCTGGCGGGCGCGTACGCCGGCAAGCCGCTGCCCGAGCACTACGACCACCCGGGCACCACCAGGCGGCTGGCGGTGCTGGACGAGGTGGCCGGCGAGCTCGGCGCGACGCGCAACCAGGTCGTGCTCGCCTGGCTGCGGGCGCAGGACATCATCCCGATCGTCGGCGTCAGCTCGGTCGCCCAGCTCGAGGAGCTGCTCGTCGACGTCAAGCTCGACGACGAGCAGATCGCCCGCCTCGACGCCCCCGCCTGACGCCGGGGGTGTGTGCCTGCGGCGGAGAGTCGAAGCCGGCCCCGCCGCAGGCGCTCTTCGGCCGCCAGATCTTGCGGAGCTTTTGAATGAGCGTTCAGGGTCCTGAATATGGCATCAGGAGAGCGGACGTTCACCGAGGACGCCCGCAGGGCGCAGATCATCGACTGCACCATCAAGGCCCTCGCGACGCTCGGCTACCGGCAGGCGTCGATGGCGAGGATCGCCGAACTCTCGAAGATCACCCCTGGGCTCATCTCGTACCACTTCGGCGGCAAGGACGAACTGATCGACGCGGTCGTCGCCCACGTGGTGAAGCTCGCCACCGATCTGATGGTGCCGCGCATCCTGGCGCAGACGACCGCCGCCGACGCGCTGCGCGTGTATTTCGAGACGAACCTCGAGTTCATGCGCCTGCACCGCGAACCCCTGCTGGCGCTCGTGGAGATCATCACCCACGACCGCGACGGCCCGTACGCCAAGCAACAGGAAACCGCGCTCGCCGACATCGAGAAGGTGCTGGCCTGGGGACAGCACACCGGCGAGTTCCGGGATTTCCCGCTGCGGCCGATGGCGATCGCCATTCGCGGCGCCGTCGACGCCGTGCCCGGTCACCTGCTCAACGACCCCGACCTCGACCTCCGCACCCTTGCCGCCGAGCTGTCCACCGTCTTTTCTCTCGCCACCAGGAGAACCCCGTGACCCCGGCGCTGGAGATCAGCCGGCTGACCAAGCGATTCGGCGGCAAGCTCGCCGTCGACGCCATCGACCTCAGCGTCCTCCCGGGCTCCTTTTTCGGACTCGTCGGCCAGAACGGCGCCGGCAAGACCACCACCCTGTCCATGGCCGTCGGCCTGCTGCGCCCCGACGACGGCAGCGCCAGGATCTTCGGCGAGGACGTCTGGTCCGCCCCGGAGCGGGCCAAGGCCATGGTCGGAGTGCTGCCCGACGGGCTGGCCATGCCCGAGCGGCTGACGGGGCGCGAGGTGCTCACCTTTCTGGGCCTGCTGCGGGGCCTGGACAAGGACGTGGTGGCGCGACGGGCCGAGGACCTGCTGACCGTGCTGGAGCTGGACGGCGCGGAGAAGACGCTGGTCATCGAGTACTCGACCGGCATGCGCAAGAAGATCGGGCTCGCCACCGCGCTACTGCACGCGCCGCGGCTGCTGGTGCTGGACGAACCGTTCGAAGCGGTCGACCCGGTGTCCGCCGCCACGATCAAGACGATCCTGCGCGGCTTCGTCGCGGGCGGCGGCTCGGTCGTGCTGTCCAGCCACGTCATGGCTCTGGTCGAGCAGTTGTGCGACCACGTCGCGGTGATCGACAAGGGCACGGTGGCCGCGGCCGGCACCCTGGACGAGGTGCGCGGCGCGCGCTCGCTTGAGGAGACCTTCGTCGAACTCGTCGGCGAGCAGGACAGCGGAGTCAAGGAGCTGTCGTGGCTGTCGCGCTGACCATGGCCCGGATGAAGGTCGCGGTGCTGCGCCACGCCTTCCACGGCGAGCGGGCGCTGACCGCGGGCACGGGCGCGGCGCTCGGCGCTCTGCTCGCGGCGGGAACGGTCTATCTGGCCTTCACCGATCCGGACCTGCCGGCGGCCGCGTACGCGGTCTGGCTGCTGGGCTGGATGCTCGGCCCGATCTTCATGGGCGGTGGCGACGAGACGCTGCGTCCGGAGTACTTCTCGCTCCTGGGCCTGCCGCCGCGCCGGCTGGCGGCCGGGCTGCTGGTCTCGGCCTTCGTCGGCCTGGCGCCGCTGGTGAGCCTGACCGCCCTGCTCGGGCTGCTGGTCGCGGGGGTCCGGCTCGGCGTCGCCAACGCCCTGGTGGCGGTGCCGGCGATGGCGCTGCAACTGGCCGTTTTCGTGCTGTTGTCGAAGGTCTGCGTGGCGGTGGTCGGGCTGGCGCTGCGCACCCGGCCCGGTGCGATCGCCTCGGGCGTGCTCAATGGCGCGATACTGGCGGCGCTCGGCCAGATCTGGGTCTTCTTCGTGGTCTTCGGCCAGACCGGCCTGCCCGCCGCGGTCTGGTACCTGCCCTCCGGCTGGGGCCTGCTGGCCGTACGGGGCGAGTGGTGGGCGCTCGCGGCGCTGGCCCTCCTGGCGCTGCTGCTCCTGGGCGCGTGGGCCGCCCTGCTCAGCAGGCGTGCGGGCGCCGCGCGACCCTCCACGCGGGGCAGGCGACCGATGCGGTCGGCGACCGCCAACGGCGCGATCGTCGCCAAGGAGCTGCGCACCTGGTCGCGCGACCTGGTGCGCAACCACCAGCTGACCTTCGCGTTGTCGTACGGCGTCTGCTTCGCGGCCAGCCCGCTGATCCTCGGCTGGGACGGCATGCTGCCGTACGCGGGGCCGATCTTCATCGTGATGGCCGCGGCCACGACCGCCAACCTGTACGGCACCGACGGCACAGCGCTGTGGCTGACGCTGATGACACCGAGCGCGAGCGGCGTGCGCGGTAGGCAACTGGCCTGGCTGTCGGCACACGCGCCGGTGGCGATCGTGCTGACAGTGGCGTTCACCGCGGTCACCGGTGGACCGTGGCCCCTGATCCTGGCACTGCTGCCCGCCCTGCTGGGCGGCGCGGCCGGGCTGGTGCCGCTGGTCTCGGTGTATGGGCTGGTGCCCGGCACCGACCCGCATCGCCGCGCGGGCAACCCGCTGCGCACCAGCGAGGACGACGGCGGCCTGACCGGGCTGGCCTATCTGATGCTCGCGCTAGTGCTCCTGACGGGCGTGCCCGCGGGCCTGGCGGCGTTCCGGTACGGCTGGGCCGGCGTGGCCGTCGGCGTCGCGACCGGCGTGCTGTGTCACTGGGGCTTCGGCCTGCTCGCCGAACGGCGGCTGCGGTCGCACGGCCCGGAACTGCTGGACGCGATGCGGACCGGCCGCAAGTCGCAGACGACGGTTACGTCCCGCTTCGATCAGCTGTCCACGACGCAGAAGACGATCGCCGGGTGGTGCTTCGGCTTCGGCGCCATCCCGCTGGTCCCCCAGGGCATCGTCGCCGCCGTCTTCGTGGCCAACGGCATGCTGCGCCACAGCTGGTTCCTGGCCACGTACATGCCGCCCGGGCTGCGCTACCCCGTCGCCGCCGCCTTCGTCGTGCTCGGGCTGGCCATGTACGGCACGGGCGTCTGGGTCGTCACGCCACGGTCACCCCGATGAGGCGGGCGGCCGTCGCCGAAGCTCGAGCAGGCTGTCGATGCCGGCCTTGATCTGGTCCTCCGTCACACCGCAGTCGACCGTGAGGTGCTCGATCAGGCTCGGCACGAACGGCGCGAGCAGCAAGTGGGCCAGGACCGTGGGATCCGACTCGGGTCTCATCTCGCGCAGCAGCAGGGACACATGCGTGTGCATGGTGAGGTAGGCGCCGCTCTGGTAGCGGGCTCCCGGTGAGGCGCTCTCGGCCGCCCGCATGATCGCGCCCTGCTCGATGATCCGGTCGGCGACCGTGTGGAGGAAGGCGCGCAGCCGCTCGGCGGGCGGGGCGCCGGGGCCCAGCGGCGGCGGACCGGACATGAAAGCCTGCTGGAAGCGCTGCTCGCCGTCGTCCAGCACCGCGAACAGCAGGCGGCTCACGTCGCCGAACCGGCGGTAGACGGTGCCGACGCCCATCCCCGCGGCGTGCGCCACGGCATTCATGGTGACGGCTTCCGGGCCCTGCTCCGCTATGAGGCGAGCGGTCGCGTCGAGGATCTTCCGCCGGTTCCGAGCGGCATCGGCACGCTCCGGCAGCGCCTGTCCTGTGACGGGAAGCTCAGTGCGGGGCATGTCCCGAGGCTACCGGACTGGAGATCCATTTTCCGGGTTGCAAACCGGATTGTTATCCGATTTACTGCCATCGAACCGGATAGCTATCCGGTTGATCGTCGTCATTCGGAGGAGACGTCATCATGAGTGCCAAGATCGCGGTCATCTACTACTCGGCCACCGGCAACGTCCACCAGCTCGCCAAGGCGGTCGCCGAGGGCGCGGAGAAGGCCGGCGCCGAGGTCCGGCTGCGCCGGGTCCCCGAACTGGCACCGGACTCCGCCATCGACGCCAACCCGGCCTGGCGCGAACACGTCGAGGCCGCCAAGGACGTCGAGGTCGCCACGCTGGACGATTTGATCTGGGCGGACGCCTACGCCTTCGGCTCGCCGACCCGTTTCGGCAACATCGCCTCACAGCTCAAGCAGTTCATCGACACCACGGGCGGCATCTGGCAGCAGGGCGTCATGGCCAACAAGCCCGCCACCGGTTTCGCCAGCGCTCACAATGCCCACGGCGGCAACGAGTCGACGATCCTCGCCCTCTACAACACCTTCCACCACTGGGGTTCGATCATCGTCTCGCCCGGCTACACCGACCCGGTGGTCTACCCCGCGGGCGGCAACCCGTACGGCACCGCCCACCGGGGCGGCGCGGGCACCCCGGCCGAGGAGACTCTCGCAGCCGCCCGCTACCAGGGCGAACGCCTGGCGGACATCACGACCCGCCTCCTGGCCGGCCGGGCTGCTTGAATGGCGGAATGCTGCACGTGCTGATCGTCTCCTACACCGGCTCCGAGGAAGACGCCGCCCCCTTCGTCCGCGATCACGTCGGCTATCTCGAACGACACCACGCGGACGGCGTCTTCCTGGTCTCGGGGCAGACGGTGCCGTCGTCTGAGGGCGGGGCAATCGTGGCGCGCGGCGTGGATCGCGAGACCATCGAGCGGATCAGCGCGGAGGACCCGTTCGTCGTGAACGGCGTCGCGACCCACTCGATCACGACGATCGAGCCCGGCCGCGTCCTTCCGGCTCTGGCACGGGCACTGAGCGCGCAGACAGCTTCGCAGGGTTGAACCCCTTTGTTGCAGACCAGCTCGCCCCCACGCCATCTCCCCGGACGCAATCCAGATAGTGCGGCTCTCGTCATCGATCGCTTACCGAGTACGTCCGCCCGAGGTCGCTTCGTACTGCCATTGCTCCAGCACTTCGCCGCCCATTTTCACGGTGCCGAGGGCACCGGGCCCCGTATGTCACTGGTGCGTTCGCCCGGCCCGAGCCGGAGCCGGCCCGGGTGAGGCTGCGGGACACTGGGACGACGACAGGAGAGGGGGCCGCTGGGATGCGCGTGCTCATCGTCGAGGACGACGAGGAAATGGCACAGGTCGTCGCGGTGGGCCTGCGCCGCGCGCAGATGGCCGTCGACGTGGCGTTCGACGGTACGGAGGCGCTGGAACGGCTGGGCTCCGACGGCGACGCGTACGACGTGGTCGTCCTGGACCGGGACCTGCCCGGGACGCACGGCGACGAGGTCTGCGCGGCGCTGATCGCCGCCGGATGCCGCAGCCGCATCCTGATGCTCACCGCCGCGGGCACGGCGGACGACATCGTGGACGGGCTGGGCCTGGGTGCCGACGACTATCTCCCCAAGCCTTTCGACTTCCCCGTCCTCGTCGCCCGGATCGCCGCTCTGGCCCGCCGCGCGCACCCTGCCGTACCGCCGGTGGTCCGCCACGGCGACCTCCTGGTCGACAGCGCCCGGCGCACCGCCGTACGGGCCGGCCGTCCGCTGGCCCTCACGCCCAAGGAATTCGGCGTCCTCGAACTGCTCCTCGCCGCCGGGGGCCGTGCCGTCTCCGCCGAGGAGCTGCTCGAACGAGTCTGGGACGAGGCCGCCGACCCCTTCACCGGCGCCGTGAAGATCACCATCAGCCGGCTGCGGGCCAAGCTCGGGGCGCCGCCGGTCATCGAGACGGTGGCCAGGAGCGGTTACCGGATCTGAGGGATGGTGCGGGCGAAGTGGCCGGGCCCGTTCGAGCGGTAGCATCCGGCGATCTCCCGCACGGTCCTTTCGGGCCTGCCCGCGGTTGCCCACGTCGGCGGTCCGCCCGGCCGAGCAGCGCGCAGGATCCATCCGAAAGGTCGCCACGTTCACATGCCCGCCCGCACCCCCGCCCGCGACATCGTGCCCGCTGCTCTGCGCCGGCTCACCGGCCTGATCGTTCGCACGAGCCTGCCCCGCCGCACCGTACGGCTGCGGCTGACCGCCCTGTACGGAGGGCTGTTCCTGGTGTCCGGCGCCGCGCTGCTCGCGGTCACGTACGGTCTGGTGGTCGGGGCCGTCGACCGTCCGCCCGCCGTGGTGAAGCTGGCCGTGACGGTTGCCAGCCCCAGCCCGACCGCGCCGGCGGCCCCGGCACCCGGAACCTGGGGGCCACCGCCCGGCGGCGAGGCGACGGACGCCGTGATGGCGGCCGCGCAGAGGGACGTGCAGCGGAACATGGCCCGCCAGAAGTCCGCCATGCTGCACACCCTGCTGGTCCAGTCGGCGATCGCCCTGGGTCTGATGTCACTGGCGTCCGTGCTGCTGGGCTGGGTCGTGGCCGGCCGTGTCCTGCGCCCGCTGCGGACCATCACCTCCATCGCACGGGACATCTCGGCCACCAGCCTGCACCGGCGGCTGGCCCTGGCCGGCCCGCGCGACGAACTGCGGGAGTTGGGCGACACATTCGACGCGCTGCTGGCCCGGCTCGACGGCTCCTTCCAGGCGCAGCGGCAGTTCGTCGCCAACGCCTCCCATGAGCTGCGCACGCCGCTGGCCCGCCAGCGCGTGCTGGGCCAGGTCGCCCTGGCCGACCCCGAACCAACCCTCGAGTCCCTGCGTACGGCCCACGAACGGATACTCGCCGCCGGGCAGCAGCAGGAACGGCTCATCGAAGCGCTGCTCACCCTGGCCCGCGGGCACGCGGGCCTCGACGAGCGCCACCCCTTCGACCTGGCCCGGCTCGTCCGGGAAGCCGTGGCCGCCCGGGCACCCGCGGCACACGAGCGGCAGGTGACCCTGCGCCCCTCGACCGGCGCGGCCGTCTCCTCGGGCCACCGGGCGCTCGCCGAACGGCTGGTCGCCAATCTGCTGGACAACGCGATCCGCTACAACGTGCCCGGCGGGCAGGTGGACGTCACCACCGGCACTCAGGCCGGCCGCGCCGTCCTCACGGTCGCCAACACCGGCCCGGTCGTGCCCGCGGACGCCGTCGAGCGGATCCTCCTGCCCTTCCAGCGCCTCGGCCCGGCCCGTACCGGCCGCCGCGGGTCGTCCCAGGGGTTCGGCCTGGGCCTGTCCATCGTCTCGGCCATCGCATCCGCCCACGACGCCACCCTCACCGTCGTCCCACGGCCCGGGGGCGGCCTGGTCGTCACGGTCGGCTTTCCCATGGCGACGAAACCTCGGTGAAACCGCCCGTCGCGTAGAACGTCCGTCAGCGCCGCCGCACCGAACGCGGCGATGCCCACGGCACGAACGACGCGAGTTCAGGAGCATTCCGCATGAACAACACACCGGCCGCCCCTCAGCCGGACGCGACCACATTGACCGCCACCACACCGGCCGACCGCCGGCCCGGCCGCCGCCGGGTCGGGCTGCTCCGGCAGCGGCGCGCGCTGGCCGCGACCGGGATCGCCGTGGTCGCCGGCGGCGTTCTGGTCACCGGCCTGACCGCGTCCGCCGGCCCGTCGGCGGCCGCGCAGCAGGCCGACAGGCCGGCGGCCTGCGTACCGTACGACCCGACAAAACCCCAGCCGCCCGCGCAGGCCCCGGCCCCGACCTCCGTCAGCACCGTGGAGCAGGTGTACTACTGCATCTTCGACAACTACTACGGCGCTGCCCGGCTCGACGACCGCCCGCTGCTCCAGTACGCCTTCCAGGCCGTCGTCCGGGAACTGCGCAAACGCGGTGCCGACCGGCCGAACGCCGTACTGCCGGCGCTGACCGGCGACCGCGACAAGGACTGGCAGCTCTTCGCCCGGCGGTTCCAGGAGGTGCTGGACGCGGTGCCGGACGACCAGGCGCTGCGCTCCTCGCTCGCCGTCGCCGCGATCCAGGGGATGTTCGCCGCCCTGCACGACAACCACGCCGGTTACTCCCCCGGCGACCCGGGTGCCCCGCAGGACGCCCACCCGTGGGGCCTGGGCATCGGCCTGAACAGGCTCCTCCCCCCGGCCGAGACCGCCCCGGACTTCACCGGGCCGCTCTTCCTCACCACGGTCGGCGCCGGCACCCCCGCCGCCAAGGCCAAGCTCAGGCCCGGAGACGTCATCGAGACGGTGAACGGCGTCCCCGTCTTCACCAACGGCCGGCTCAACCCAGGAGTCGTGGACTCGCTCCATCCGGCGTACCCCAGGCGCACCCCGGTGACCCTCACCGTACGACGGCCCGCCACCGGCCGGACCCTGCACGTGCGCGTCACCCCCGGACCGCTGCCTGCGCAACCTCAGCCGCACGTGACCGCCACCCTGGTGGCCGGCGGGATCGCCCACATCCGCTTCGACGCCTTCTACCCGGGCGTCGCCCAGGAAGCCCTCAAGGCGATCGCCGGCCTCCAGGCGACCACCAAGCTCACCGGCATCATCTTCGACCTCCGTGGCAACCACGGCGGAGTCGGGGAAGAGGGCAACATGCTGATGGGCGCGTTCGTCCACGGCGCCGCGGCCGTCTCCTTCTGCGACGCTGACGGCACCTGCCATCCCCAGCCCGTCAACGACAACACCCCGTTGCTGCACCTGCCCATGGTCACCCTCACCGACGACGGCTGCGCCTCCGCATGCGAGATGTTCGCGACGGGCGTCAAGGACCTTCACCTGGGCACCCTCGTGGGCACCCGCACGGCGGGAGTCAACTCCGGTCCCGCCCACCTGTACGCGCTCAACGACAGCCGGCTGATCCGCCTGCCGTCACAGCACGTCATCGGGGCGAACGGCGAGATCATCGACGGCGTCGGCGTCCCCCCGGACTACTACGCGCCGCTGACCGCGGCGGACGCGTCCACCGGCAAGGACCCGGCCCTCGACAAGGCGAAGGCGATCCTCCGGTCGTAGCCGGCGCAGCGGCCGGCGCCGTCGTGGCCTACGGAACCCGGCAAAGTTCCGCGGGCGCGGCGCGCCCTGCGTGCGGTCGCAAGAACTACTCCCAAGCCGACAGCCCCGGGGTCCTCGTCTCGCGCTTCTGCAGCCAGTCTGCATGGTCGCTTATTGAAGGTGGTCGGAGAGGTAGCGGCGGACGAGACGTTTGCATTCGGCGATGAGGTCGGGGTCGCCGTCGGGGTGGGCGCGGAAGGCCAGCTTGAGCACGGCGTCGGCGGCCTCGACGGCGACCACGAAGGCGCGGGACAGGCCGTCGCCCGGCGCCACGCCGAGCAGGTCCACGAGGAGAGAGCGCAGCCGGTCGGCGACGACCACGTTGTTCTCCAGCGCCTCGTCGAGCATCCGCTGGGTGCCGGGGAAGGCGGGGCCGCCGGGAGCGGCGAGCACCTCGCCGAAGTCCACCACCCCGAAGCCGGGCGTGGTCCGCTTCATGCGTACGAACTCGTCGACGACCAGGTCCACGGCATCCGCCCAGTCGGACGGCGGGGCGGCGGCCAGCCGGGAGGCGATCCGGTCCAGGTACGCCTCCAGGTTCCGCAGCGCGAGCGCGCGGACCAGGCTCTGCTTGTCGGTGAAGAACTGGTAGAAGGTCCCGATCGGCACCTCGGCCCGGCGGGCGACCTCCTTGGTGGTCAGGGCGGCGTACCCCACCTCGTCGAGCAGCAGGGCGCACTCGTCCAGCATGCGCTCGACCCGCTCCTGACTGCGACGCTGTGCGGGCCGTCGGCGCAACGCTCCCCCTGTTGTCATCCCGCCATTCTCTCCCGCTTTTCGGTCAGCCGAGTTAACATGAGTTCTCCTCATATTAGCTGAGAGAGGCGGCATCATGTTCCTCTGGGGTACGGCCACCGCGGCCTACCAGATCGAAGGCGCGGTGAACGAGGACGGCAGAGGGCCCTCCGTCTGGGACACCTTCTCCCACACGCCGGGGAAGGTCCGCGACGGGCACACGGGCGACGTGGCCTGCGACCACTACCACCGTTACCCCGAGGACGTGGCGCTCATGGCCGGCCTCGGCGTCGACGCCTACCGCTTCTCCATCGCCTGGCCTCGGGTGATGCCCACCGGCGCCGGACCGGTGAACCAGGCCGGGCTCGACTTCTACGACCGTCTCGTCGACGCGCTGTGCGAGCGCGGCATCACCCCCGTGCCGACGCTCTTCCACTGGGACCTGCCACAGGCGCTGGAGGACGAGGGCGGCTGGCTCAACCGTGACACCTCCCGCCGTTTCGCCGACTACGCCGCCGTCGCGGCCGAACGGCTGGCCGACCGCGTACGCATGTGGATCACGCTCAACGAGCCGTTCGTCCACATGGTGGAGGGATACGGCCTGGGCATACACGCCCCGGGCAGGGCCCTCATGTTCGACGCGCTGCCGGTGGCCCACCACCAGCTGCTCGGGCACGGCCTGGCCGCGCAGGCCCTGCGGGCGGCCGGGGCGCAGCAGGTGCTGATCACCAACAACTGCACCCCGGTCTGGCCCGCCTCGGACTCCCCCGAGGACCTGGCCGCCGCCGAGACCTACGACATCCTGCACAACCGGCTGTTCAACGACCCGGTCCTCACCGGCGCCTACCCCGACCTGACGGCGTTCGGCGTCGAGATCCCCGTGAAACCCGGCGACCTGGAGACGATCGCCCAGCCCCTCGACGGGCTGGGGATCAACTACTACAACCCCACCCGGATCGGCGGCCCCGGCGGGGACGGCCTGCCGTTCCGGTTCGAGGAGATCTCCGGGGTTCCCACCACCGCGTTCGGCTGGCCCGTCGTCCCCGACGGCCTGCGCGAACTGCTCGACTCCCTCAAGGCCCGGTACGGCGACGCGCTGCCGCCCGTCTACGTCACCGAGAACGGCTGCTCGTACGACGGCGTGGACGACCAGGAGCGGATCGCCTACCTGGACGGCCACATCACGGCGATGCGCCAGGCGGACGTGGACCTGCGGGGCTACTTCGTCTGGTCACTGCTGGACAACTTCGAGTGGGCCGAGGGCTACCACCAGCGGTTCGGCCTGGTCCACGTCGACTTCGAGACCCAGCAGCGCACCCCCAAGGCGTCCTACCACTGGCTGCGGAAGTTCCTGGAGGCTCAGAGCACCGACACGTGAACGTGGTCGTAGTGGTTGGCGGTGATGCCGCCGCGGTCGGACATCATCCGCCACCCGGCGCCGGTGCGCATGTCGTAGAAGCGCTGCTGCCAGATGATGTACATGATTCCGTACTCGCTCGCGTGCTGGATGCACCACTGCGCGAGGGCGTCTCCGCGCTCCTTGGCCACGGCGTCGGGCATCCGGCCGCCGCTGCTCATCATGAAGTCGCAGGCCCGGCCCTTGCCGTGCTCTCCCGGGTCGCCGGGCCGCAGGCAGCCCACGCCGAAGGGCATCGGGAACTGCGACATGATGGCGTTGCGCGTCGAGATCATGCGCTGCGTCAGGCCGCTGCCGGCGTCGGGCGCCTGGAAGCCGTACTTCGCCATCAGGCGCTCGACCTCGCCGCGCCTCGACTTGAGCTCCTTGATGTGCGCCTGCAGCTTGTCGATCTCGTCGGCCGCCGAGGCGGCCGCCTTCTTCTGCTTGGCGACGAGGTCCTTGACGCTGTTGAGCCGCTCGGTCCTGACGGTGCCGAGATAGGCCAGCGTCGCCAGTGAGCTCGGGTCGGCCGACAGGGAGAAGATCCGGGAGGCGTCCGCGCCCCCGCTCATGTACGAGGTCTGGGCGAACGCGGCCACCTGCCGCTGGGCCGCGAGCAGGTCTCCCTTGAGCTTCTTGACCCTGCTGGACGCCTTCTGCGCGGCCCGTTTCGCGTCATCCAGGCTGAGGATCTCGCCGCGGTACTCCTTCTGGAGCGCCGCGGCCTCCTGGGTGAGCTTGCGGAGCTTGGCCTGCTGGTCCGGCTCGGCCTCCGCGGTGAGCGCACCCGAGACGGCACCCGAGACAGATGGTGCGACGAGCAACGCGGTGGTGACCACCGCCAGCCTGGCCCAGCGTCCCGACCGCACGCGACCTCCACTCGGATTCGGCCTGAAACTATAGAAGACGATCTTTACGTCTGCTACCGGAACAGGTGAAACTCTTGGGTCTAAAGCGGACAAGGCCCGGATTTCCCGGGCTGTGACCAATTCGAGACTTACGCGTCGCCTTACCGCACTTGAACGCGATTTGACCCCGGCAGAGATTCGGGAGATCGTCACCCTCCACGAAGGGCTCACCGATGTCCCGACGAGAGATCGTCTCGACTCTGGCCGCCGCGGCTCTCGGCGCGGCGCTCCTGCTGCCGGTCTCCCCGGCCCAGGCCGGCCAGGGCGACCCGCTCCCCCCAGCGGACCAAGCCGACCTCTACCAGCTCGACAGCGCACCCGGCACCTCGGGCACGCTGACCCAGAAGGGCTTCGACGTCGTCCAGCGGCACCTCGCGGGCGACAAGGAGCACGTCGAACTGACGGCGACCCCCGCCGAACTCAAGAAGCTCCAGATCCTGGGCTACCGGCCGCAGCCGGTGCGCAACCCGCAGGGCCAGACCCAGCTGCAGGCCGCGAAGGCGCAGGCGGCCGGCGGATACACCGTCTGGAAGTCCTACTCCGAGAAGGGCGGGATCGCCGACCAGCTCCGGACCATCGCGGACGCCAACAAGGACATCGCGAAGCTGGAGACGATCGGCAAGACCCTCCAGGGGAAGGACATCCTCGCGCTGAAGCTGACGAAGCTGGCCCGGGTGCTGCCCGACGGCGTCAAGCCGTCGGTGCTCTACTCGGCCACCCAGCACGCCCGTGAGTGGATCGCGACCGAGGTCGACATGCGGCTGCTGAAGTATCTGGTGGCCAACAAGGGCAAATCCGACGTCGGCCGGCTGCTGACCACCACCGAGGTGTGGTTCGTGCCGGTCGCCAACCCCGACGGTTACGACTTCACCTTCACCGAGGGCAACCGCCTCTGGCGCAAGAACCTCCGGGACAACGACGGCGACGGCCAGATCACGGGCAACGACGGCGTCGACCCCAACCGCAACTTCCCCACCCGCTGGGGGTACGACGAAGAGGGCTCCTCCAGCGTCTTCAGCAGTGAGACCTACCGCGGCACCGGCCCGGCGTCGGAGCCCGAGACCCGGGCCATGGACGGCCTGCTCAAGCGGCTGCGCTTCAAGGCGCAGGTCAACTACCACTCCTACGGCCCGCTGCTGCTGTATCCCGAGGGCTGGCAGGTCGCCACGAAGACCGCGGACGACCCCGTCTACCTGGCGCTGACCGGCACCGACGAGAAGCCGGCCGTCCCCGGCTTCGACCCCGGGGTCGGCGCCGAGCTCTACACCACCAACGGCGAGACCACCGACCACGCCCACAAGGCGTACGGCACGCTCGCCTGGACGCCGGAGCTGGAGGAGGGCTGCGACGGCTGCGGCTTCGTCTTCCCCGACGACGAGGCGCTGGTGCAGGCCGAGTTCGAAAAGCAGCTTCCCTTCGCGCTCGACGTCGCGAAGTCGGCGCTCGACCCGAGCGAGCCGGTCAGTCACCTCGGCAACACCGTGCCCGACTTCGTCGTGGACGCGTTCGACGTCAGCTACGGCACCGACCAGGTCGTGCAGGTGGACGCCAAGCGCAAGCTCGGGCCGGTGTTCCTCAACTACCAGATCAACGGCGGCCGCACCACGATCGTCCCGACCTCCGAGTGGAAGGGCGGAGAGCGGTACGGCGACGGCTACGACACCTACTTCCACCAGCTCAGGGGCACGGTCAAGGGCGCGAAACCCGGCGACACCGTGAAGGTGTGGTTCCGCTCGCTCACCGAGAAGAGCGAGGAGTTCACCTACAAGGTCGCCGCGGACATCGGCGGCAAGGTCCTGATCGTCGCGGCGGAGGACGTCACGGGCATCAGCCCGGTCCAGGGCGTCACGGAGGCGAAGTACGCCGACGACTACGCCAAGGCGCTCTCGGAGGCCGGCTACTCCTCCGACGTGTACGACGTGGACAGGAACGGCCGCAAGGCGCCCCACCCGCTCGGGGTCCTCAGCCACTACAAGGCCGTCGTCTGGGAGACCGGCGACGACATCATCCCCCGTGCGTCGGGGCAGCCCGGCGGCAGCGCCGCCAATCTGGCCGAGGCCCTGGAGCTGGCGTTCCGCGACTACCTCAACGAGGGCGGCAAGCTGCTCGCCACCGGCAAGTACGCGCTGTACGCCCAGAACACCAACGGCTCCTACTGGTATGAGCCGGACTATCCGGCGCAACCCGAGTGCACGACCCTCAGCAAGCCGCCGTGCCTCTCGCTGAGCAACGACTTCGTGCAGTACTACCTGGGCGCCTACACCTACGTGGAGGGCGGCGGCCAGGACGCCGGCGGGAACACGCTGCCGCTCCGGGGCGCCGGCGGCGCGTTCGCCGGCTTCACCGGCACGCTCAACGGCGGCGACTCGCCCGGCAACCAGAACCGCACCTCCTCGTTCGTCACGACCTCCTCGGTCCTGCCGGCCGACCGGTTCCCGCAGTTCGCCAGCTCTGCCCCGCTGAAGTGGCAGTACGGCGCGGGATCGCCGTTCAGCCCGCACACCGGCTCCTGGAACGTGCAGAGCGGCCAGGCGGACGTGTCCTACAAGCGCCTGACGAGGACGATCGACCTCACCGGCAAGACCAGCGGCGAGCTGTCGTTCTGGACGTCGTACAACACCGAGCCCAACTGGGACTTCCTGACCGTCGAGGCGCACACGGCGGGCCAGGACGACTGGACGACGCTGCCCGACGTCAACGGACACACCTCGCAGGAGGCGGGCGACAGCTGCGCCGCCGGCTGGGTGGACATCCATCCGTTCACCGCCCACTACCAGACGTACGACGGCGCGTCGTCCTGCACCGCCACCGGCACGACCGGTACGTGGCACGCGGCCACCGGCTCGTCCAACGGCTGGCAGCAGTGGTCGGTCGACCTGACGGCGTACGCGGGCAAGAAGGTCGAGGTGTCGATCTCCTACATCAGCGACTGGGGCACCCAGGGTCTCGGCGTGTGGCTGGACGACGTAAGCGTCAAGGCCGACGGCGCGACCCTCACGGAGACCTCGTTCGAGGACGACCTGGGCGGCTGGACCGTCGCCGGGCCGCCTCCCGGGTCGGCGACCGCGCTGAACGACTGGGCGCGCAGCGACCGGTCGCTCGACGACGGCGCGGGCATCACCACCAAGGACACGGTCTACTTCGGCTTCGGCGCCGAGGGCGCGACGACTCAGGCGATGCGGACGGACCTGGTTCGCCGGGCCATGGCGCATCTGCTCGGAGGGTCGCTCCCGTAGGACCCGCGGTCCGGCCCGCGCCGCCCGCCGGCGGGCGGGCCCCCGCGGGCGCTTTGCCTGGGGAGGAGAAAAATATTGGTTTGGATATTTTTGCCGTTTAATAGC